>JAYSYJ010000315.1:0-8904 GCA_043727675.1 Fimbriiglobus sp.
CGGGGTGCCGATAGGCGTCGCGGAGGGAGTGGTTTTTGGGCATCCGGAAATCAGAACCGATTTCCGAGGGGCCGGAAAGTCCATTCCGGCCTAGAAAAACAGTATGTTCAGGTGGGTAGCGGGTGCGATTTCACCCACAGGAATCCGGGAAGAGCCAATCCTTTAACAGCCGGGCATTCGATTTGGTCAATTCTAACTTTTGTGTTCTGATTAATGTGTTGGGATGAATCGTGCATTCGAAATGCTTCGGTACAGGAAGGCGAAAGGGGCCGCTGACGCAACTAAAGCATCCCCCACTGGCCAATTCACCATTCAAGATGATCGCAAGCAAAGACCCGCCGAAACCCCCGAGCGGTTCAAACTGCGGGCCTTTCCAAATGATCAATAAACCCCGCCGGCCTCGACTTTGCCGGCGCCGGCGCCGGCGGTGCCACCCGCATAGCGGGCGTGCCAGCCCTCGGCGGCGCGCATCTGGCCGAGATCTTCCGTGGTGTAGCCGTACTTGGCGAACCACGGTGTGCCGGTGCGGACAATGGCGTCGGTCTCTTTGACCCGGCGGGCACATTCCGTGTCGGCGAACTTCTGTCGTTCGGCCGGTGTCTTGTAAGTAAAGAATTCTTTCCAGAAGGCCCGACCGCCGAGAATCCCGCTCGCCCCGGCTTTCATCGCCATCTCCACTTGCTTTTTATAGACGTCGTAATCGACGCCGGCGCTGAGGAGCACCCACGGCTTCGTGCAGGCGTCGTTCAACTTCTTCAGATTGTCGATCAGCACCGCGTCGGATTCCACGCCCATGGTGCCGGGGAATTCCGATTTGTACACGTCGCACAGGCGGCTGAGGATGCGGGCGCTCTCGATGACGGTGTTCGCTTTGCGGGCGACCACGCTCGGCGTTTTGGCGTCTTCTTTGCCGTACGGGAAGTGGATCGGCTCGAGCAAGAACAAGATGTCGTGGTCGATGCACTCGTTGTAAATCTGCTGGGTGAATTGGAAGTTCCGTTCGGCGGAGTCCTGCTCACTCGGTTCGAACTGGGCCAGCAACTTGACGGCGTCGGCACCGGCTCGCTTGATCTTGGCCACGCTCCAACCCGGTTCCACTTCGCCGCACGGGGCATTGGCTTTGTTCTTGGTCGCACCCGATTTCTCGACGCGCACCAACAATCCGGTGCTGGCCGGAACCGCGTGGGCCGCGACGGTGCTGGCGTAGCCGTAGTAGCCATCGACGAGCAAGCCGCTGCAAAACGGCGAGAGCGATTTCGACAGCATCACTTTGGCGTCGGCCACTTCTTCGTAGGTCGGTTCCGTGCCGAGGGCGGCTTTCATCATGTTGATCATGGAACTGTTCTGGTCGGTGGCAACCATGGTCAGCGTGCCGTTCGGGTTGCTGATGCGTTGCAAGCCCCGCAATTTGCCCGGCGTGAGACCCAACCCGTACAAGCGCGTGATCGAATGCGACATGGAACCGAAACTCCGAAGGTACCCAGAAAGAACAAGAATGGATGTTTTAGCGATTAGCCGGAGTGGGTCAACGGAAGTAGGCGGTTGGGTGACAGCCAAGAGGAACGCGGATGACGCGGATGATGCCGGAGATCAAGAGGATCTCAAATAAATCGATCCTGTTGATCCTGTTTTGTCCGCGTCATCCGCGTTCCTCTTCATCTGGGGTTCTTAGTCATACCCAAGAAGAACGCGGATGACGCGGATGATGCCCGCGATTAAGAGGATCGCAGAGAAATCGATCCTGTTCATCCTGTTTTGTCCGCGTCATCCGCGTTCCTCTTCATCTGGGCTTGGGGCCGTCTTTTACGGGTTGTCGAAGAATTTGGGGTCAAAGGTTTTGTCGAACGTGACCTTCAAACTCCGCCATTCGGCGATGTCGAAGCTCCCGGCTCGCAAGTAGACTTTGGCAGGTAGCTTCACGCCGCCGAACTCTTGTAAATTGTCGAAGAGCAGCACCTTCAACACATCGTGGCCGTTCTCGTAGCCCAGAAAGGTCATCCGTACCATAGTGCCGGTTTTCTTGTCGACGTGCAGCATCACGCATTCAAGCGCCGGCGTCCAGACATGCAAACCGTAACACTCGCGCTCACCGATCTTGGCATCGTCGGCGATCTGAACCCGCGTCATCGAGTCGGCATACGGAAAGAGGAGGAAGCACGCGTCTTCCTGCATTTGCCGCTGCGCCATGATGAGCACTTCTTCGGTCAGCTTCTTTTTGGGAAGAGTGGCCGGGGCGGTTTCCCCCAAGGGCCGGCTGCTTTCCGCCAGCCAATTGCCATCGGGGGTGAGACCGACCGCGTTGGTCGTATTTGCGGCGGCAGTCAATTCCGTGGTGTGTTTGAATCGGGTGGGCCAGGCGACATCGACGGTTTGAGTGGCCGCGTATCCCGGTGGCCCGTGGACGACAATCGCCCCATTGCGAATGAAC
This sequence comes from Fimbriiglobus sp., assembly GCA_043727675.1. GTDB lineage: Bacteria > Planctomycetota > Planctomycetia > Gemmatales > Gemmataceae > JALHQU01. The sequence goes on from JAYSYJ010000315.1 coordinate 2,429, forward strand.
GTGCAATTTTTCAGCTTGGCCAACAGTTCGGGTTTGCCACCGGTGTGCGCGGCCAAGAGTGCTTCTAACTTCTTTTGGGCCTCGGGGGACGACTGCGGCGGCCGCACGGGTGGTTTCCAGTCGGCCTCGCTGGCTGGGGGCAGCTCGGCCGGCTTCGCGGTGCGGAGAGTGCCCGGTTCCGGATTGCATCCCATTGAGAATGCAATTGTGATGAGCAAAAACGCGGACGGGGAATATCGCAGCGCGGCCATAAGTCATCTCCTCCAACGGAGTCATCGTTTTACCAGCGTACGCGGCGAAAAGGGAGAGGGAGAGGCGTGAACCGCTCCGAAGTTGCCAGAAAGTTTGCGAGACGGCACCTGGAACCGCGCGCCGATTTGCTTGCGATGAGAACGCGAACTAAGCTACAGCGCTGAAATCGGAACATTCCGGTTCCGCGCGGCCGATAGTTTTGAGGTTACGCCTGATGCGGCTTTTCGGGTCGTCTGCCAAACGGGTTGAAGAAACGCCGATCGCTCTCACGGCGGCACCACCGCGCCACGATGCGGATGCTTACATCGGCCAGACGTTCCTCGGCAAATACCGCGTCCGGAAGTATCTCGGCGAAGGGAGCAATGCGCACGTCTTCCTGTCCCAATCGGCGAGCGATCCCAATTCCCGCGTCGTCGTCAAGCGGATCAAAGACGAGGCGACCATCGCCCCGCGGTTCCGCCAATTCTTCGAAGCCGAAGTCCAGTCGATGCTCGGCTTCCAACACCCGTACGTGGTTCGACTACTCGACGCCTCGCTCGACGATCCACTCGGGTCGTGCCTCGTGCTGGAATACATCCCGGGCATCACCCTGGAAGCCGTAATGCAGCGCGATCGCATTATGCACCCGGATCGAGTCGGGCTGCTCCTCGGGCCGTTGGCCCACGCCTTGTACGCCGCCCAGCTCGGGGGCATCGTCCACCGCGATTTAAAACCCGCCAACTTGATGGTCTTGAATCACGGTACGGATCAAGAATCGATCCGCGTCATGGACTTCGGCTTTGCCGGGTTCACGGCGAAGCCCCATATTCAACTGGCTGAACTCACCGGGCAAGGGCCGATCTTCGCCTGCGGAACGCCGGCGTATGTCAGCCCCGAGATGATCCGAGGCGACAGCACCGACGCCCGCGCCGATATTTACAGCGTCGGGGTGATGCTCTATGAACTGCTGACCGGCCGGTTGCCGTTCGACTACGAAGATCAGCAGAAGCTGCTCACCGCCCACGTCCGCGATACGCCACCTCGGTTCAACCGCGTCGGCGCCGGACACATTCCGGCCGTGGTGGAAGCGGCCGTGCAAATCGCGTTGTCGAAATATCCGAGCGAACGCCACCAGAACATGAAAGAACTGTGCGATCAGTTTTCGCGCGGCGTCGGCTGGGATTGCTGGGATGCGAGCAAACCGGCCGATTACACGCCGCCGGAACCGACGCAGATTCAAGTCTCCGCGATGTCGTCGGTACTGATCGACGACATCGACGACCGATTTATTTTGTCGGACACGTTGGAAGCGTGCTTGCCGGAAAAACTGGCCGCGATCAAGCTCCGGGGCTTCATCGAAGAAGTTCAGGGGCAAGTCGTGGAAAACGAGCCGGGGTTGATCCGCGTTCGGCTCGAACTGCCACCGGGTTGGAAAGATCCGGCCGGCCGCAGTGGGGTCTTTTCGTTCCTGTCCGGATCGTGGCGTTCCATCGGTCGGGGCCGGGAACCGATTGAAGTGTCGTTGAAAATGAACAAGATCGATGCGAACCGCGTGGCGGTGATCGTCGATTTCCGGCCGATGAAAATGTACATGCCGAGCGACCCCGGCTTGTGGCTCGAACGCTGCGAAGCGTACTACTCGGTGCTCCGCAAGTACATCATGCCGGAAGTGTGAGTTGCTCGACACCATGGTTCCGGAGTGCATTCCGGAGCCGTTGGGATCCTTTCACATTTAGCCCCATTCCATTCGCACGCCAATCAATTTAGTGGCCCTCATCAATCGGGGTTGGTATCATCCCCACACTTTCCCGTACTTCGGTACCTCTCTTCTTGGAGTCCGCATCCGATGGCAAGTTCGCCGAAAATAATGGGGGCACCCGCGTCCTCTGGGATCAATGAGAAGCTGCTTTTCTGGGCTAGCTTCATGACGCTCATCGCCGCCGGGATCGGCTTCTCGGTTCGCGGGTTCATTTTGAAGGATTGGGGAAACCAATTCGGATTTACACAAAGCGAACTCGGAGGCATCTCCGGAGGTGGTCTGGCCGGCTTCGGCCTGGCGATCATCTTCTTCAGCTTCTTCGCCGACCGTTTCGGCTACGGCAAATTAATGCTCGTGGCGTTCCTGCTGCACCTCTCCTCCGCCGTGGTCACCTTTGCAGCAACGGCCGTCTACGAGCAGTTCGGCCGCGCCGCCGCTTTCAACTGCCTCAGTGTGGGAATGTTCCTGTTCGCCCTCGGCAACGGCACCTGCGAAGCGGTGATCAACCCGCTCACGGCGACTCTGTTCCCCAAAAATAAAACGCACTGGTTGAACATTTTGCACGCCGGCTGGCCACTCGGCTTGATTCTCGGCGCCGTGATCGGCCTCGGCTTCGGTCAACTCGATACACCGATCCGTTGGGAAATCAAACTCGGATTGTTCCTTGTGCCCGTGCTGATCTACGGCTTGCTGATGTGCAACCGCCCCTTCCCACGATCAGAAGCGAGCTCGTCCGGCGTTTCGACCGGCGGCATGTTCATTGCCCTCATCAGCCCAATTTTATTGTTCCTCTTCTTGATGCACGCCCTCATCGGCTACGTCGAACTCGGCACCGATAGTTGGATCACCAACATCACCACGACCGTGTTGAAAGACGAAACCAAGGCACTCTTGGCGTTCATCTGGACTAACGCGTTGATGTTCACTCTGCGGTTCTTCGCCGGGCCAATCGTCCACCGGATCAACCCGATCGGACTCTTACTGGCGAGTGCCCTACTCGGTACGCTCGGACTGTACCTGCTAGGACAATCGTACACAAACACGGTTTGGCTTTGGGTCGGTGCCGTCACGATCTACGGCATCGGCAAAACGTTCTACTGGCCGACCATGCTCGGCGTGATTTCCGAACGCTTCCCGAAAGGCGGGGCGTTGGCACTCGGCATCAGTGGGGGCATCGGGATGATTTCTGCCGGAATGCTGGGTGGACCCGGGATTGGGTATAAGCAGGATTACGCCGCCGTGACGCTGTTGAAAGAAAAATCCGAAGCCACCTATTCCCGCTACAAATCGGACAAGGAAGCGGGCTTCCCTCTCGTGACCGAGATTCTGCCGAACACGGCTCCGAAGATTGCGGGTTTGGATAACGGCAAGTCGAAAGTGGCCCAAGATTATGTCGCCAATCAAGCGAAGATCAAAGCCGCGCTCGACGAGAAAAAGGAAGCCCCGAAAGGCCTGAAGACCCAGCTCGAAGCCGACTTTGAAACCATGAAGAAAGAGAAAGATGCCGGTAAGCCGGTACCAGAAGAACTCGAGAAATCCCTCACCCAGACTTTGGCATGGTGGGAGAAAGATGGCAAACCGAACATTGATGTCGATGCGCCGTTCCTCGACGAAGCCAAGAATTACGGCTCGCGGCAGGCTCTCCTCTGGACGGCTGCTGTTCCCGCAGCCCTGGCCGTCGGTTTCTTACTGTTGCTGATCTATTTCATGGCCATCGGTGGCTACAAGCAGGTTCACTTGGAGCATGGTGAAGAAGTCGAAGACAAGAAGGATTACACTTCCTGATCCCCCGGCGGCAGCGGCCGATACGGTTCGCAGCCGCCTGCCAGGAACCCTTGCAAAATCAACGTGGCGGCGAGCATGTCTCGCCGCTCGTTTCGTTTCTGGGGCGACATCTTCGCATCGAACATCACGTCGTTCGCCGCAGCGGTGGTGAAGCGCTCATCCGCGAATTGCACCGGTAACCTGGTGGCCGCTTCCAGCCATGTCCCGAATGCCCGACACTCCTTCGCCTTCGGCCCTTCGTATCCGTTCAGGCTCACCGCGATGCCGACAACGATCCCCGTGATGCCCCGAACGCGCACCAGATTCGCCAAGTACGCCGCGTCTTGGGCCACCGTGCGGCGGCTGTACGTTTCCAGTGGGCTGGCCAAGATGCGGTCGGGATCGGTGATGCTCAGGCCGAGGCGCACCGTGCCGTAATCGACGCCCAACAGCCGGCCGGGGGAACGGATCACAAGTAGTCGCCCCGTTGGTCTTTCTTCAGGCGGTCGACAATTTCCTTCACGCGGGCTTCGTCCGACTTGCGGGCCACGAGCGTGGCGTTGCCGTCTTGGATAATCACCAGATCGTGCACGCCGATGGTGGCGATGAGGTGCCCCGGTTGGGCCGAGATGACGCAGCCCGTCGTGTCGATGGTGATGTGCTGGCCCTGCACCGTGTTGCCGTGCGCGTCTTGCGGGTTGTGCCGCTCGAGGGCCAGCCAACTGCCGACGTCGTCCCACTGGTACGGGGTCGAAAGCACCTTCACTTTCCCGGCTCGCCCGGCATCCTGCATCACGGCATAATCGATGCTGACCCCCTTCATCGCCTCATATTCCTTGCCGAACACCGCCACGCGATTCGCCGTGGGCCACGCGTCGGCGATCCGTTTCACCCCGGCGGCGATATCGGGCCGACTGGCTTCGAGTTCCTTCCAAAGGGTCGCGGCCTTCCAAACGAAAATGCCGCTGTTCCAATCGTAGTTGCCCGAAGCGACGTACTCTTCCGCCAAATCCGCTGCCGGTTTCTCGCGGAATTCTTTCACTTGGTACAGCGAAATCCCGTTGCGCTCGGACGCCTTCGAACCCCGTTGGATGTAGCCGTAGCCGGTGCTCGGGAATGTCGGCGGGATGCCGAAAGTGAACAGCGACTCCGGAAATTCCTCGGCGAACTGCTCCGCGGCATGCACTGCCCGTTGGAATTCACGTTCCGGTTCAATGAGGTGATCCGCCGGCATGACGATGATGGTCGCGTTCGGGTCGATGTTGGCGATGAGGGCCGCACCGAGGGCAATACACGGCGCCGTGTCGCGACGGCACGGCTCGCCGACGATGCGATCCCGACTCAACTCCGGCAGTTGCGCCGCGGTTTCCTCGATGTAATCCGCCCCGGTGACGACCCAGCAACGCTCCGGTGGCACGATGGGCGCAATGCGATCCAACGTCCCTTGCAGCAGAGATCGTTCCCCGCTGAAGTTCAGAAACTGCTTCGGGCGAGCGTTCCGACTGCGCGGCCAAAACCGAGTGCCACCACCCCCCGCCAGAATCATCGCATGCAACATTTGGAATCCTTTGTACAGTTCTCACTCCGCTTGCAAATACGTCGCTTCCTTCGGCTGAAAACCTTCAGGCATCTTCGCCTTCGCTTCGTCGGCATCCAGGGCGTACAACGGCGAAATTTCCACCGCCGTCGAACCGTCCGGTAACCCTAACCAACGGTGGGCCTGGGCGATCATCAGCGCTCGTGCCGAGTCCGGGGAATCGTTGCCGGTGGCGTTCTTCAGCGGGGCGAACTCCTCGTCCCGGACGGTCTGCACCGCCAGCCAGCGGTCGGCCAACGGCAGCGCATCGAAGATGAACAGCTCGAACTTCAAAGCGTTCTCGACGGTCGGCGTCACGGTGGTTCCCGTGGTCGCATCGTAAAAGGGCACTTTCTTCTTGGCGATGTGATACCCCAGTCGGTGGGCGCCCGTCGTCACCCGTTTCAGAAACGGCACATCGAAAATGTGGATGGCCGGATTCCCGGCACGGAACGCGAGGGTTCCATCGTCGGCGCGTTCGTTCAGCATCTCCGTCGGCATGTCCGAGTATTCCACGATCCCGCACCGGCCATCGAGTAGCGCCAGTATCCCGACTTTCTCGTCGGCGCGTTCTTTGAACACGACCTTCGACGACACCTCGGCGCGCGCTTGGATGTGCTGCCCGACGAAACTCGGATCGGCAATTTTCACCAGCGGATTGTCGACTTGGAAGTAGAAAATCTGCTTGATCCCGGCGGCTTCCAACTCGGCGAGCAGGCCGGAATCGTGCAGCGCCGTCAGTGTACCCCCGTGGCCATTCGGCCCGAGGAAAAGTTGGCCCGGCGCGTCGAGGAGCAACTGCCCCGTGACCAAGTCGAGCGCGGGCATCGTCCCTTGTTGAAAGAATTTCACTTGGCTCTCGGCGAGGCCGAAGAAGCCTTCCTCGTGGAAGAATTCCACCGTCTCGGCGTGGGTGATCGCGCTGGTCATCACCAGCAACGGCATCTCGGTTTCGTACTTCCACGACAGGGCCAACACCTTCTCGGCGTGGATTTGGAACAGGCTCGCCCCCGAAACTGGGCCGATCGGATACAGACCTTTCGGCTTGTCGAACCCCAAGCGCGAACCTTGCCCCCCCGCCACGACGAGCACCGCCACTTCGCCGTTCCACAGCGCGAGTTCGCCGGCCGTTTTGGCCGACGGTGG
>JAYSYJ010000316.1:0-26410 GCA_043727675.1 Fimbriiglobus sp.
GATTGCCCCGGTCTCGGCTCCGGCCGTTCGGTCGACGATCTGCTCACTAAGGAATACATCCCCATACTCAACGGAGCTCTCGTCTTCTTGCAAGCCGACTCGATGTACAGTACGCAAGTGATCGAAATCCTCGAAGACCTGAAATACCACTTCAAAGACTCACTGCGCTCCCGCGTTTGGATCATCGTTAACAAGATGGATGTTCCGGATCGCAAAGCCAAATTGGTGGGCGATACATCGGGGAAAACGACGTTTGACCTCATTACCTTGCTCGAATCGGAACACGGCATCCCACTTTCCCAAGTCTGCTTGGGTTGCAACCGCATTTTCCAACTGGCCAAAATCACCGGCGGATCGGCTGACCGTACGAAGGCGATGGAAAAGCTCGATCTGGCGGAGGTGGGCGACGAGCAAACGGTCAAAAGCGTCTTGGCTAAATACCCGGCCCTGGATGCCGCGTTCGAAGAGATGCTCAAAGATGGCAGCATCGGACACATGCGGAAGTTGATCCGAGAACAGATCGGGCCATCCGTCGCCAACGAAATCCTCGCGCAGGCACACCGCGACGCGCAAGAAGCAGCGTCCGAACTCGAGCATGCGTTCAAAGAGTGCGAGCAACCCGCCAGCGAGCAAGAGCGGCTCGACGCGCTCGCTTGGCAAGAGGCCCTGTACGAAATGATGATCGACCTCGGGGTCTCCCGAGAAGGCGAGCGCGGCGAGTTGTTCGTCAAACTCGTCCATTTGGGTTCCGAAGCCCGCAAAACACTCGAAGAGGAGTTCGTCCGCTTCGCCAACGACCGCACGCTCGCCGCAATGACGCTCCCGCAACTCTATGAGCGCTTCCAAGTCGACTCCGAACGGATGCAGCGCGAGGTCGATAAGCAATTCGAGAAATTGATTCAGTCGGTTTATGCAGAGGTGACGATTAAATTCGACGGCAAAACTTTACCGCCGGTCGCACTCACCGGCGGGCGGGATGTTGCGGCTGTCTGGCGGGATTGTCGACAAGAGGACCGGAGCGGTGGCCTGTGGCGTGATCGCTCGCGGCCGTGCTTCACTGAGGATCAACTATTACGGCGGATGTCTGAAACGGATGTGCATATCCAATTCGACGGCGCGAAGTACAAGCGACTGATCTTGGACAAAATTCGCACGGCGGCTCAACAAATCACCCTGGCAGTCCGCGGGCGATTGCATGTGCGATTAGATGACCTCCGCAAACAGGTCAGCCGGAAATTGGTCACCATCAAGAAAACACCGCGATAACCGGAGCGACCGATGACGGCTTCGCCGATCGATTACGACATTCCGAACGTTCACCCCCGCGTCGGCGAACTTGTCGAACTGCTCGACGCTGGCACGCACAAAGTCGGGCCGAGCCAGTCATTCGCGCCGCCATCATACGGCGTGATCGTGTATTGGCCCAAAACGCACGGGGACTGGTTTCGCGTGCAAGCCGAGTCGGACAGTGGCGGAGTCACCACGAAATTCGGCGACCTCCCCCGCGACCTTTTGACGATCATCCGTCAACACAAATGTGAAGAGAGCGCTCTCGCACAAGTAATTTTGAATGAAGACTGGGTGGAGGAGAACTGGGCGCTTTCCGGCAGCGTCTCGGCCCAAGCCACGATCCGCTTGAAGTTTCTCGTCAACACCAATAACGAAACTTGCATCAAAGAATTGCTGAAATCGGCTGACGGCGATTCACCCACAATCCGCCTGACGATCTTGTATTTCGATGCGGATGCGCCGCAGCCGGACGATCAGACCATCATCTTGCACCTCACGCCCGGCACGCCGACGCCGAAATCGACTCGGTTGATTGGCCTCGACCTTGGTAACACCAGCAGCACATTGGCCATCATCGACCCCTATGTTATCGAAGGCGAACCCACGCTACCGCTGACCAAGCGCGTGCCGATGTTGACGGCGCGACCTTCGCCGGGCGGCGGCGCAATCGGCCACACCGACACACGCGGCGCCCCTATTCCTAGCGATCTGCGCTTTCTTAAATTTCTGACGTGGCCCGAAGGTTCGCCCGAACCGCCGCGGAATCGCCGTTATCCCGATGCTGCGCAATACCCCGACGACGACATGCCGAATTCCGCCAACTACATGATGGGGGAATTAGCCCGCCATCCTTCGGCGCCCGCTCGCAGCGTCGTGATGGGCGTGAAACGGATGGCATCGACCCGTCCGAAGAAGCAACGCACGCCGCAGGAAGGCCCGGAGTACCCCACCCACGCCGTGAACGCGTTGCACCGGATTATAACGGCTCCCGAGCCGTCCGAGGCCGCAGCGACGATCCAACTGGATGTCCGCGCCCCTCTCGAATTACTCGCCTGCCGGATGCTGCAGCACTTCCGCGAAGCCCACCGTGCTTGGCCCGCGAAGATCGCTCTGACTTACCCGACCACGTACACCCGGTTCGAGCTTCTGTCGCTGCGTCAAGCTGTGCAAAAGGGTTGGCTGCGGATGCAGGCCATCGGCCAGCGATCCGGCTCGGCCATCCCGCCGTACGACATCGAATTGATCGGCATGGCCCGTGAACTGCAACAGATCGTCAATAGCCCACCCGATTTAGCGACCCAATCGAAAGACCCGCTCATCCGGTTGTTGCTCGACGAAGCCTCGGCGGCGGCGTTCTTTTTTGTCTATCGGAAAATGTTCGAGGAGATGACCGGCGGCATGGCGGCCTTCCGCTATCTGTACGAGGCCAACGGGCTGAACATGCTCCTGTACGACTGTGGTGGCGGCACCACCGACATCGCACTTGTGAACGTCAGCGTCGAAAGCGACTTGAAGAAACTGCGGTTCAACGTCCTTCGGCGCAGTGGCGATCGCACTTTCGGCGGCGACAACATCACCCGCCAAGTCTGCCGGCTCACCAAAGCAAAACTGATGTATTTGCTGGCGACTGAGCGAAAAAAAGGTGGCACTCTACCACCGGTGCCAATGGTGCCACTCAAACCGCCCGTGGACAAAAGCGGCTGGATCAAGTTTGCAGCTGAACTGGAAACTTTCATCGCTGCGATGACAGACCGCGACCTGAATGACGAGCTGATCCCGACGAGGAACTTGCCGAACCAAGCGCCGACCGAAAATCGCCGTGCGGCCGCACTCGCGCTGTGGCGTTTGGGTGAGCACCTCAAACACGGGCTGTCGTCCGAAATCAAAGCCGCCAGTGGGGCGAAGGTCCCGGTTGCGGACTACAAGCTCCCGTCTTGGGAAAAGAACACCAACAAGTTGAGCGAAATCCTGCTGGCCGGAACCACCGAGCAAGTCGTGGCCATGAAAAAGAAACTGGAAGCGATCTCCATCAGCCGGATCGAGATCGACGCGTTGATCTACGAATCGATGATGAAGGGCATCCGCAATTGCAACAAACTCATCTACGAAGTTTTCGATTCCAAATACTCGGATCAAGCCGCTCCGCAGGAAGTTCATTGGGTCGTCGCTTCCGGTAACTCGGTGCGTTATCCCTTCTTGCAGCAGACCCTGCGTCGAAACTTGGCAGTGCCATTCTTAGAAGACGAGCAGCGCTTCACCTTCGATCTGACCAACGCCAAAGATGCAACGGCCAAAGGCGTTGCGCTCGCGCTCGCTACGATGGAAGGAACCGCCGAGATCGAAATCTGCTTCGACAGCGGTTTGGCGAATCGCCTCCCGTTCGACGTCGGCTGCCAAACCAAAACGATCGGTGGGGTGAAGCGTCTCTTCGAAGAACATGCTCTCTACTTCGAATTGCAGCAACGTGAACCGGTGATAATTCCGGTGGCCGATTTGTCTCAGAGCCAGATCGACTCCAAGCGCTTCTTCCTTCAGCGGATGTTCCCAGGGGACGACGGTTTCCACAACTTCTTGGCCTTCGAATTCGCAGACGGCATCCAAGGCCCTCACCTGAGCGTGCGTTATGACGACGCGTCCGAGTTCGAGTTCTGCGTGCTCGACGGCAAGGGCAACGAGGGTGTCGCCGTCGATCAAACGGCGGGAGAGTTGTACGTAGCACCGGCCCAACGTGGAGATATCTGATCGCACGGAGGGGCCGATGATCGATTTGTCCGGGCCAATACGCGACCTGGAGCAACTGCGCGGATTCCTGACGCGTTGGGACGACACAGCCCGACCGCCGACCGACCCCTTCGGTTTGGCTGAACAATGGCTCGCCAAGGCGAGCCTCGCTCATGATTGGACGGAATTGAAGAACGCACTGGCAGGAGCGCACTCGCACGCGAAATTGCTCGCGACTTCCGAGAGGCTCGTCAAACTCCTCCGTGAACAGAAATCGGGTTTCGGGTTCAAGCTATTCGCGTCACAGCCTTCGCCAACCGAGATTGTGACGACCCTCGAAAATCTCTGTTTGGCCCTCACATCGGAATCGACCACCTTGATCGGCCGTCTGTCGGAAGCAATGACGACTGAGCTCCGAAGCACGCCTATTACGCTCCTGGTTCAGTTGCTCGGAGACGTTAGCTTGGCCGAACTGCCTTCAGCCGTCTGGCGCGAGTCTGAATGGACGACGCCATCGGCCAGTGTCGGAGCTAAGGATTTTCTCGACGAATTGCAAGACGAAGCGAAGCTCGCCCCGGAACGGGCGGCGGCGGTGCTCGTCGCTTGGCGGCTCACTGATATTTGGGCCCGCCACGTCCGTGAGGACAGCGCGTGGAACATTTTGGAATCATGGCTACGGCGCTGGATCAAGCAATCCGGGCTGTGTGGAGAACTCCGGCTCCGCCCGAGCGATGCACCAACAGCGGGACGCTGCCAAGTCCATTTCCAATGCCTGGAACCGTTTCCCAATTCGATACTCTCGCTCGATGCACCCGCATCTCTAGCGTGTTCGTTCGAAAGCGTTCCGATGGAAACGCCATCGACGACTTCTGCGTGGTCGGGATTACCGAAGCCGCCGACGTGTGGGAACCAGACTCCAGTACCTTTGGTCGCATGGTTCGACGCCTGCGAACAGGCCTCACTGAAACGCCGACAGCCACCGTCGGAAACCGATGCCAAGGCACAGTTTGGCAGTTGGATCGGTGGAGTCGAAGGAGGTGCCTGGTTCGATGCGTTGTTGAGGACAGACGCAATTAGTCCCGATGGCCCGGAGGCCGCGTGGTGGCGAGTCCTGAGCGAAAGTGGTTGGTGCGTTGCCTATCCTCCTTCAGAATGCGGCGAGTTACGGCTCGCTTGGCCGGAGTCCGTTACTCGAATCGACAATAGCCCCGCGGGTACCCGTCTCGAAGTCCTGCGATATTCCCCAGAACCGGCCGCAGCGCGAGTCGTGATTAGCGACGGTCCGACGGCCACTGATTCAGCACTGGCCCGATTCCACGAACTCTTTCGATCAGATCCAACGAACGACAAACTCTGGGGCGCCGGACGCTGGGCTAAAGCGCGTGCAATTTCGCTCGCCGAGATCCCTGATGAATTCGCCATCGAATTGGCCGAGTCTTGGCAGTCGGTACCCGTCGCGTTTTCGCTCATCGCCCGTTGGCTCAACTGTTTCGGTATCGAAGTGATTGACCCGGCGACCGCGTTGCCCGACGAAGTCGAGCAGTCGAGTTTGTTCCATCCCTCGACTGTAGGCGAGTACATCGGATCCGGCGTATGTGGCTATAAACGGGGCGATTCAGTTCTAAAACGGGCGAAGCGAAGCATTTCAGCAGGTGAGGTTCCCGAAGGATACGACGCGCTGCAATCCGCCGCTCAACAATGGCCAGTCGAACATCCTTACCGCGCCGGTGTGGCCAAACTGACCGATGCCATTGTCGGTGGCTATCTCTTGGAGTCGGCGTTGGAATTGTTTTCGACTTATTGGGACCAAGTCCACGCCAACCGCGGGGAACCGGCTCGGCTTTACGGAGAAGAAATCGCCCGATTTCTGAAGACCTCGTTGAAACTGGAAACCTTCACGCCGCAGAATTTGCATGAGCACCGGGATGGCTGGGTCATATCAACAAGCGGCAGCCGCTTGGTCACAGGCGTCGTCCGGCGCGTCTTCCGTCCCGGTCTTGTCGATGAATTAGGCGAACTCCGAATCCCCGCCTTAGCGGAAATCGACTGATGGCAATCATCGAACCACGACCCGTTGCGGGTCCCGAACTCCCGGCTCGGTTTTGGGCCGCAAGTCTCGCCGCCGCGATCCCGCTCTTCGTCCTCGGTCTGTTTACAGGATCGTCCGAGTGGCCGAGCCGCGTTGCGTCATCTCTAATGCTAGCCGCAGCATCCGGGTTGCTTTTCGCGATCATTCTAGGGGCTTGCTTCGACCGGGTTCGAGTCGCTACGCAGACTCGCGAATTGCTCAGGGCTCAACCGATTTGGGCGACACGAGAACGCAAAGCGTGTCACACGCGTGCGGAGCGCCGACGCATGAATCAAGAGGCAGTCGGTTACGACGATACGGACGGCGTCGCCGCTCATTACATCGGTGCTGAGGTTTACGAACGTGAGTACCGAGAAGCAATAGAACGTTGGGAGCGCGAAAAAGAGGCCGAGCTGCGAAGCCGAACTTTGCTCGCCGGAACTGCTCCGGTGCTAACTGCTATCGGCACGCTTCTAACCCTATCGCCAGAACGGATTCATTCTTCTGGCGTCGCCGAGTTGATGTGGCCCGTGGCGCTGGCCGCCATAATGGCGATCTCTGTGGCCTTGGAATCGACTCTTCGATCATCGAGTTGGATCCGACTTTATTATGCTTGGAATGATTGGGCGAAGCAGGGTTCTATCAGCGTAGTTCCAATTGAGAAAGCGATTGAAGTCAGACAGCCAAGTATGGTGGCACCACTCACGTTCGTTGCGACTATCCCGGTAACAGAATTACCGCCGTTGCCGATCCCAAAATTGCCACCGCCGGCTCGATCGATACCGAATATATTTCACGAGGGGCCAAAGCCGAGGAAACCTAGCGATGACGAGCGGGTCGGTAATTAGAACGACTTGTAATTTGATATCTCGGAGTACAGTTATGTGTGCCCGAGCGTCAGCCAGTGTTGCGATTCGTACTCTCGCTGCGCTCGAGAATCAGTATCCGATAGCCTGTGACACGATGCGAAAATAGGGTTTTCCGATGTCGTTGTATCAATCATCATTGCTGACGCTCGCGCTCGCCTTCGCATCCGTCTTGGTGAGCATGGCGGCCTACATTGGCCAAGTCAGGACGGTCGATTCTCCCGCGCAGACGCTTTACACAATTTCAGAGCCGACGTAACCGCCCGTGTTGACGAATCAGGAGGGTTCGCCGATGACAACGCTCCCCGTCGAATATCGCAACCGCGTACTCCCTTTGACCGAAGAGGGCTACGTCACTTCTGAAATCGCCGAGGTGCTCGGCACGAGCGGCGCCTGGGTGCGTTCGATCAAGGCATTGCACCGGTCCGGTCTGCCGATGGCGCCGAAGTCGCGGGCCAACAAGCGGACATCGCTCGCGGAACGGGGAAGGCGAGCGCCTCCGCGCGCCTCGCAAGGGCATTGGAAAACCACCACATTTGTGCCGCGTTGCGACTCGACGGACTCTTCGCCCCCTTGGTCGTGGACGGCGCGATCAACGGCGCTTTGTTCGCGAAATACATCCGCCAGGAGGTCCCGCACCTCCGCTCCGGCGATATCCTCGTCATGGACAATTTGCAAACGCACAAGGTCAAGGGGGTCGCCGAAGCGGTCGAGGAACGCGACGCCCGCGTCCTCATCTGCCGGCCTACAGCCCCGACTTCAACCCCATCGAGCAAGTCTTCTCGAAGATCAAGAACGAACTGAGGCGACGCGAACTCCGCACCATCGCGGCGCTCGAAGACGCCTTCGGCGAATCCCTCGACTGGTTCACCCCCACGCAGAGACAGAGCTACTTCGCGGATTCAGGCTACTCGCCATAATGAAAAAGAAAGTGCTCTAATCGCGTCTATCCACGCGGAACCCTTTTTATCCCTCGACATAAGTCCTTGTTCGGCCTTGTCTGTCCAGAAATTCTACCCCTGTCCACCGTAGGGTGGAGGTGATACTGCTGGACAGACAGAAAGGCAACTTTAGAACCAGAGATCAGTCGTGCTAGAACCAGGCACACCCAAGCGCCAGTTCGGGTTGCAGGGGATCGCCAAACTTGCGCCAATGGGGGAACTGCCAAGGAGGGCGCAACATGTCGATCGAACTATTTCCATCCCGATCCACACGGTTTCAAACCGACGAGACCTCGCCGCCTCAATCTCGACCGGACTTGGCGTTTCTTGCCCGACCATTATTTCAGCGACTGACCGAAGTGCTGCGTTCGGTCGCCACGTTGCTCCACGAATGCCGGAAGATGGAGAATCGAATGACCCGGCACGAGCGGAGTTGGAGTGTGCCCAAGCTCTTCTTCGCGGATCGCACGGCTCAGAAAGACTGGCAGTCGAAACAGGTTATGCAGGCGACATTCCCGGAGCCATTTGTGAGCTTGCTGGCGACTTCGTTCCCAAAGCTCATTGATGCCTGGAACCGCCTGCCCGATTTGCTCGACGATGCTCTCTCGCTACTTGCCGAATCGGTTGATGTTCGCCGGATGTCCCGTGCCGTCCCAGGATTCCAAGATGCGGCTCTTGCCGTGCCCCAGGCGCACGAACTTGCCGGGATTCTGAAGATGCCCGAAGAAGAAATTTGGCTCGTGATTCATCCGACCGCACGGGCTGGATTCCGCGTCGCCATTGAAGGGGTCGCCGACATCGCCCAGCTTCACATTCTTCTGGCAGAACAGCTCAGTGGCGACCCTGCACGTGGATATTTGGCTGGCCGGCGCCCCCACTCCGATGTTCTCGATGCCTGCCAATTGAGCGTGCCTACCGAAGGAGTCCTAGCGACGAGCCGATTCCAATTTTACCAACCCGAGGCGTTGCGATCCGACGGCACTTTGCCGGTAGGCTTCGGCGGATCTTCCGACTGGTACTGGGGCCATGAGACGCTGGATGTCGTGCCACGGCAAAATGGCGAAAGAGTTTTGCTGATCGGCGAACCGTTATTGCCAAAGAAATGGGAAGTGACCCGCCGGTACTCGCGAATTGCGGCTGAAGTCAAGTTGATCGATGTTTTGAGTTCGATGGAGGTGGAAAATTGGTTACGTACTCGTTGTTCGGCTTACCGACCATCGTCCATTCCGATGAAACGTGCGGCGTAGTCGAATACAACAACTGATTCACACCAACAGAGTTTCTTCGGCATGACGGCACGGGTTGCGGTTTTGGGCAGTGGAAGTTCCGGGAACGCGACTCTGTTGCAAGTGGCCGGGCGGGGGCTGCTCATCGACTGCGGTTTCAGCCCGCGTGATCTGCTCATCCGGTTTCAATCCATCGGTTTGAGTTGGTCCAACGTCAACGCGGTGCTGCTCACGCATACCCACGGCGACCATTGGAATCGCTTCGTATTGGAGCAGATTCGCCGGCTGAAGATTCCGCTGATCGCCCATCCCATGCACCAAGCGGCTCTGAGTGACTGCGACGAATACGTTCAACTGAAAAAGGCCGGATTGGTACACAACTACACCGCGGCCTCGTTCACGCTCGGCGGTCTCCTCCGTGTGCAACCGATTCAGGTGCACCACGATTCCGAACCGACATTCGCATTCCGGATCGGTCAGACGTTACCCGATGGACGGACATGGAGTTACGGCCATGCTTCCGATCTTGGTTGTGTATCGGATTCACTGCGGAGTGCATTCCACGGAGTGAATGTTTTGGCACTCGAATTCAACCACGATGTGCAACTGGAACGGGCCAGTAAACGACCGCGGCACTTGGTGCAACGGGTACTTTCGGACTACGGACATCTGTCGAACGACCAAGCAGCGGATGCGCTGAAAGAGTGGGTCACTGCTGGTGAGTTGCAAGCCGTGATTGCGCTCCACCTCAGTCGAGATTGCAACCGACCCGAATTGGCGATTGCCGCTGCCACTGCGGCGGCACCGCAGTCGAAAGTTTACGTTGCGACGCAAACACAAGCCACACCGATGATTGCGATATCACCCCGTCAGCCGCACTCCGCAACGCATCATTTCCCGACACAAAAGCAGGCCGTTCCAGCCACTCTTTTGGATCAAATTGGGTAATTTGGCGAGTTTCTAGCGATTAGTTTGCTGATTCTTGCTGGGAACATTCACAGTTTGGCAACTCTGCGCCGTCTGCAACGATCACAACGCCGATACCGGTGATGCTGGTTCGATGGCTCACACGGAGTTGCCCGATGAAACCGTTTCTCATGTTGATCGTTGCGTGGACAAGTGCGGCCATCGCCCAAGGGCAGGATTTGTCCCGACCGCTGCCGAGCGTGATTCATTCGGCATTGCCCGCAACGCCGGCCCCGACAATGGTGACGCAGTCGACCAACTACAACGGCGGCTGCATCATCCCGCTCTCAACGAGTTCGTGCCAAGCACCACAAGGGCTTTGCCCTGCGAGTGCGTCGGGTTGCTGGGCGACACGGGGCACGGCCTGCGAGCGGCTCCGCAATTGGTTGACATTCCGAGTGTGTGAACCCAACCACGCGGCATTGGTGCCGTTTCCTTACCATGCACCGTTGCGGGCTTATTTCCCGGTGACGCCTGCGGCAATCGGAGCCAACGGGCCGCGTGATTGCAATGCGACACGACCGAGGATTTGGAGTTGGGAACCGAAGAGTTGCGGTACGACGTCCAATTCACCGAATACCAGTTGCGTCACGACTCGCCCTGCCATGCAATTCGCGTATGCTCCACCGCCGTCGCGTGCTTGCGATTTGCCTTGTGCCACCGTGGAACGGAAGCATTTCTTCCGGCGGATGCTCTCGTTCTTCACCCCGGAAGGATTCGGATTCCACCGCTGCGGAAACGCTCGCAGCCCGATGGCTTGCCAAAATCATTCGATGTGCACAATTGGCGGAACGTGTGCAGCACCTGGCGGATACAACTATCACTACGCAGGAAATCAAGCACCGGCGATGATGTACCCAGGCGTTCCCGCAGTTCCTGTCTCGGCGACACGCCCATTCACCAATCCTTGAGAATGCCCTACCGCTTCAGTTCGCCGGTCATCATGCCACCCATTTTGGGCTGGAGTTTGGTCGAATCGATCGGTCGATTGGGGGCATAAGGAACACCCGGACTCGGGATGGTACTTCCCGGTGGGGGAAGTACATCCATCCGAGGGTTTTCCGAAGGGTAGGGCTGTCCCATCGGATAACTCGGGCCGGAGTAGATCATGCCTCCGGTGCCCGGGTAACTCAGCGTTTCTCCACCGAAGCTGGCCCCGTTCCGAGAAACAGGAGTTCCTTCTGGACAGCATTCTTTGCCGGTGCCATTCCGACGGGCATCTCGATCTTTGGTATTATCTGGGCCATCGTCCCGGCTCAAACGATCGTGCAGACACGGAAACAGGTGGCGTCGTTCACCGCATTGGTTGCAGCCGACCGCTGTCAAAACGAGTAGTAAGAAAAGGCACCGCAACGAGCGTGACATGGTGGAATCTCCGCAGGTATTCGACAGTCGAAAGAGTCTCGAGTCTCAGACTTAAACGAATTGTGCAATTTACAAAGCGGTTAATGAAGCGGAACGCCGAAAAAAATGAATAAGTCTCCCAGTCGATGGTAGCCTTCACCCGAGCAACCATTTGAGTTTGCCCAAGTCGGATCATCGTCACAAGAATCGCAATTCACCTTTAGGGCCAAGATTGAAGAAATCGATTTTCGCGCAATCTTTGGCCCGCGATTTCGATTACTTTTTACGTGATTGTTTGCGGTCACTTGGGGTTTCACCATGCTGGGTCGAACGATTCTGTTACTCGCGGGTTTATGGTACTGCGGAACGCTGACGGCTGGGCCGCTGCCCGCTCACGATACCGAAGAGCTGGCGGGCACCCTGCGGAAGATGATGTTGGCGAATTTGCCCGATCCGGTTGTGGAAGCGGACATGGGTTGGAATACCCAACGCGAAGTGGCCATCGGCGTGAAATGGGAGAAAGTCAGTCGGGTGCGTTTGAAGCCGATGGTCATGCGCGACGTGAAAAACGACGGCCATTGGCAGAAAGTCCACATCCACGCCACGGATCCGGAAAAGTCGTTAACGTTGACGGTGTCCAATTTGCGCAGTCTCGAAGTTGGCAAGACGCTCTTCGACGCTCAGATTGGCCTCGATTCCAAAATTGTTTACGAACAACAAATGTGGCTCGGTGGGAAGCGTTTGTATGCCGGTGAATCGCAAGCACGTTGTCGGGCCGAACTGAATTGTGTCGTCGAATTGACGGACAAAGTGGAGTTCAAGCCGGGAACGTTGCTGCCGGCCGTCAGTTTTCGGGTTCGGGTGGTCGAAGCCCAATTGAGCTACACAAATTTGGTCTGCGAACAGACTTTCGGTTTGAGCGGGGATGCGGCGAAACTCGTCGGCAAAACTCTGTTGGAAGTTTTGAAGAAGGTGCAGCCGCACACGGAAAAGGATCTGCTCGCCAAAGCCAACACGGCCATTGTGAAGGCGGCCGACACCAAGGAAGTCCGGATCGAATTCGACAAGTTATTGCAGGGGAAACCGCCCGTCAGCCGTGTTCCACGACAGTGACCAAGATGGCCCATTCCTATCGGCCCGGCTCTGCCTACAATTGCATGGAACGAGAATCGGTGCGATACCGCATTCTCCCAGGCCGCATAGGAGTTTCACGTGCTCAGAAATTTGTCTTCGACAGTGGCAATGTCGACGTTGTTGCTCGGAGTGGTTGTTTTATTAGCCGTTCCCAAGGCGTATGCGAAAGATGAGCCGGCCGTTTCCACGACTGCGGTGACGGAGTCGGACATTGCCTTTTTGAAAAAAGGACTGTCCAAAAAGCCGAAGGACAGCGAACTGAACACTCTCAAAGCCACCGCCATGATGCTGGCTCTATACTTCCAAAATTCGATGGCTGGCCCCGATGCGGCCAAAGCCGCGGGTCAACGCGATCAGGCGCTGCTCATCGCGGCGGCACTGAAAACGAAAGACTTCCCGGCAGCGAAGGCCGCGCTGGAAGGCCTCGCCACGGCGAAAGAGGGCGATGTGAAGGCTATTTTGAAGCTCGAAGAACAGCACGGATTCGACCTCAACGAGTTGATGTCGCAATTCGCACTCGGTCGCAGCGGCGGTCGGCACATCGAAGCCGATTTGAAAGCTCAGGTGATGAAAGTGACCGATTTGAAACTCGCCGCGGATTTGGCTGCCCGCGTCGTAACCATTGGCCAATACACGGCGCTGATGCTGCCGGCCGACGCGGTGGGAGCGAAAAAGAAAAAGTGGGACGACTTGAGCGTCGAGATGATCCAGCTCGGCACCGATGCCGCGACGGAAGCGGCGAAGGGGCCCACCACCGACAAAGCCGTATTGGCGAAGAAACTGGGTGCGATCAATTTGAATTGCAAGAATTGCCACGATGTGTTTCGGAATAATTGACGTTTGGGGGGATGGGGGGATTTGGCTAAGAGGTTCGTTTCGGACATCGGTTCAATCCGATTTTCGACTGTTCTAGTAAGTCGGCGACTATACCGAACTCGAACTGCGCTCTATACTTCACCACATTCATCTATTCAGGGGCGAGTGGCGTGAAGGCGATCATCAGCGACATCCACAGCAACTTGGAAGCCCTGCAGGCCGTGCTGGCGGACATCAAATCCCAAGGGATCTCCGAGATTTACTGTCTCGGGGATGTGGTCGGATACGGCCCTAATCCGCGCGAATGCGTCGACTTGATCATGGACGCCAAGCTTGTTCTGATGGGCAACCACGATCAAGGGGCCATGTTCGACCCCGATGGCTTCAATGCCTCGGCCGAGCGGGCCATTTTTTGGACACGCCAGCAGTTGGAATCCGGCACCGAAGCCAGAGCACTCCGCGAAAAACGTTGGGATTTCCTCGCCGAACGTCCGCGGTCGCACAAAGAAGACGGCTACTTATTCGTGCACGGTTCCGCCCGCAATCCACTCAACGAATACGTCTTTCCCGAAGATATCTACAACCAGCGCAAGATGGAACGAATCTTCACACTCGTGGAGCGGTATTGCTTCCAAGGGCATACGCATGTGCCGGGGATTTTCACCGAGACACTGCAGTTTCTCAGCCCCGAAGATGTCCAGTTCGCGCACAAACTCGATGGCAAGAAGACCCTTTGCAATGTCGGCTCCGTCGGTCAACCACGAGACGGGAACTGGCGAGCTTGTTACGTGGTGCTGAGCGACGACACGATCCACTTCAAACGGGTCGAATACGACGTGGAAAAGACCATCAAGAAAATTTACGAGATCACCGACCTCGAAAACTTCCTCGGGGATCGCCTCCGCGAAGGACGGTAGTCCGGCATCGTTCAGGCTTCGATCAGCCCCGGAACGACTGTTCACGGGGCTGTTGCATTGATAATGACTTCGATAACTTATCCATACCAGCGCCGCGGCCGCGTCGCGGTGGAGAATCGCCCCGATGAATCGCAGTTTGCTGTTACGAATCGCCACGTTTGTGATCATGGCCGGCACTTTGGGCGCCGGCTGGTGGTACATCGAAAAGACTTACTTCCCCAAAGCGGAAGTCCCAGCGGCACCAGAAAAACTTCAGCCGGAGAGTATCCAGGCTCTCACGGGGATCGCTGCGACTATTCGTGCGCCCGCCATCGTGATTCCGCCTGTGGAAGCGCCGAAGCTCGTGCCGGCGGTCGTGGTTCCACACGTTGTTAAACCGAGCGATCCGACGTTCCTAGTTGCATTAGGGAATCCCGATTGCTACCAGCAATTCTTGCTCACGAGCAAGGGTGCGGCCGTCCAACAGGCCATTTTGCCGAAGTTCGACGAATCGACCCGCGGTGGCCGCGACGCCAAAGATGGCAGTGGTAATATTCGCCGGTTGCATTTGATCCCGGGCACCCCCGCCATCACAACGGCGGATGGAAAAAGGTCGTCGATTTTCGACGAAACCAATTATCCGGATTTGAAGGCCGGTGAACTCAAACCGGGTTTGGCACCGCTTTCTGAAGCCTCGTACACCCTGTTGCATTACCCAAGTGTCGGTGACCCACTCCGTAAAGGCGAAGAATCCGATATTTACCCATCGACCGAATTGGCCGACCGTCTTTGGACGATCATCGAACAGGTGCCGTCGGTTGAAGGTTCGGATGCCAAGGTGGTCTTCGAGACCTCACTCGCGGCACCGTATTTTATCAAGATTCGAAAAACGTTTACGCTCAACCCGAAAGAGTATCACATCGGGATGAAGCTCGATTTCGAGGCACTACCTGGTCGCCCGACCGATAAAGACCGTGCCCGCTTCAAATACCAAATCTGCGGGGCACGCGGACTACCGGTCGAAGGGGAATGGTACACCTCCACCTATCGAAATGCCCTCATCGGATGGATCACCCCGGCGAATGTTGCCAAGCGTGATATCCAAGATTCGGCCAGCGTGACCACGAGCCACGGTGGCAATAAAATCGAGCCGCAAGGCAACACGTTCACTTACGCCGGCGTCGGGACCCAGTATTTCGCCAGCGTGTTGACCATCGACGATGCGATGTCGGATGATACGCGGAAGAACCTTTGGAGTTACGTACGGCCAAGCCGTGAGCCGTTGGAATCCGACATCGCCGATAAACCGGCACTCGGCGACCTCACCGTGCGTGTCGTGGCCAGTCCGATCGACCCGCAAGTCGGCAAACCGATCACACACAGCTACCTGATTTACAACGGCCCGATGAAAGTCCGGTTATTAAATCAGCTCAGTAAAGACCGTGCCGTCGATGCCGGGCTCGTGGATCGTTATCTCGACAAACTGACACTCAAGACGCTGGCCGATTACCACTCGCCGAACTTCTTTGGGCGTGTCGCCAACTCGGTGTACTGGTCGGATATCGTCATCTGGATGACGAACCGCATGCACGGCATTCTCGGCTTCCTGCACAGTTTCGTGCCCATCTGGGGCGTCGATATTTTGCTGCTGACGGTGATGGTGCGGATGCTGCTGTTCATCCCCAGCCGGAAGCAACAGCAGGTGATGGCGAAGACGCAAGAAAAGATGGCGGCCCTCAAACCGGAAATCGCCAAACTCGAAGAGAAGTACAAAGGCGAATACCAAAAGTTCAACCAAGAACGCACGAAGTTGATGGTGCAACACGGCGTCAATCCGCTGTCGAGTATGAGCGGCTGCGTGCTGATGTTCGCGCAATTGCCCGTGTTCATGGGCCTTTATTTCTGCTTGCAAGAATCGATCTTTTTCCGGCTCGAATCGTTCCTGTGGATGCCGAACCTTGCCGCGCCGGACATGCTTGCGAAGTTCGGCGAAGGGGTGCCGTGGATCAGCGAGTTCACTGCCATCGGGGGCAGCGTCTACCTCGGGCCCTATTTGAATATTCTGCCGTTGATCGCGGTCACGCTCATGTTTATCCACCAGAAGATGACGATGCCGCCACCGACCGACGAACAGCAAGAAATGCAGCAGCGGATGATGAAGATCATGATGTTGGTGATGGCGGTGTTTTTCTACAAAATGGCAGCGGGGATGTGCTTGTATTTCATCGCTAGCACGGCGTGGGGCCTCACGGAACGCAAGCTCATCAAGCGTAAAAGTGCCGCCGGTGGCAACCCGTTGGTACTGGCACCCACGGCCCCGAGTGGGCCGACCACTTCGGGTGCAAAAATTGCCGCGTCGCCTGCGCCCGCAGCGGGTGGATTTCTGGCACGAATGAAGGCGAAGGTCGATGAGATCCAGCAGCAATCCGAATCCCAACGGCAGATCCGCAACGATCCGAAGGTAGCACCGACCGACAACCTCGGTGGTACCAAGCCGAACGGTAAGAAGAAGAAAAAGAAGAAGTGAGGTGCACCGATGGCCGCGAAAACGATCCTGATGATCGTCGGTGACTTCACCGAAGATTACGAGACGATGGTGCCATTCCAAGCCTTGCAGATTGTGGGGCACGTCGTTCACGCGGTCTGCCCCGGCAAGAAGGCTGGGGACAAAGTTCGCACGGCCATCCACGACTTCGAAGGCGACCAAACCTACACCGAGAAACCCGGGCACAATTTCGTGCTCAACGCCACCTTTGCGGACGTGGTTGCCGAGCGTTATGATGCGCTGGTGATTCCCGGCGGCCGGGCACCGGAGTATCTGCGGTTGAACGCCGATGTGTTAAAGATCGTCAGTCATTTTTTCGACAAGAACAAGCCGGTCGCGGCCATTTGCCACGGCCCCCAGATCCTCGCCGCAGCGGGCGTGCTGACCAACCGGACTTGCTCGGCGTATCCTGCGGTCGGGCCAGACGTGACTCTGGCCGGTGGCAAATTCGCCGATATTGCCGTGACCGACGCCGTGACCGAAGGCAACCTCGTATCAGCACCCGCTTGGCCGGCACACCCGGCGTGGCTGCGAGATTTTTTGAAGTTGTTGAACACCCAGATCACTTTGTGAAGATAGTTAAGAATCATTCGCTTCTAAAATATCATTCTTCGGCACGACATTTGCTTGTTACATTTCCGAACTCACTGCCCATGTCCGGCAACCCAAGTGGTCTTGGAAACTTGCACCGCTTTTTACAGTCGGGAATGGCTGCAAAATGAGGGAAACGGACAGCGAGCGAGTTTTAGCTGCAAACACCCGCCTATAGTTGGGTACTTCCGTTAGAGAAGTCCGGCTTCTTGTCAAGCCGAGTACGAAAGGAGACTCTCCCATGGCTCGCACCGATGCTCTGCTGAAGATCAGCAAAGTTTTAATACAGCGTCGCAACGAACTCCGCAGACGCCTCAGCCGCGACCTGCAGGATCTCGGGCACTCGATGAATCATCCCACCGGGGACGTGGCCGATGCCGCATTCGGCAATACCGGCGACGAAATGACGTCGCAACTGGCCCAATTTGAATCGCGGGAAGTCGCTCAGATCGAGCTGGCTCTGCAACGCATCAAGCAAGATCGCTACGGCATCTGCGACATGTGTTCGAAAAAGATCCCGCTCGCTCGTTTGAACGCCTTGCCGTACTGCGTGATGTGCGTGACCTGCCAAGCCGAAGTCGAGAAAGATTCGTCTTGGATGGATGTGCACGCCGACATGGCTTGGGGCGATTTGCGTGACAGCAACTACGATGATTCCGAACGGGACTACGCTGCCGTTCAGGCGGAACTCGGGAAATAGTCCTGCCAAAAATGTCTGCAATTCCGTGCGCGCTGGTCGTAAGACCTGCGGGCATTTTTCGTTTGGTAGTGGTTCCAAATTGCCCATTTCACCCCGGTTGAAGCTCAGTCGCACTGTTCGTTTGACGGGTGCGGTAAATTGAATGTTTAGGAAGTCTCCGCCATACCTCCGTTGATCCGGGTGAAGTCATGCGTTTCCAATCGACGTTGTTGGTGATCGCCCTGCTGTGTGCCGCGTTTGCGGGTGGTTGGTTCGGGGAATCCCTCATCGCGTCGCGACTCGCAATGGCAGCACCGCCGAGCGATCTCCCGGATAAACCCCCATTTGCGATTGAAGACACCCCGAAAACGGTTCCACCGGGCCGTTTTGAAACTCTCGTGCAAAAAATCATGCCGACGGTGGTTTCGGTGGATGCCATCAAACCGGCGTTGCCCGGTGCGGCGAAAAATAAGCCGACGGAAGAGTCCGGGTCGGGCGTTCTCGTTCAGCTCACGGGGTACAAAGGGACGTTCGTCATCACGAACAATCACGTGGTCGCCGGGGCCAAGGTGCAAGATATCACCGTGACTCTCAACGATGGGCGAATTCTATTACCCGATTTGGTGCGCACCGATCCCGAATCCGACATTGCGTTGCTCAGGGTCACGGGTGAAAATTTACCAACGGCCGAATTGGGCGACAGCGACTCGGCGAAATCGGGCCAATGGGTGCTCGCGTTCGGTAGCCCATTCGGTTTCAGCCAAACGGTGACCCACGGAATCATTTCGGCGCGGGATCGGGGTCAGATCAGTTTGGGGAACACGATCCGCATCAAAGAATTTCTACAAACCGACGCGGCGATCAACCCCGGTAACAGCGGTGGGCCGTTGGTGGATATGACCGGTTTGGTGATTGGGATCAACACGGCCAATGCTTCCACGAACGGGTACAGCAGCGGGGTCGCGTTCAGCATTCCGATCAATTTGGTCAAGCGGATTGGCAAGCAACTGCTCGATCAAGGAGCGGTGGCACGCGGCTACATCGGGATGCAAATGTCGTCGGCGCTCGATCCGCACACGGCGCTCAAATTGGGGCTGACCCGACTGCGTGGTGCGCTCATTGAATCGGTACACACCAATGGCCCGGCAGCGAAGTCCGGTCTCCAAAGTGGCGATGTCATCCAAAAGCTCGATGGCTTAGAAATCCGCGATGAAAATCATGTGATCAACTTGGTGGGGATGCTACCACCGAATCAAAAAGTAAAATTTACAATTTGGCGAAACAAGCAAGCATCGGCCGTGGAGCTGACGGTGGGCGAGTGGCCGAGAACGAAATGAAAACGCTCCGGTGAAGTCCTTAGGACTTGCCGGAGCGTTCGAGTCTGAACACGAATCAATCGTCTTCGGGCTTCTTCATCATGCGCATCACGACGAACGCGACGATCAGCAATACCGCAACGCCAACCAAAGGCCAGAAAACAATGTCCTGGGACATGAATTCGATGATTCCGCCGAAGAGAGTCATGAGTGCGATCCTTTCGTAAGGGGCAAAAAAACAAGTCCTAGTGCGCCCGAGTATCGGATCGAAGCCGAACTCGAATTCCGCGTCGTTTTACTTCAATGATGCGCTGCGTGCAAGTGTCCATCTCGAAAAAAAATCGAGTTTCCAACTCGCACCCCACGCCGCAGTGGTAGGAATCGACCGGAGTATCCGCGAAATAGAGGCTCGAATCGTGCGCATTCCGTTGCCGTTCTTCGCGTGGCGCAGTTATAATACTAGGTTTGCTATTGCAAACGGCGGTTGCACGGGAGGCGGAGACTTCAATGATCGATGGCAGAGTGTTAACGGATTCGGGTGCCCTACTTTTCACGGACAGCGTCGGCAAAGACGCTTGCGGAATCGGTGGAATCGCATCGAAAGACGGTGCGCCTTCTGCGGAAGTTCTCCAGAGAGCACTGCTGGCACTCACCTCACTGGAACATCGTGGTGGCGTCTGTGGCAATTCCGGCGACGGTGCTGGACTGACATGCCAAATTCCGCAATTGTTCTTGCGTGAAGAGGCCAAACGTCTCGGTTTGCCCGGTGCCAAGGATCTCAAACCGACGACGCCGCTGGGCGTCGGCTCCATCTTCTTCTTCGATACCGACCCGGCTAAGCTCGACTCCGCCCGCAAGTTGATCGTCCGGTTGCTCAGCGGTGGGCCGTTGCAATTGCTCGGCTTCCGAACCGTTCCGACACAAGTGGATTGTTTGCCACCCACGGCGAAAAATTCCCGCCCGCAAGCGATCGAGCAACTGCTATTTCGATTCACGGGCGAAAGTGCCGCCGTTGAAAAGTGGCTCTTCCGCCAGCGTTTGACGATTCAGCACGAACTCCGCACCGCCGGGCTCGATGCCTATGTGTCGTCGTTGTCCGTGCGCTTGCTCAGCTACAAAGGGTTGCTCACCAGCCCGCAGTTCGTCGACTTCTTCCCCGACCTCAGTCATCCGGAATTTCACACGGGCATCGCCACGTTTCACCGTCGCTACAGCACCAACACCTTCCCGAACTGGAAGCTCGCGCAACCGTTCCGATTCACCTGCCACAATGGTGAAATCAACACCATCCGCACGAACCGCAATGCCGTATCGGCGTTCAGTCGCGGTCTGACGCCCCCACTACCGGGCCGCGAACTGCTCACCTCGAAAATGAGCGACAGTGCCAGCCTCGACGAATGGTTGGAATACCTCACGCTGGCCCAAGATTGGAGCATGCTCCGGGCCTTGCGGTTATCGATTCCGCCAGTTTGGGACACCGAAGAAGCCATTTGGGGTGCTGAAGCGTTCCAACTCTTCACTTACTGCCGACGCACCTACGGTAGCCTCTGCGCTTGGGATGGCCCCGCCGGAATCATCGGCACCGATGGGAGCACCCTAGTTGGGCTTGTGGATCGCATGGGCCTTCGCCCAGTTCGCTGGTGCTCCGACAAACGCGGTTGGCTCTACATCGGTTCTGAGTCGGGTGTCTTCGGTCTCGAGAACACCAACATAGTAGCCAGCGGTCAGCTTCAACCCGGGCAGATGATTGCGCTCGATACGTCGAGCGGGCAGCGACTTGATAGCCACCAGATCATGGCCCGTGTCGTCTCCGAGAGCGCCGCCGAGTTCGGCGACTTCCACGAGTTGAACAAACGCCAAGCGATCATCACCGAAGGTTTCAATCTCACGTCGCAAGTCGAAGACGTGGTCGGGGCACAACTCGCCGAACGGAGTTGGTCGCTGGAACAATTGCTCCAAGCCGCCGGCTGGGACTTCGAGCGGGCCGTGTTCGTGAAAGACATGGGCAAGTTGAAAAAAGAGCCGCTGTCCAGCATGGGCTACGACCGGGTGCTCACGATATTTAGCCAGTTCCACCCGACGCTATTCAAATATTGCCAGCAGACGTTCGCCGAAGTGACGAACCCGCCGATCGACCCGTACCGCGAAGGGGGTGCGATGTCGCTGGTGACCTATTTGGGCCGCTCGCCGCTCACAGCGTCCAACCCATTACCGGCCACGGGTGATGATAATCTGCCGGTCCGTCAGATGGAACTCCCCTCGCCGGTCGTCAACGACACGATGATTGATGACTTGCAGCGGAACGAGTTGTTCGCCTTCACGACTTTGGATGCGACGTTCCCGCTTTCCGGTGGGGCCGATTCCCTGCGGGCCGCGCTCGAGAAGCTCAAGAGCGACGCGGAAAAGGCCGTTCACAACGGGCACCATGTCCTGTGCATTTCGGATCGGGAAGCCTGCAAGCGCGGCATCGATCCACTGCCATCGTTGTTGGCATTGGGTGCCGTGCACACCTACCTGTGCAAGCAAGGGTTGCGGGATCGCTGTTCGTTGATCGTTCAAGCTGGGGATATCCAAGAAGGGCACGATATCGCCGTGCTGGTGGCGTTCGGTGCCGATGCGGTTCACCCGTACTTGATGCTTCGATTGGTCAAGGACGGCATTACTTGGAAGCACCCGGAAACGAAGCAGGACATTGTGTTGCCGCCGCGGGAAGCGTTGGAAAACCTATTCGAGGCGCTCGAAGATTCGCTGAAGAAGATCATCTCGAAGATGGGGATCACGACCATCGAAGGGTACCGCGGGGCGATGCTATTCGAAGCGGTCGGCTTCGGCCCGGAGTTGATGGAGTACCTCGGTGATTTCCCGAGCCGCGTCGGCGGCTTGCAGCTTCAAGACCTCGTCGACGATGCGAAATGGCGTGTCGATCTCGCCGAGAAAATGAACGTGCTCGGTCGCAACCGCGACTACATGGCCTTCAACGCCAAGGTTCGCATGGCGTTGCGGGACGCCGTGAAAGAAGCCCACCCCGAGACCGATGCCAGCGGTTCTACCGGCGGTGGCGAAATGGCGTACAGTACTCCCCCGGAAGTGCACGACCCGAATGCCCTCATCCGTGTCGGAGTCAAGTTTAACAAATTCAGCGACATGGTGAAGACGCGGCCACCGACGGTGCTGCGCGACCTGTTTGTCATCCGCAAACCGACGGCGCCGGGGATCTCGAAGGACGAAGTGCAAGAGGCCGACGCCATGGTGCGGGAACTGTTCCGCGGTGCCGCGATGAGCCACGGGGCGCTCACCGGGGCCAGCCACATGACCATCGCAGCGGCGATGAACGAACTCGACGGTTTGAGCAACAGCGGGGAAGGGGGGGAGTTCCGTTGGCGGAACGACTTGCCCGAACGTCCGCATGGCAAGTTCTGGGAAGAAGTCGTTGCGAAGCGAACCTACGCCCCGTCGATCTACTGCTTGAACGGCGACCTGCGCAAGAGCCGTTTCCGCAGCCGGATCCGTCAAGTGGCGTCCGGCCGTTTCGGAGTCGATGCCGAGTACCTGATCAACGCCGATGAAATCCAGATCAAGATGGCGCAGGGAGCGAAGCCGGGCGAGGGTGGCCAGCTCATGGGCAAGAAGGTGACCAAGGAGATCGCGGACATTCGCTTTGCGAAGCCGGGTACCGACTTGATCTCGCCGCCGCCGCACCACGACATTTATTCCATTGAGGATCTTTCGCAGCTCATTCACGACCTCAAAGCCGTGAAGCCCGGCGTGCAGGTGTCGGTGAAGCTCGTTTCGGTGGAGAACATCGGCACGATCGCCGTCGGCGTCGCCAAGGCCGGGGCCGACGTGATCGAAATCGACGGTATCGACGGTGGCACCGGGGCCGCGATGGTGAGCAGCAAAGAACACGCGGGACTGCCCAGTGAAATGGGGCTGGCCGAAGCGCATCAGGCGCTCGTAGTGAACGGCATCCGGTCGTCGGTGGTCTTGCGCGTCGGAGGTGGAATTAAGAACGGCCACGACGTGGTGAAGTACGCTCTGTTTGGTGCCGACCAATTCAGCTTCGGGCAGGGTCTGATGGTCTCGGTCGGGTGTATTGTTTGCAAGAGTTGCCACATCCCGAATTGTCCGACGGGGATCACCGGCTCGCCGGAGATTTTCAAAGGGCATCCGGAACACACCAAAGCATATTTGCGGGCCGTGGCCGAGGAAGTGCGGGTGATCATCGCCGAACTCGGAGTCCGCCATTTGTCGGAACTCACCGGCCGGAGCGACCTGCTCGAGAAGCGGACCGACGCGGCCATCAGTGGTCGGATCGCCCGTGTCGACGTGTCGAAATTCATCCGGCCCGACATGGCGATGGTCGGGTTGAACCAGCGTTTTGAACAAGTGCATCTGGACAACGCCGGTGTGTGCGGCGTCGGCGACCGGGCCGGGCTGAATTTGCGATTCATCGAAGCCGCCCGCGATGCCATCGACGCGGCTGCGGATAGCAGCTTAGTCTTCAAAATCAAGAACAGCGACCGTTCCGTCGGGGCCACCGTGGCGGGGATGATCGCCACTTTGTACGGCCGAGAAGGAGTACCCGGCGGCAAGAAAATTCGCGCTCGGTTCGACGGCGAAGCGGGCCAGAGTTTCGGGGCTTGGTGCATCACCGGTCTCGATCTCGAACTCCGTGGCTTCGCTCAAGATGGTGTCGCCAAGGGCATTTCGGGGGGAACGATTGTTGTGACTCTCGACTACACCACGTCAGACTACGGCGGGGAAATTCAGAGCCTCGCCGGGAACAACATGGCCTATGGCGCCACCGGTGGCTTCGTGTTTCTCGGTGGTCGGGCCGGGCACCGTTTGGGCATTCGCAACTCCGGAGCGACGATCGTCGCGGAGGCGGCCGGGAAATACGCTTGCGAATACATGACTCGAGGTCGGGTGCTGATCCTCGGGCCAATCGAAAATGAAATTGGCTCCGGGATGACCGGCGGCGAACTGTACGTCTACGATCCCAAAGGTGAAGTGCCCGCCAAGTTGCACACGACCAGCGTCGCGGTGGTCGACACGCAACACGTCGATTACGAGTGGATTCATCCGCTCATCATCGAGTATCATCGCCGCACGGGGAGTCGTCAGGCCGAGCACATTTTGCGGAACTGGCCTGACATCCGCCGGGGTCGGCGGCTCCGGAAAGTGTTGCCGCTCGCCGTGGCCCGTGCTATGGAAGACTTCAAGACGGTCGGCACGAACGCGGGCTGATGATTCGCAGTGGAGGTTGAGATGATCTTCATTTGGGGTTCACGGCATCTGAAATCGACGCGTGACACCGGGCGGTTCTACTGCCCGCATTGCGTGAAATTGGATGTGGCGTATCAGCACTTGTCGGCCCGCGAGTGGTTCACGCTGTACTTCATCCCGGTCTTCCCCATCGGGGGTCACAAGGAATACATCGAGTGCCTGAAGTGCAAAAATACGTACACCACCGAAGTTCTCGAACTCAAACCGCCGAGTGACGACGACCTCTTTGTGCGGGACTGTTACGACCGATTGCAGAATGGCGATAGCTTAGAAGACGTCGAAGCGACGCTGGTGAAAAATGGTCGCACCAGTGCGCAGGCGCTGGAACTCGTCGATGAGTTGACACAGGGTAAAGTCCGGCAGTGCGACCGTTGTGAAGTACACTATTTGAAGACCGTGAAGAGGTGCCGTGCGTGTGAGGGACGGCGACTCTGACCTTATGAGCAAGCAACATGGCCGTTGAACATCGCCCCGTGGATCGCCGCAAGTTCTTCCAAGCCACCGCCGGTGCCGCAGCGACTTTGGCCGCGAGTAGCTATGCCAACGTCGTGGGTAGCAACGCCCGTGTCCAAATCGGTTTCCTCGGCTGCGGTGGTCGTGCTCAAGCGCATATCAATCTACTTGTGAAACTGGCCCTCGATAACCGTGGTGTCAGCCCAGTTGCTGTCTGCGATGTGTGGGATGGCCTCGAAGAAGAGTACGAGCACACCTTCGGTGGCACCTCGACCCGCCGGCAATTTTCACAGGGTCTCTATCCGTCGGCGAAGAAATGCGGACTGAATCCGGCGGATCGCAATCGCGTGGTGAAAGATTACCGCAAACTGCTCGACCTCAAAGACGTCGATGCTGTCTGCATCACCACGCCGGATCACTGGCATGCACGGATGACGCTCGATGCCTTCGCGGCCGGTAAAGATGTCTACGTCGAAAAGCCGATGACGCGGACACCGGCTGAAGCACTGGCAGTCAGCGATGCTGCCAAGAAGCACAACCGCGTTTTGACCGTCGGCATGCAGACACTGGCCGACCCGGTTTGGAATGCTGCCCACGAGCGAATTCAAGCTGGCCGCATCGGGCACGTGTCGCACTTGCAAGCGGGAGTCTTCCGCAACGACATTCGCGGCCAGTGGCGCTATTATCGACTGGCATCGCAGATGACGCCGAAGACCATCGACTGGGATTTGTTTCTCGGGCACCGTTTCGAAGTGAACGGCGAAAAACTCGGCCCGACACCGCAGGAACAACCGTTCGACCGTGCGACGTTTGCCCAGTGGCGCTGCTACCAACCGTTCTGCGGTGGGCCAATCACGGACATGCTCTCGCATCCGTTGGCACGTATGCTCGTTGCCAGTGGCTTGCGCTATCCGACCCGGGTCACTGCTGGCGGTGGTTTGTTCCTCGAACAAGACGGCCGCACGGTGCCCGACTTGGCCACATTGATTGCCGACTTCGATGAAGGGACACAACTGGTGCTGACGGCCGCGACGACTTCGGCGTATCCGCAAGAGGACGTGATTCGTGGACGGCACGGGGCGATCAAATTCCTCAAAGGTGGCTTCCAGATTTTGCACGACGATCCGCGCGGTGGTGCTGGCCTCCCGGCGCGCATCGAAACGATGATTCGGCCGAGCGAGTTTGTGCCGGTGACTTCGCCGAAGAACGACACCGAAGCTTTGTGGGATAACTTTCTCGATTGTGTCCGCCGACGCGATGCGAACACCCTGT
>JAYSYJ010000317.1:0-8866 GCA_043727675.1 Fimbriiglobus sp.
ATAACCGAAGGAATCGACTCCGGAACTGGAGCGGATCGGGTTCGTCGGGCAGAGGAACGAGACGATTTTGTTTTTCACACCCGGACGGTTCACCGGATCGTTGTAGGCGACGCCGAACGTCAACGTGAGTTGGTTCTGCACATCCGACGCTTCAATATCGCCCAAGATCGCGGTGAACGTCGATTTGCTGTCGAACACCTGCGTGGCCGTGCCGTCGCCGATGAAGTTAGTCCAAGAAGTACCGGATGTCGGCAAGCGGTTGGTGCGCGATTCGTAACTGGCCACGGCGATGCCCATCTGCCGCATGTTGTTGCTGCACTGGAGCCGCGAAGCCGACTCGCGGGCCTTCTGTATGGCCGGAAGTAATAACGAAACGATGATACCGATGATCGAAATCACCACGAGGAGTTCGATCAAGGTGAAAGCGACACGTCGGGCCGAGTGGCGAATCATGGGGCGAAATCCCGGTTCGGAGGGGAGAAGAGTATTCGTAAACGCACCCCAACCGGTGACCCGAAGGCCCACGGTTGGGGTAAGAACCGGTGGGCACAGGCACACCGGAAAATTGTTAACACGGATCAGTCGATGTACGTCGACTTGATGCCTTCGGTCGGCGTCAAGAGGTTACGGAGTTGGACTGGATCGATATCGTCACGGATGAAGCGGACGCTACCGTCGCCGAACAAAACGTTGCAACCGGCGTTGTGGAAGCTGTACGGTTCATCGTTCGGACCGCAGTTGTTAACCGTCCAGAGGCAAGTCGCGGCAGTACCACCGAAAACTTTGCTGGTGTTGTTGATCACTTTCAAGTTCGGGGTGCCGTAGGTGGCGGCTGGAGCACCAGACACTCCGTTAGCGGAATCCGGATCGGCCCAACGGTAACCGTAGCGGAAGTTGGTCGCACCAGCACCAACCCAAACGCCTGGAGCTGGACCCGACACGGTCACATCTTCGTATTTCTTGGTGCCGAACTGTTCACTACGACCAACATCTTCCATGATGAAAATCGTGTTGCTGAGCCCGTCGACCACTTCGCCGGCATTCGGGCCTTCACCACCACGAGCGCGGCGGGTGAGGTCGCTGGTGGTTGGGTTGACGTAAGGCGTTGTCAAGTTGGCAGACGTGAACGTACCGGCCGAAGCGTAGTTCAGGAACGACTGACGGTTCTTCATCGACAAGGCACCGGGCTGACGAACGCCCGGGCCGTTGGCCAAGCGAACGAGACCTGCACCAGTCGTGTTGATGTCGGTATAGGCCACGGGCATGTAGTCGGTGTAGCCGAAACCAGCAGTGTCAACACCGCTCGCTGGACGAACGGGGTTGGTCGGGCAAAGGAATGCGTTGATTTTCGTTTGGGCGCCGGCCACATTGACAGCGTCGGTATAAGGTTTGTTCAGGTCACCGAACAAATCGAGCGTGTCCTTCGCTTCGAGATACGGCAAGAGGAGTGTGAACGTGCTGTGCAGCGAGAAGCCCGTGCTGTCATTGGCTATGCCGGCAGGGTCCTGGTTCAAATGCTCGCCCGACGACGGGAAACACTTGTTGGAATCGTGATACGTATGCATCGCGATGCCCATCTGCTTCAAGTTGTTGGAGCAGGTCATGCGGGCGGCGGCTTCGCGGGCCTTCTGAATGGCCGGGAGCAACAAGGCAACAATGATGGCGATGATCGCGATGACCACCAGCAACTCGATGAGGGTGAAACCCCTCCGGTTGCTCAGAAGCTTGGTCGAGAGACGCATGGAGAAAATCCCTTATGCATAATCGTCGCCGTCATCCGACAACAAATCGGAGCGAGAGCGTGCAACGATGCTTGGTAATAGCGCTGTTCCCCGAAAACCGACACGGCTAAATTGGTGAAGGAGCAAAGAAGAAGTGATTGCATAAAGTTATACTGATTTGTAAAGTCTTGCTGTGGAGTGGTTTGCGTCAGATTTGCAGAGATAATTGCGACTCACGGGAGTCGAAAAATAGTTGCGGTGTACTCGCGCTATCTTCACAATCCAAGTACGATTCCATGCAGATATTATTAATGACATTTATTAAATGTGAGATTAAACCCAATTCTTATATGGTCTGATGCACACTCAAACGATACATCTCTTTTAAGTAATCTATTTCTTCACATGATATTCACACCATGTTCACAGAGGGTTGCTAGCATCATCCCAGATCAATCAACATTTGCATCGCTCCCGAGCATGTTGCCGTGATCTCATTCTGGTTTCCGTTCCATGCAAAACGAAACACCCAACTTCCTCGAGGCCGATTTCCAGGCCGACGTACACGATTACAGTCCGCCGACTCCCCATGTCCAGCCACAATCCGAGACCTCGATCAAATTCAGCCGGACCATCGTGGCACCGGTACTTCCTGCCCCTGATGACGTCAACTTTCGAACCGGTGAAGAGGCTCTGAGACGCGGTGACTACGAGCGGGCGGTTTCCGAGTTCACCCGGTGTGTGTTGTCGAACCCGAGCCATACGGATGCGTTCGCCCGTCGGGCCGAAGCGTGGAAAGCACTGGGGCGGTACGATTCCGCCGCCGCCGATTTGACTCAAGTGTTGCAAGTGCATCCGACCGACGAACGGGCCGTGGCCAGCCGTGGCCAATTACTCGCGTTCAACGGTCGTTACCGGGAAGCGACCGACGATTATTCGGTGGCGATTCAGCAGAACCCGACCAACCCGGGTCATTACCTGAGTCGGGGGCAGGCCTACAGCCGACTGAGTGAATACCCCGCGGCCGTGGCCGACTTCTCCCGGTCGATCGACTTGGCTCCCGGCAACGCGATGGCCTACCTCGAGCGCGGCTCGGCCTTGCTAAACGCCATCGGAGATATGGGGTTGGCGGCGTCGGATTTGAGCCGAGCCATCCAACTGAACCCTTTCCTCGGCTTGGCGTATGCCCGCCGGGCCGAAGTCCACGACAAACTCGGCCACCACGATTTGGCCACGGCCGATTTGAACGAGGCCGTGCGACTCGACCCGACGAACGCGACTCTGTTAGCAACACGTGGCCAAGCCCTCGCTCGGGCGGGAGCGTCCACAGCCGCACAGGCGGACTTTTCGGCGGCCCTCCGATTGGAACCTAACAACGCACGACTCTGGGGCGGATTGGGGCAACTCCACCGCACGGCGGGGCGACTGGACGATGCCGAATCGGCGCTATCCGACGCGATCCGTTACGACGCAGCCGGGATTGAGTGGTTACTCGCCCGCGGCGAAGTCCGCTTCGCACTCGGCCAGCTCGATCTTGCGTTTGTCGACTTTTCAGATGCGTCTCGGCGGCGACCCGATCACGGGGAAGCTCGCCTGGGTCTGGGGCGAATTTATTTGGCTCGTGAGGACTACGAGCTAGCCATGAAGTCGCTCGACCACGCGATCGAACTCGATCCGAAACTCGCCGATGCGTTTTATCAGCGTGCCCGCTGCCAAGATCATTACCGCAGTTTGGAACCGGCCTTGAACGATGCCTCTCGGGCGTTGCAATTGAACCCGAAATTGGTCGATGCCCGGCGACTACGCGCCGACTTGTGCGTCCGACTCGGACGTTCGGAAGAGGCATACGACGACCTGGCGCAACTCATCCGCCTCCTGCCGAATGACCCGCTCATCTATTTTCTGCGGGGGAAATTGGAATCGAAACGGGATCGCCTCGATTCGGCCGTCCGCGATCTGAGCATGTGTTTGAAGCTCGATCCACGCAATTCGGATGCACGTGCTGAACGGGGGTTGGCGTATCGCCGGCTCCGCAAAAATTGGTACTCGCTCGTCGATTTTGTTCAGGCGATTCAGTCCGATCCCAAGCATTCTGCGGAGTACATGGTGCAGCGCGGGATTGTGGCTGGGGCAAGGAAGCAATACAACCGAGCCATCGCCGACTTCCTCGTGGCGTTGCAGATTGATCCGAACAATCAAACGGCCGTCCGCGGTCGCGACATGGTTTTGGAACTTCGCTCCGCTGCCGAGGCTAAGTCATCAATTGGAGAACCCGCTTCCCGGGACGTGATGTCCGCAGCGAACGAATTGCTCGGCTCACCTGATCTTGGCATCAGGCGGAGCAAGCGTCCCGTCAAGAAACGACCCGTCAAAAAGACTCCAATTCAAAAACCGAATCCTAAGTCGATCCGGCCTGTGGCAGTCGTCGAGTCGGTCGAATCGAACGTGGCAAAACAGATGCTGCAGCCAGTGGAATTCGACGAACTGACGATCGATGAAGCATCCTACGCCTATGTGGCTCCGCCAGTGCCAGCGGTCAAAACCGCCACGGAATCTAAACCGCCAACTCTGCCAGCAGGTGCGGCGAAGGCGCAAGGCCCACTTACCGGAATGGGTTATAAGAAGCCGGGCGTGCCCAAAGCAGCGCCGGGCACAGGATACCCGGCTGGGTTCATCAAACCGAAAGGGACGGGCACGGCTCCCGCTTTGAAAGCGAAGACGGCGGCCAAGCAGGGTTTTTTGGCTGGGTTGTTCGGTGGCGGTTCGGACAATTCGAAGAAGCCGGTGGTGGTCGCGGCCCCGAAGCCGACCAAACTGGATGCGGCGGCAGCCAAGAAAGCGAAGCGCGCCGAAATCATTCATTATGCGAAGATCGGCTTGATTCCGATCGGCTTAATCACGGTTTGCATTTCGATGTACGTGCAATTCTCGGGACCGGATATCGATGGCGCGGTTCGCGATGGTCTGAAGGCCGGTTATCCGGTGACAGCTTCGTTGTCTGCGGAAGAATTGTGGGGTCAATTCGTCAAGGACGGGCCAGGCAGCGAAAAGAAATACGACGAACAGTATGTCGAAGTCAGCGGGAAAGTGAAGAAAATCCTGAACACCAAAGCGGTAGCCGGTTTCATATTCTCGACATCACACGATAAGCTCGGTGTCGAATGCCGACTGCTTCAACGGGATGACTTGGAAGGATTGAAAGAAGGCGACACGGTCACCGTGCAAGGGTTCGCGCCGGGCCGGATGAAACCCGATCAGAACGTCCTGGTGACGTTATGCAAAGTTCGTCCGAAGTGATCATCCGATTCAACCGAATGAACGAGGCATCTCTCCATGCTCGTGAACGCCAAAGGGGACGAACCGAAGCTCGAGGATCGAGTGATTCTACAAAATGGTGCTTGTCAGCCACCAGACGATACGGATATATCATTGGCTTGGCTGAACGAATACGAATGGCTAGTGGTTCGTGAGGCGTCACGGTTCTTCACAAACTTCCCGGCTTGCCGAGATGACTTGCTCCAAGAATGCCGGATCGCGTTGCTGAGGGCCAGCGATATGTACGACGCCGAGCGCGGGACGCCGTTCATCCCTTACGCGGCCCGAGTGATCAGCCGGGCAGCGCAGAAATTCGTCGTTCAAGAGAGCCGACGAGGATTTAGTGGCGTGTCACCCAACCGACCGTATATCGCTCCCAAAGTGATGTCGGTCGCACCCGACAGCGGCGGAACGAAGCCGCAGATCGAATTGATCGCCGACGACTACAAATTCCCGATCCATTGGACCGCGAACCACTGGTCTCGAGTCTTTCGCTGTCTCTCCGATTCGCAGTCGATGGTGTTGAGGTTGCGACTCTTCAAAGATCTTTCGAATCGGGAAGTGGGCGAATTGATGGGCTTTCGCGAGTCTCGTGCTAGTTTTTTGTGGCAACAAGCGTTACAACGGCTGCGCGAAAACCAGATCGCTATCGAAGATGTGTAACCCGCGTGCCCAATAGAAGTTGCTGAATGCCCACTCCGACAACAGATATCGATTTATTTCACGTTCTTTCGCGGAGTGGTTTGTTCACTCCGGCGAGTTTAGAAAAATACAGACGTACATTCAGTCAAAATACCAAGTCGTCGGCACCCGATGCGATCATTCGGAAGATGATTGATGACGGATCCCTAACACCATTTCAAGCTCGCTTTTTGCTCGCAGGCCGATTCAAAGGGTTCTTCATCGGCAGGAAATATAAGCTACTTGCCAACATCGGCTCAGGAGGCATGGGCGAAGTGTATTTGGCGGAACATCTGCTCCTGCACCGATTAGTAGCCATCAAAGTACTTAAATTGGTAGGCAACCGTTCGGGTTCTTCGGGAGCAATTGAACGGTTCTTCCGAGAAGCTCGAGCTGCTGCCACACTCCGTCACCAAAATATCGCACAGCTATACGACGTTGATCGCAATGATTCTGCTCCATACATGGTCATGGAATTCGTCGACGGGGCGAGCCTCCACAACGTCGGTTCGGATCACGTACCGCTTTCGATTGTTCGGGCAGTCAACTACACAGTTCAAGTTGCGCGCGGGCTGGAGCATGCCCACGAGAACGGTTTGATCCATCGCGATATTAAACCCGGCAACCTAATCTTGGATCGCGACGGCGTCGTTAAGATTCTCGATCTCGGACTGGCTCGCTTTCAAACGGATCGTTCGAAGAACAATAACTTGACCGCCCGATTCGATCACAAAAGTTTAATGGGCACCGCAGACTTTATCGCACCCGAGCAGACGCACGACAGTTCCGCTGTGGACGGTCGAGCCGACATTTACAGTTTGGGATGCACATTCTATTTCTTTTTGACGGGTCAAGCTCCTTTTCAAGATGGTACGATCGCACAGAAGTTACTCTGGCACCAGCTCAAATCCGCCCCATCTGTCATGGATTTTCGCAACGATGCTCCCGCAAAACTGCTGCTGATTTTGAACAAGATGATGGCCAAAGATCCCACGTTACGATTCCAATCAGCAGCCGAAGTCGTGTTTGCTCTAATGCCTTGGTTTGATTCGAAACTACCCCCACCACCTTCGAGCGAAATGCCCAAAAGAACGGCCGCATCTTACCGATTAGGACTTGTGAGTGAGGCGCCTGGTCAAATTGGAGTAACAACTGAATTGCTGCACTCCGCCAAGGTATCTAGCGAAGTTGTGTTTCCCGCATCGAACGATTTAGATAGAACCAATAAGAATACAACGATCTCACGTAATTCTGTCCAGTCAATATCGAGAGCGAACCAAAAACCAGCAAAACAGCTCAAATGGGTTTTCGTCGTGTCGCGAATCAAGCGCCGTTGGGTTATATTCGCCGCCGTTCAAGCCCTGCTACTGGCAGCAACTGTGTATACGACGCAGTATCTGAACCGCTATTCGAGTATGGCTTCAACAGAACCCGGACGTAAGCCGTCCGAGACTCTACCAGACCCTTTTGATGAAGATGCCAATATCGTCTTTCAAGGTGGTGGCTCCACGTTAATTGCCGAATTGATGGGCGAATGGAGGCGAGAATATCCCCAGATTTCCGGCGTCGGATACAAGTATGAGTCTGTGGGATCCGGAAGTGGCAAAGCCGGACTGATTCGAGGCCGTTACGATTTTGCTTGCACCGATGTTGTGATGAACGAAAAGGATTTGCAATCAGCGGTTGCCAAAAATCGGAATTGGCTCCATATTCCACTCGCGTTAGGCGGAGTTGCTGTCGCGTACCATATTCCAGGTCTCGAAACGAATCTGCGATTCTCAGGCCCACTTCTATCTGCGATTTTTCGGAGAGTGATTACTCGCTGGAACGATCCGTTGATTACGGCTGAGAACAACGGTCTACCTTTGCCCGATCGAGAGATCCAAGTGGTTTATCGGGCCGAGAGCAGTGGGACGACTGCCATTTGGACTGAGTATCTCACTCTCGCTGACCCGGACGGATGGGGCAAGTCGATCCGGACGGTCGACTTGCATCCTGCCACTTTGAAAGGCATCCGTGCAAGGGGCAATGAAGGTGTCGCTGAGACCATTAAAATGGCACCCGACTCGATAGGTTACGTCGACCTGAATATTGCTATCACGAAAGACTTGACGATTGGTACGATTCGAAATGCCTCCGGTAATTATCTCCAACCCACACTCGGATCCATCACGGGAGCGGCCCAGGATAAAGTCCCGTCCACCGACCTCAAGTATTCTATCGTGAATGCCGGAGGATCGGCGGCTTATCCTATTGCCGGATTCACTTGGGCCGTGTTCGATGCCGACATGCCTGATCGACAAAAACGACAGGCGATCGTCGACTTCTTATCGTGGGCCATCCATGACGGACAACGCAAAACGAACCGTTTGAATTGCTCTCCAATACCACTCAACGTGCAAATGATGGCGGAAGCTCTTTTAGGTCGTCTCAGTAAAAAGTAGGCTCTGTGTACTGGGTGACTTGCCGGCGAAGTGTCCGGTGGCAAACTCCGGCCAAGCGATTCTTCAGGCTCTCGAAGTCGGCGTCGTCCTCGGCGCGTCGGCAGAACTGATCGCGGAACGATGCTTCGGAACCGAAGATCTTGTTGTCGATGAACGAAACGAGTCCTTAGAGTTCGAGCAGCGAATTCTGCAACGGGGTTGCGGTGAGCAAGAGCTTCGGCCGATCTCCGACTGCGGAACGGATCTGCCGGGCGGTTTTGTTCCCCGTTTTGTAGACGTTGCGGAGGCGGTGCGCCTCATCGACGATGGCCAAGTTCCAAGGGATCGCCTTCACGTCTGCCAGTTTGGAACTCACGAACTGGTACGAGACGATGAAGACCCCTTCGGCACGGTCAAAGGGTTGGCCTGCCCAGCCTTCTTCGCTTGGTTGTAGCTCTTCGCTTCGAGAATCGTGGATTCGAGGTGGAACTTTTTCAGGAGTTCGTGGTTCCACTGCTTCCGGAGCGAGGCCGGCACGATGATGACGATCCGCCGCTTCAGTTCGGCCCACAACTGGGCCACGATCAACCCGGCTTCGATGGTCTTGCCGAGGCCCACTTCGTCTGCGAGAAGCGCACGACGGGAAACGGTGAACGGAAGGCGAAGAGTGCGGCATCGACTTGGTGCGGGTTCAGGTCAACCGTGGCGTTGGCCAGCGATTGGGAG
>JAYSYJ010000318.1:0-8803 GCA_043727675.1 Fimbriiglobus sp.
CGTTCCCCTTGGCACGCGGTGCAGTTCTGCACCCGCATGTATTTTTCGAGTTGCATCCGCTTGGGGCCGGCCGTGATCTTCTTGAACTGGCCGATGAGCTGCGGGATGATCCCCTCCCACTTGCCGCTGTGTTTCCAGACTTTGCCGAAGCGCTGCTTCCACTCCCATACGATGTGCCGGTCGCCGGAACCCTGCAACCAGAGCTGCTGCTGCTCGGGCTGCATTTTGTTCCAAGGTATTTTGAGATCGAGGCCGAGCGAGTTGGCCACGCCTTCATAAATGTGCTTCTTCCACCGGCCCATACCCTTGACGGCCCCGATGAGGGGAATCGCTCCGTCGCTCAAACTTTTAGCCGGTTCCGCGATCAGCAATTCGTGAGCGAAGCTGTGGACGCGGCCGAGGCCTTCGCACACGGGGCACATCCCCAACGGGCTGTTAAAGCTGAAGAGTTGCGGTGTGGGCGGCTCGAAACTGATGCTGCAATGCGTGCAGGCGTAGTGGGCGGACAAGAGGATATCGGAGTTTCGGATTTCGGATTTCGGTTTGCGCGTTTCTGAAGCGACCTCTTGCTCGACCGAAATGATGACGTTCCCTTCGGCGAGTGCGAGCGCTTGCTCCACGGCTTCAGCCATCCGCACGCGCTGGGCGCCGTCGGTCGGCTTGAGTTGCAGCCGGTCGATGACGATTTCGATGGAGTGCTTGATCTTTTTGTCGAGCCGCAGGTCGTCGCTCATGCGGACGATTTCACCATCGACACGGGCACGAACGTAGCCGCGCTTCACCATGTCGGCGAAGAAATCTTTGAACTCTCCTTTTTGACCTCGAACCACCGGAGCGAGGATGCTGAACCGCGCGCCTTCCGGTAGCGCGGCAATCCGACCCAAGATCTGTTCCCGCGTTTGTGCAGCAATCGGCCGACTGCAATTCGGACAATGACCCAGACCGACGCGGGCGTACAACACTCGCAAGTAGTCCGAAACCTCCGTTACGGTACCGACGGTCGAACGCGGGTTTCGCGCGGCACTTTTTTGTTGGATGCTGATCGCCGGCGACAAACCGCCGATATAGTCGACATCGGGCTTGGGGAGTTGGCCCAGGAACTGACGGGCATAGTTGGAGAGGCTTTCGACGTACCGACGCTGCCCCTCGGCGTACAACGTGTCGAAGGCGAGCGAGCTTTTGCCGGAACCGCTGACCCCGGTGAAAACGATCAATTTGTTCCGCGGAAGTTCTAAGTTGACGTTGCGAAGATTGTGTTCGCGAGCGCCGCGAACCTGAATGGTCAGGTTGTCCATGATGCTCGGCGAGCCTCTCCGACGAAATAAAACGACACTGAGTACAATTGAATAGTACGGATCGGACAATCGCAGTCGCTGTCCGGGCCAGAAATATGATAGCCTGACAGACGTAACGACATTATTGGCCGGGTTTAACGTCCGACTTCCAGTGATGGAATCGATTTGCGGGAAATCGGGAACTTTTGGGCACGAACCCGCGTCTTTGTGTGTAGAACGACGTGAATCCAGATGATCGACGCTTGATATCGGAGGCACTGGCCGGCAAAACCGCTTCCTTCGGAGAGCTGGTGGTGCGGTATCAGGATCGGCTCTATCACGTGGCCAATCGGGTGATGGACAATCCGGACGATGCCCTCGATGTCGTTCAAGATGCGTTTGTGAATGCTTACCAGTCGCTGGCCAGTTTCAAAGGCGATGCCGAGTTCTTCACCTGGCTCTATCGGATTGCCTTCAACACGGCGATCAGTGCGAAGCGGCGGAAGCGAGCCGTGATCAGTTTGGATGCCGGGGTTGGCCGAAATGGCGAGGCGGGAATCGACCCGGAAGATCGCTCGGCCGATGTCGCCCCCGATGCGGCACTCGAACGAACGGAAGACGAACGCGTCTTAGCGGCGGCGATCTCGAAGCTCTCGGTCGAGCACCGGGCGGTGTTGCTCATGAAAGACATCGACGGTTTGAAATATGAGGACATCGCGGAATTGATGAAGGTCCCCATCGGCACGGT
Organism: Fimbriiglobus sp.; assembly: GCA_043727675.1. Taxonomy (GTDB): domain Bacteria; phylum Planctomycetota; class Planctomycetia; order Gemmatales; family Gemmataceae; genus JALHQU01. Next base: position 2,023 of record JAYSYJ010000318.1, read on the forward strand.
CCGAAGCCGATTGCACCGAGCACGACTCGAATTGCGGAACTTGCTCGATCCCGAATCGAGCGGCAGTGAACAAGTGATGGCCGGCCAGGATTGAAGGACTGAACGATTGAAGGACAGATAACACGGTCAGGACGAACGAACTCTATTACGAATTCAGAGCCATGTTGAACGCGAATGAACTCGAATTGCTGACGGTCGCGGTCGACGGAGAACTCTCGTCGAGTCAATCGCTGGCCGTTGGCGAATTGCTGAACTCGAAGCCTGAAGCGGCGATACTCTACCGTGCGTTACAGGCCGACGCCCAGATATTGCGCCAGTCGACCCGGCGCCCGATTCCCGTGTCGCAACTTTCGGGCGTACTCGGCCGAATTCAGCCGATCATCCAAATCCGTCGTCGGAAACAAGCGTCGATTCGCCGGCCGTACTTTTTGCCCTATGCGGTCGCCGCATCGGTCTTCTTCGCCATGTGCAGTCTCTCTTTCTGGCTGTTCGTCTCTTCGGAACGCCGTGAACAAGACAAAGTGCAACAGCGTCGTTTGCCGATCACTAGCCCGACTGTGGTGACTCCGAACTCCGATTCCGTGGTTGTTGCACCCGTTCAGAATCCGCCGCAAGAAATGCCCCTTGTCGTGCAGCCGCTGCCGAACAATACTGTGATCGTCCAACTCCCGAAGGAATTGGAACGGGCACCGACGCCACGATCCGCCATTGGCGATGTCGTCGGCTCCGGGATCATCGAGAATCCGAAGCCACTCGCGGAAATCCGCTTGCGGTTACCGTTCCTCACGGAATCGATCGAATTCGGCAGCCTCGACGTGCAAACGCGGCTGAAACAAGAACTCGCACTCGATCCGGCCTTCCGCCTTGATCTTTTCTCGAAGTTCCCGGCGTCCGCATTCGAGTTGCTGCAATCGGTGGCCAAGAAATCGGGGATCACCGTTACGCTCGATGCGAAAACCCAGGAATTGTTGAACAACAAAATCCCGCTGACGTTGGCGGTCTATCTCGAGGGTGTCTCGCCTTCGGAAATCGCCGAGTTTCTGGCCGCCGTGGGCGAACAACTGCAACTGGCTCCGAAGCCACGATCCGTGGGCATGGCTCATCTGTTGCCAATCGGTGCCACCGAAATCCGAGACCTGAAAGAGACTCTCGGCATCGATCTCACACCGACCCGTCCGGCTCGTGCCACCACCGGCGAACCGAAATCTCTCTCGGCCGATACGCTGAGCAAAGTGACCAACGCCGTGAAAAAGTCCGGTGAGAAATCAGGAATTGCCTTCGCCATTTTGCCAACCACTCTCCGTACGCCTGTTTCACAGTCGAAAGAGTTCAAAGCGTTTCTCGAAAAGTACCCGGAGCGTAAAACGGGGACGACACCACTTCTCATCGTACTCCGCACCCAAGTCTGATCTCGTAGTTCGCGCTTGTCTCGTAGCTTGGGTCTGGCAAATCTCTCTGGCAGTTGATTTCGGCCCTGAAAGGGCCGTTCCATCAGCCCAGGTCGGAGGTCGCACAGCGGCCGGAGGCCTGGGTAGTGCGATCCAGAAATTAGTCATGCCCTGAAAGGGCGGTTCCAAGGACTGCTCCGAACCGTCCCTTCAGGACGGATGCCGTTTTCCGGATCGGGGTTCCCAGGCCTCCGCCGGCGGCGCCGGCTCCGACCTGGGCTGATGGAACGGCCCTTTCAGGGCCGAAATTCTTCGGATACGACCGTCTGAAAGATTCGCCACACCCCCGTTGCATACCAATCAACCCGTTGAATGTCAAAAATATTTGACATTCGTGATCGGCGACAGTATCATTTCACATGTCAAATATATTTGACTCTGTGTCCTGTTCATTGGACACTTATCCATCCTGGGAGGCGACACGTGAATCTCTCATTTCAAGAGAAGAGCCTGTGGGTCGTGTTTTTTGGTCTGATCGTGGCCTCGGGTTGGTACACCTACACGATCTCGGAATCGATGGTGCCGACGGAGCTGGCCGTGGACGTCATGCCGCACCAAGTGGGGCTGTTCATCGTTGCCGTCGTGCTGCTCATCATCGTGCAGATTGTGGGACACGTTGCGATTGCGGTTGTGGATCGTCGTGCCGATACGGATGAACGGGATCGCCTGATCGGGCTGAAGGGGACGCGCAACGGGGCCTTCGTGCTGGCGACGGGTGCCTTCTTCGCACTGACTGCGGCGATGTTGACGAAGGGGAACTTCGTCAGTTCACATGTGCTTTTGGGGTTTTGGGTGCTCGCCCAATTGACGGAAACCGGGTCGCAACTGTTCTTCTACCGACGTGGGAGATGATCATGCGCAAGGGTCCGGCACTGTTGTCGAACAAAATCCGCGCACTCCGTTTCCAGCAAAATGAAATGACGCAGCAGGCCCTCGCGGATCGGGTCGGCGTGACACGACAGACAATCAACGCCATTGAGGGGAACAAATACTCGCCGTCGTTGGAGGTCGCATTCCGGATCGCGCGGGTCTTTTGTGTTCCCTTGGAGCAAGTGTTCCAATACGCAGAGGGATAACCATCGGCGAACTCCGACGGCTCTTCAAAAGTGGTGATTCGTGCGTTTGAGCCTCCGCTACCGCTTGCTCATCCCGCTGTTGATCTTGTTGATCGCCGATCTCGTGGCGACGGGCTGGGCCGCCTCGTTGGCAGCGGCGCGGGAAGAACTCCGTATCGCGGATCAACTTCACGCCGTGGCCCGCACGTTGACGGAAACGCGGACGTTCCCACTCACGGCGCGGGTGCTCGAACAGATGAAAGGTCTCTCGGGTGCCGAGTTCGTGTTGAACAAAAGCGGCGGAGACCAAGTGACGACATTCGGCGAACGGGTCGAACTGCTCCCCGAGCCGTCGGAACTGTTCAACTGGCACGGCGAAGATTATCGCCTGCTCCGCGTCCAATTGCCCGAGAATCATCCGAACCGCGGGGACATGCTGGCCGTCTGCTACCCGGAATCGTTGCGGCGTTCCGCCGTGCGCGAGGCGATCCGACCCCCGCTGTTCGTGGGGATCGCCTTCTTTCTGGTCGGGCTGTTGCTCTCGCTGGTCGGGTCGCGGATCGTTTCGAGAATCCGAGGTTTGGAATCGCAAACGCGGGCCATTGCTGGCGGGGACTTCCGCGCGACCGCGCCGGGGGGTGCCGACGATGAATTGCGCGATCTCACCAACTCCATTCACACCATGGCCGGGAAACTCGCCGCCTTCGAAGAGCAATCGAAGCAGACCGAACGCCTGCGGATTCTCGGGCAGTTCAGCGGCGGCTTGGCCCATCAACTCCGCAATGCGGCGGCCGGAGCGAAACTCGCCGTCCAATTGCATTTGCAGGAGCAGACTCCGACGGACCGCGAACCGCTCGATGTCGCCTTGCGGCAACTGTCCCGCATCGAAATGACGCTGAGCCAGTTCTTGGCGCTCGGCAAACCGACGCTCGCGGCGAAGAGCGAACTCGATTTGGTCGAAGTCGTCGACGGCGCGATCAGGTTGTTCCTGCCGCAAGCGAAGCATCTTGGTATCGAGCTACTTTGGGCGCACGGGGGCGCCGTACCATTCACCGGCGACTCGATTTCACTCGGGCATCTCTTCGTCAACTTGATTGGGAATGCCATGGATGCGGCCGGGCCGAGGGGGACGGTGAACGTGCGCTGTGTGGAGCGCATCGTCGAGGTGATAGACAGCGGTGCCGGGCCACCACCGGAGATTGCCGGGCGACTGTTCGAGACATTCGTGACGGGGAAAATCGAAGGGATCGGTCTCGGGTTGACCGTGGCGAAACAAGCGGTCGAAGCGAACGGCGGAACCATCGACTGGTTCCGCCGCGATGGCTGCACTGTGTTCAGGGTCGAGCTGTAGAACCCCGGAACGAATCGGTCACTTCGTCGGGACGACTTTCACGGTCACTTTCTTGTCTTTGCGCAGGACAATCACATCGACTTCGGTACCGACTTTCTGGCCGGACATCGCCGCCATGTAGGTTTCGATATTTTTGACGGGTAACCCGCCGATGCTCACGATCACATCGTCTTCCTTGATGCCGGCTTTTTCAGCCGCGCCGCCTTCGGTCACGCCACCCACCAAAACGCCACCATCGATTTCGCCGTAGTTCCCGGGCATGATCCCGATGCGCGGGCCACCCCGCCCGGCGGTGGAACGCGGGGTCGTGTCGGTTGGATCTTCGCCACCACCATTGGTCTTCAGGTACGCGACGGTCTCCGAAGTGGTGGCGTAATGATCCGCGAATACCTGGACGAAATCGGCCACTTTTTTCAAGCCCGCGATGTTGATCTTGTCCGGCGTGTCGGTCGGTTTGTGATAATCTTTGTGGGTGCCGGTGAAGAAGAACAGCACGGGGATTTTCTTGGCGTAGAACGACGAGTGATCGCTCGGCCCGGTGCCGCCGGCAATTTTGAAGAGTTTGAAATCGAACGACTTGTTCGCGGTGTCTACCAGTGTGTCCAAGCCGGTGGTGGTGCCGGTGCCGTAGACCACGAGGCGGTCTTTCTTCGGGAGGCCGTCGCCCATTTTCTGTTCGACGCCGACCAACCGGCCGATCATGTCCATGTTGATCATGAACTTGGTTTTTTCGAGCGGGAACGGCGGTTCTTTGCAGTAGTGAATCGAACCGAACAGCCCCTGCTCTTCCCCGCTGAACGCGACGAACACGATGCGGCGGCCCTGGCGATTCTTCATCTTGCCGTAGCGGCGGGCGAGTTCGAGCAAGCCGGACGTACCGGAGCCATTGTCGTCGGCACCGAAGTGCGTCTTATCTTTGGCCTCTTTTGTGGCGAGCGATCCCGATTCCCCCATCCCGAGGTGATCGTAGTGGGCGCCGAGCACGATGGTTTCATCCGCGAACGGGCCGGCCCCTTCGCACACCCCAACGACATTCCGCGTCGGCAACATGTCGCGGGTGATGGTCACTTCCGTTTCGGCCGTCACGCCCCGGCACTCGAAGCTGAACGGTTTCAAATCTTTGTCGATGGCCTCTTCGATCTCGGCCAGTGTTTTGTCTTTTTGGGCCTTCGTCAATTCGTCGATGACCGTCCGTTTGACGTGGAAGACCGGGCCATCGAAGAAGCTACCACTGGTGCGATCGGCCTCCATCAACGGGTCGCTTTTCGCGGCCGTGCCACGGTCGCTGACGAACAAAATTCCAACGGCACCATGGGCAATCGCGTTCTGGATTTTGCTGGTGAGCGAGGCGAGGGAATCATCGCCGGTCTGTTCGAAAGGTGATTTTTTGTCATCGGCTTTGGGTGTCCGGCGCAGAATCACCACGGTTTTACCTTTGACGTCCATCCCGGCGTAGTCGTCGTATTTTGCGTCGACACTGGTGATGCCATAACCGACTATGACTAATCCGGTCGACTTTTTGCCGGCGCCCGAGGCACCGGTGGCGGTGAACTCATCTTTGATTTTGAGTTCGGTGGCGACGTCGCCGGTTTTGAGCACCAGAGTGTTCGGCGTGCCGAGCTTACCTCGACCGGAAACGGTGAACTTTTGGAAATAGCCTTCCTTGAAAGCGGGTTTGAGGCCAGAATCTTGGAACGCCGTGGCGATGTAATCGCCGGCTTTCAGGATGCCTTTGGTCTTCAAGCCGCGGCCTTCGCATTCCTCGCCCGCGAGGAAGTCGATGTCTTTCTTGATCCGTTCCAACGACGGTTCGGGGTTCGCCGCCGGGGCGAACGTGTGTGAAGACAAAATCACGAACAGACCGAGAACCCAAGCACGCATGGGAAGACCTTTGGAATGCGAAACCGTGTGACCCGCCATTTCGGGTTAGCACTTCTTGGATTGTAATGAGTTCACACAAAGCGACGCATCGGAAATCTCTGGAGAAATTGTTGATACGATGTCGCTCTCCTTAGGATAAAATTCAATCACTTAATTTTCGTTCGTTAGCCAATCGGCGAGGTACCCATGCCCATTCGAGTGACTTGTGAAGACTGCGGACACAAGTTTTCTGCGCCGGATAGCCGCGCGGGGAAGACCGTGGCTTGCGAAGAGTGCGATGAAACCGTCCGCGTGCCGCAGGCCAAGGCCATGCCGGCCATCGTTGCGAAAGCGGTGCCGACTGCGAAGGCGGTGCCGGTGATCAAAGCCGCGAAGAAGAAAATCGTCGTGGAAGACGATGAGGATGACTTCGAGGACGAAGACGAAGCTCCGCGTTACCGCAAGCAGCCTGTGAAGGCTACGAAGAAGTCGAAGCTGCCACTCATGATTATGGCGGGTGTCGGGGCCATTGTGCTCCTCGGTGCCGGTTCCGTGGCTGCATTCTTCGCTCTGAAAAAGGCCGAGCCCACCGTCGTGGCAGCAACGACCCCTGCTCCGGCGGACATCACACCACCCGTAGCCGTAGTAAATCCGACGGTTCCAGAAGTAAAGCCGAACCCCCAGGTCAAGCCGGAAACCCAAGTGTCGATTCCTACGAAACCGCCGGCGGAAACCAAACCGGTTGAAGTCAAGCCAACCGAAACAAAACCGACGCCTCCCAAGCCCAACGAGTCAACTCAGGTCGATGTGAAACCGACGACGCCGGTGCGTCGGGAGACCCCGGACGCAGCGACATTCGACAAGATGACACGGGCCACGGTTTACATCGAAATCGAAGATCAACGCGGTGGCGGCAGTTCGGGCACCGGCTGGTTCGGACTGGACAGCAACCTGATTGTGACCAACGCTCACGTGCTGGGGATGAAAGCGCCTGGCAGCAAAGAACCTAAAAAGATCACCATTTTCGTCGATCCCGGCGAGAAAGGTAAACAGCAGAAGTTCGAGGG
>JAYSYJ010000319.1:0-8801 GCA_043727675.1 Fimbriiglobus sp.
GCGGCCGTGGGCGGCACACTCTTCGTCACGCTCGAACCCTGTTGCCACACCGGGAAAACACCGCCGTGCACCGACGTCGTTCTGAAATCGGGGATTAGCCGGATCGTCGTCGCGATGCGCGATCCGTTTCCCGCCGTGGATGGTGGCGGGCTACAAATCCTCCGTGACAACGGTTTGACAGTCGAGCTTGGACTCGGCGAAGCAGAAGCGGTCGACCTGAATGCTTCGTACCTCACGCTCGTTCAAAAACAGCGCCCCTGGGTGATTGCCAAGTGGGCGATGACATTGGATGGGCGGATCGCCACGCGGACCGGAGATTCAAAATGGATCAGCAACGAGCGCAGCCGGGAGAAGGTTCACAAACTGCGTGGCCGCGTCGATGCGATTGTCGTCGGCCGGGGTACTCTGATCGCGGACGATCCACTGCTCACGGCCCGACCCCGCGGCGCCCGCATTCCCACGCGGATCGTGGTCACGACCAGTGGGAACTTGCCCGACCGTTGCCAATTCCTTACCACGATCGACCAAGCTCCGGTGCTGGTGATGACGACGGCGGAAGGTTCCCCCCGCTTGGACGCGTGGCGAAAATCAGGTGCCGAAGTGTTCGTGCTCGAGGGGCCAATGCTGCCAGGATTACTCGCCGAACTCGGACGCCGGCGGATGACCAACATTCTCGTAGAAGGCGGTGGCGGTTTGCTCGGTTCTTTCCACGACGGCGGCTTCCTCGACGAAATCCACGTCTATCTCGCGCCGAACGTGATCGGTGGCGATGAGGCGATGTCGCCGCTGGGCGGCCGGGGGATCGCTCAAATGAACGAGGCCACCCGCTTCGTGAATCGGTCGGTGCAAACGCTCGATGGGGATGTCTGGATCGTGGCGCGGCGTTGAGTGGCCCCACGGGCATTTCACTTTTGGAACAGCCACAGATCGTCGGTGGCGCCGATGTCGTAAATGTGTTCCTTGTCCATGTACGCTAAAGCCGTCGGGGGTAGCCCGGACTTCAGTGCATTGCGCGAATGATCGGTGCGGCTTTCGACGTGCCCATCGACGAACAGGACATTCGCCGTGACGCCGACCCAGCGATAACGGGTGCTCGGAACCTGCTGACTCGGTGGGAACGAGTAGAGCGTCTCGATCATTTTCGGCTCGGCCCCACTCCAATCGACATCCACGGCATTCGTGAAGGCAATCGTCTGGCTCGCACTGGTGATGTGATTGATTTTGATCGGCTGCCAAACGCCACCAGGGATGCGATGCAAGTTGCGATTGAACCCATACCCGCCGGTCGCACCGTCGAAGATCAATTTCACCGGGCCGGGTGACTTGGCCGGAGCCTGAAGCGCCGCCGGGTTGCTTTCCAGGTAGGGCATGAGGTGCCCTTTGGTGAGGTCAGCCGTTTTGGTTGCGGTGTCGTAGATTCCGAACCAATAAATCTCTTTGCTGTTAAGCAGCGTGTACGCCGGCGGATATTTTTCTTGGTTGGTGCTCGCGTAATTGTGAACCGCCAAGCCGACTTGCTTCAAATTATTTTGATCTTGGGTGCGCCGGGCCGCACTCCGAACGCGCTGCACGGCTGGGAGCAGAAGGCCGATCAACACCGCGATGATCGCAATGACCACGAGCAATTCGATGAGTGTGAATCCGCTCCGACGCATGGCACCAACCCTCGTCAGGATTTCCGGGATGATATAACCTTTATGGTACCAGTGAAGTGGAAAATCCTGAAAAGGTTTCTGGGGGTCTGGCAAATCTTTCAGGCGGTCGGATCCGGAGGATTTCGACCCTGAAAGGGGCATTCCACTAGCCCAGGTCGGAGCCGGCGCCGCCGGCGGAGGCCTGGGAACCCCTATCCGGAAAACGGCCTCCGTCCTGAAGGGACGGTTCGGAGCAGTCCCTTGAACCGCCCTTTCAGGGCGTCTCCATTTCTTGGATTGCAATTCCCAGGCCTCCGGTCGCTGCGCGACCTTCGACCTGGGCTGATGGAATGACCCCTTCAGGGTCGAAATCAATCGCCAGAAATATTTGCCAGCCCCGAAAACTGGTCGTAGCCACGCTCAGTCTTCCAGCGCACTCCACCAATAAAAATCGCCCGGCATTGCTCACAACGAGCGATGCCGGGCGATTTTTGTGTCGGTGACCCGAGTTTACTGGTTCAACACCAGCAGCTTCACGCCGAGGTAGACCAAGCCGGCGAGGGTGAGGGCGGCGGCGGCGATCCCGAGCGTCCCGAAGACGGGCTTTTTGCGTTCTTCGATGGGTTGCCCGGTTGTCCAACCTGCCGACATCCGATTCGGATCGGTGTAGTTCGAGTTCGGGTTGGCCCCGATGGCGGTCAATGGCACTTCATCGTCGCCGGACTGTTGCTGTTGCAGCGCGGCCCGATTGGGCATGCCGACGCGGGCGGGAGGAATGGCCGCGCCGCGAACCGGCAAGACGGCGTTGAACGTGGTCGTTGCGGGGTTCGCCGTTTGGAAACTGACCCGTTCACCACTGCGACCGTTTGGCCGTGGCAGACCGGCGGACGGCCGGGCGGGCGTCGGTGTTTGCGCGGTAAATCCGGGGCGTTCGCCACTGCTCCGGCTCGGTGGCAGTGGGCCGTAAGAGGGGCGTTCGCCGCTGCGGGCGGACGTGCTGAATGTCGCACCGCGTTGGCCCAGGCCCGCTTGACGCCCGGACGATCCGGTGGCCGCCATCGCCGGTTCTTCGATCATGGCATGTGATTGCTCGCCCAAGTAAGGTTCCATGGCTTCGACGACTTCGTCCATCCCTTGGAAGCGGTCTTCGGGCTTCTTGGCCATCAACCGGGCGACGACTAATTCGAGACCTTCTGGGCAATCCGGGGCGAAGGTGCGGATCGGTTCCGGCTCCTTCGACTGGTGGGCCATCATCTTTTCGACGGCGCTTCCTTCCGGGAACGGTACTCGTCCCGTGAGGCAGTAATAAAGTGTGCAGCCAAGGCTGTACTGGTCGCCGGCCGGGGTGCGGTTGGTCGGATCCATCACGCTTTCGGGACTGGTGCAATCCAAGCCGCTCGTCAAGGTGTTCGCCGTCGACATGGTATCGACGAGCGATTCGCCGTCGTTTTCGACCAGCAGCGAGCCGATGCCGAAGTCGAGGATGCGGGCCTGATGATCGGTTCCGACCATGATGTTCGACGGCTTCACAAGGCCGTGGAAGATGCTGTTGTGGTGGGCGGCGTGCATTCCCTGGGCCACTTGGGCCCCGATCATCCCGGTCTGCTGGGCGCTCAAGCGGCCTTGCTGTTGAACCAGTGTTTCGAGCGTGTCCCCGTTGACGAGCGGCCAGACGAGGTAGTGCAGGCCGCCGGCGGTGCCGACGTCGACGAACGGCACCACGGCGGGGTGGCTGAATTGGCCGAAGGAGCGCACTTGGCGGCGGGCCAAGCGGACGTTCCACATACTACGGCGTGGTAAGACTTTAATAGCGTACAGGTTGGCGTCGTTCTTGGAGTTGGCTTTGAAGACTTGGCCCATGCTCCCCTGGCCGATGGCGTCCAGGAGCACGTAAGGCCCGAGCACGAGGCCCGCCGACTTGCCGTTGAGAATGCGTTCCGATTGGAACGCCGTGAGAGTGCCCTGTTGCACGAGATATTCGGCGAGGGCTGGGGCTTCCGCCCGCGGATTGCGTTTCAGGAACTCGCTGACGATTTGGTCGAGCTGGCCCCGGTCGATCAGCGAGCTGCGACGGAGATCCCAGACGAACCACTCGCATGCACCCAGGTCGTTGGTCACCATCGGTCGTTACCCTATAAGAAGTACGCGGCAATCGGAATATCGGGGGCGTTGCCACGCAACCCTAGTTCACGCGGCGCCGGTGTCAAAGCGCCAGTCGCGGTTTTACGAACGCCGCCGCAACCCGTTGCCGAACGGATGCAGTACGCCCAAGCCATCAGGACCCCTTGAAACGGCAATCGAAGCCAGAGAACCGCCGGCGGAATGGTCGGGAATAACTCCGGGTTTAAGGCCATGTGAAGATTGGCGGGAAACACGGCAACCAACAACGCCACCAAGCCCCACGCGGCCCAGAATTGAAACCGGGGCACCAATAATAAGGCACCCAGCAGCATTTCGGCCGCACCGCTCAGGTAAACGAGCAGCACTGGCCACGGTAAGTACGGCGGCATGATGGCCACGTACGGATCGGGCATCAGAAAGTGGTTCGCCCCCGCCGCGACAAACGCCAGCCCGAACAACCATTTCATCGCAACTCGGAAGGTCTTCATGATGGATCGGGTGGATTGTTGGGTGGAAGCTGGAATTGTATGCGCTGGACTCGCGCGGCCCGGTTCGCCGAATCCAAATATTGAGGCTCCCTTTCCTTGTTCTCTCGCTTTCGTGTATACTCGCAATGCCGGTTCAGTCGCGTGGCGACCTCCTACCTCCCCGGCAGCGACCCCTTTAGGCTTCTCCACATGACACCGATGACGACCGTTTGGAATTCGATACGTGCCGGGGCCATTTTGCTCTTGCTAACCGGAACCGCGACCGCCGCCGATTCCACCCCCGTGCTCGAATTCAACAAGGGCGACACCATCGCCGTGATCGGCAACACCCTCGCCGATCGATTGCAACACGATGCCTGGCTCGATGCTTACATTCAGAGCCGCTTCCCCGATGCCGCCCTTTCGGTCCGGCACATGGGATTTTCCGGCGATGAAATCGGCGGCTTCACCGCCGCGTCGAATTCGAACAAGCGGCTCCGCTCCGCCGCCTTCGGCAGCAACGATGAATGGCTGCGCCGCGTGAAGACCGACAAGATCTTCGCCTTTTTCGGCTACAACGAATCGTTCGCCGGGCCGAACGGTGTCGAAGCGTTCCAAAAGGAACTCGACGGCATGGTCAAGCACCTCGCCGCCCAGAAATACAACGGCAACACCCCGGCCACGGTGGTGCTGTTCACCCCGATTGCGTTCGAGAATCACAAGTCGCCGAATCTCCCGACGGGCGACGACATCAACGCCCAATTGCCGGCGTACGTCGCGGCGATCAAAGCAGTCGGCTTGGCGAATCAGGTGCAAGTTGTCGATCTCTTCAAACCGAGCGCCGCGGCCTACGCCGCCGCGAAAAAGCCACTCACCATCAACGGCATCCACCTCACCGGCGCCGGCTACAAGGCTCTCGCCCCGGCGATGGATAAGTCGCTGTTCGGTTCGGCTTTCACCCCCGATGCGGCCAAGCTCGAAGCCGTGCGGGTCGCCGCCATGGATCGCAACGCGACCTGGTTCCTACGCTACCGTGCGGTCGATGGTTATTCCGTCTACGGTGGCCGTGCCGATTTGAAATTCGTCGGCGGCCAGACGAACCGCATCGTGGCCCAACGCGAACTCGAAGTGCTCGACGTGATGACGGCGAACCGCGATGCCAAAGTCAACGCGGTGGCCCAAGGCACCGAATACACCGTGGACGACAAGAATACCCCCGATTTCATTCCCGTGATCACGAATAAACCGGGCACCCTCGAAGGGGGCAAACACGCCTTCCTGCCGGGGATCGACGCCATCGAAAAGATGACCGTCGCCAAGAATTTAAAAGTGACGCTCTTCGCCGATGAGAAGCGCTGGCCCGAGTTGGCCAACCCGGTGCAGATGGCCTGGGACACCAAGGGCCGGCTCTGGGTCGCCGTCTGGCCGAGCTACCCGCATGTGAAACCCAAAGAGCCGAAGAACGACAAAATCTTGATTTTCGAGGACACCGACGGCGATGGTGTCGCCGACAAGATGACCGTGTTCGCCGATAACCTCCACAACCCGACCGGCTTCGAGTTCTACAACGGTGGCATCCTCGTGGCCCAAGTGCCCGACCTGCTCTTCTTGAAGGACACCGACGGCGGTGGCCGGGCCAACGTCCGCGAACGCGTGCTCCATGGCCTCGATTCGGCCGACACGCACCACTCGGCCAACAGCTTCGCACTGGACCCGGGTGGCGCCGTCTACTTCCAGGAAGGGACTTTCCACCACTCGCAATACGAAACGGCATACGGGCCGGTCGAGCGTGTCGCCAACGGGGCGATCTTCCGCTACGAGCCGCGGACGCAGAAGGCGAGCACCTACGTCACCTTCGGTTTCGCCAACCCGCACGGGCACGCCTTCGATCGCTGGGGCCAAGATATCGTCATCGACGGAACCGGCTCGAACCCGTATCACGCCCCGCTCATCTCGGGTCACCTCGACTATCCGGCGAAGCACGGACGGGCACCGCAAGTCTACCAGCAGCGCACCCGCCCCTGCGGCGGCATGGAGTACCTCACCAGCGGCCACTTCCCCGAAGAGTTCAACGGCAATCTCATCGTCACCAACGTGATCGGCTTCCAGGGGTTGCTCCGGTACAAGATCGAAGACAACGGCTCCACCCTGAAGGGGACGGAACTCGAACCGTTGCTGAGCAGCACCGACCCCAACTTCCGCCCCGTCGATGTGAAGACCGGCCCGGACGGCGCGCTCTATTTCATCGATTGGCAGAACCCGATCATCGGCCATATGCAACATAACCTCCGCGATCCGAGCCGAGATAAAGAACACGGTCGGATCTACCGCGTTAGCTACGTCGGCCGCGAAACCACACCGCTGGTCAAGATCGACGGTGCCCCGATTGCAAAATTGCTCGAATTGTTGAAGTCGCCGGAAGACCGCGTGCGCAGCCGCGTCCGGGTCGAACTCGGCGGTCGCAAGAGCGCCGACGTGATCGCCGAAACGCAGACGTGGGCCAGCAACCTCGACCGCTCGGATAAGAACTACGCCCACAACCTTACGGAAGCCCTTTGGCTTCACCAGTCGCATAACACCGTGAATGTCGAATTGCTGAACGACGTGCTGGGGCTCAAGGATGCCAACGCCCGTGCCGCCGGCGTCCGCGTGCTGACCTACTGGCAAGATCGCGTACCCGGTAGTTTGGAACTCATGAAGAAGATGGCCGCGGACGACAGTGCCCGCGTGCGCTTGATCGCCATCTGGGGGGCGAGCTATTTCAAGACGCCCGAAGCGATTGAAGTCGTTCTCGTCGCCGGGGAGAAGCCAAGCGATGCCGCCATCGACCACCTGATTCTCGAAACCCGCAAAACGCTCGACCCTTATGTGGCCAAGGCCATCGCCGCCGGTCAAGAGATCAAGTTCACCACCGCCGCCGGTGCCCGCTACTTCTTGAAGAGCATCCCGAACGACGACCTGATGAAAGTGAAGCGCAGCACGGCGGTGTACGCGGAGTTCCTGAATCGCAAGGGAATCCGCGAAGAGTTCCGCCGCGAAGCGGTGACGGAACTCGCCAAGAACGAGACCAAACCGGAAGCGGCCATCTTGCTCGACGCCATCAAACGCCAAGACGTGGCGGCCCAAGATGAAAGCGTCGCCTACGACTTGGTTCGCATCCTCACCGATCGCAAAGCCGACCTGCCCGCCCTGCGGAGCGACCTCGAAAAGCTGGCCACCGACTCGAAGACGGCGTTGATTCGCCAACTCGGTTACGTGTCGCTGATCGCGGCCGACGATTCCCCCGAAAAAGCTTGGGCCACGGCTGCCAAGAGTACGAACGGGCTGCGCGACTTCGTGAGCGCCGTGCCAATCATCCGCGATCCGCTCCAACGGGCGGCACTCTATCCGAAGTTGTTGCCATTGCTCGACGGGCTGCCCAAAGAACTCGCCGCGACGCAGCCGAAGTCGAACGGGGTCATGGGTCGATTTGTCCGCATCGAACTGCCCGGAAAACTTCGGACGCTCACCCTCGCCGAAGTTGAAATCTTCAGCGATGGCAAGAACATCGCCCGGGGTGGCAAAGCCGCGCAAAGCAGTACTTCCAACGGCGGTGACGCGTCCCGGGCCATCGATGGCAACAAGAGCGGTGCCTACCCCGATGGCGGCCAGACCCACACTCAAGAAGGCACCGATGGCCCTTGGTGGGAAGTCGACCTCGGGAAAGATTACCCCATCGAATCGATCTTGGTTTACAACCGCACCGATACGAATCTGGCTTCGCGGTTGAGCAACTACACCCTGCTCGTGCGCGATACCGCAAAAAACGTCGTCTTCCAATTGTCGAAGCAACCGACGCCGGGCGAGTTTGCCAAGCACGTCGTTTCCGGGGAAACTCCGGAGCGCATCGTCCGCCGCTCGGCCATGCTCGCCCTCACGGGGATCCGCGGCAAGGAACCCGAGACGTTTCAAGCCCTCGCGAAGTTCGTCGCCGTCGACGCCGAACGCCCCGCCGCGATCCAAGCGTTGCAGCGGATTCCGGCCGCGTTCTGGCCCAAAGACCAAGCCCAACCGCTGTTGGCACTCTTGACGGCCTACGTCGCCAAGGTGCCGCAGGCGGATCGCACCAAGCCCGAAGTGCTCGACGCCTTGCAACTCGGCGACGCGCTCGCCGGGCTGTTGCCGAAGGACGAAGCCAAGAAGGCTCGCAAGTCGCTCGGCGAACTCGGCGTCCGCGTCATCCGCCTCGGCACGATCACCGACCAAATGCTCTTCGACAAAGACCGCATCGTGGTGCAGGCGGGCAAACCGGTGGAGTTCGTCTTCGAGAACACCGACATCATGCCGCACAACTTCGCCATCGCCCAACCGGGATCGCTTGAGAAAGTCGGCGACCTGGCCGAAGCTTTCGGCAGTCAACCCGGCGCCACCGAGAAACACTTCATCCCGCCGACGGATCTTGTGCTGCTCGGCAGCAAGCTCTTGCAACCGCAAACGAGCCAGAACATCCGCTTCCAGGCTCCGACCAAGCCCGGAGTCTACCCGTATGTCTGCACGTACCCCGGTCACTGGCGTCGGATGCACGGCGCCCTGTACGTCG
>JAYSYJ010000320.1:0-2866 GCA_043727675.1 Fimbriiglobus sp.
AGTTGGCGGAAGAGCATCCTTCCGACCCAGCTCGGTTTCGGCACGGCCGGTGCCAACGGGACATCGTCTTGTGTCGCGGCGGTCATGACTTCGAGAAACTCTGCTAGTCTTGGCCCTTGAACCGCATCGAACCGCGACTTCTTGCAAACGTCGGCGAGGGCGATCATCTGCCGGAGCCGGCGTTCGAGTGGAAAGGCCGCATCGTTCAAAATTGTCAGCAGTGCGGCATTGAACCGCAACAGATCGGCCCAGGGCACACTCTGACCTTGTTGGAGCGCCGGCGCCGGCAACTCTGCCGTGGAACGGGTGGTGTCGGCTTCCAACAACCCGGCGAATTCGGCCAACTCGGTCGCGTGTGCCGACAACTTCCGTCCCGTGTTGGCAATGGCCGTCGGGCAGGCGAAGCGAATCCCGACCCGCCAATGATCGCCGGCCGGAACCATCACAAAGGGGTAAATGCGGCACGCCTTGGGCTTGGCAGCGGCCCCGAATTTCGCGTGAATTTTGCAGCGGTTGTCCGACCCCAGGAACACGCAGGCACCGTCCGACGTGTGGGCGAGTTGGTATCCGTCCGATCCCCCGGTTACCGTTTCGAGCGTTTCGTAACCGGGCACCGCGCTCCAATTTTGGCGGGCGATGATCGCACGCTCCGCCGCCGTCACGGGTACCGAGTACGTGCGGCAACAATCCGAACAACTCTGGCAATCCCAATTCTGCAGCGTGGGGAGCGAACGCACCGGCATTGCCATAGGAACGTGCTTTCTTGGTCGAACAGAATTCACCGAGGATCGAGTGCTCCAGTGGTGATTATAGTCGTCTGAATTCACCGCGGCCCGGCGGCTTTGTCACAGCCAATTCATGCTTTGATTTCAACACCCTATATTAACCATTATGAAAAAGACACCTTTCGATTTGACCGGCCGGGTGGCGCTCATCACCGGCGGGAACAAGGGGCTGGGGCGGGCGATGGCGCACGGACTGGCCGAGGCCGGGGCGGATATTTTCCTGGCGAGTCGCAACGAGACGGAGCTGCAAGCGACCCTCGCGGAGATTCTTGCGGCGACCGGTCGCCGGGGTGCTTACGCTGTCGCCGATGTGGCCGTGCGGGCCGACATCACCCGGTTGGCGAAGACCGCGCTCGATGCGATGGGCCACGTCGACATTCTCATCAATAATGCCGGGATGAACGCACCGCAGGCCATCGACGCTATCACTGATGAAACTTGGGATCGGATTTTGGAAGTGAATCTGACGTCGATCATGGCCCTGACCCGGGCGATCGCCCCGAGCATGAAGGAGCGTCGCTGGGGGCGGATCATTCACATTTCGAGCATTATGGGCGAGGTGTCGAAGGAGAAGCGCAACGCCTACAGTGCGACGAAGTCGGCGGTGCGTGGCTTGGCCCGCGCCAGCGCTATCGATCTCGGGCCGTTCGGCATCACGGTGAACTGCATCGCACCGGGGCCATTCACCACCGATATGCCGATGTCGCTGCTGTCGGATGCGGAGAAAAAAGCATTTGCGGATCGCACCGCGCTCGGCCGCTGGGGCGACCCCACCGAACTCGTCGGCCCGACGGTGATGCTCTGTTCGGACGCGGGCAGCTACATCACGGGCCAGACGCTCTTCGTGGATGGCGGTTATACTGCGCGGTAGTTGAAGTAGGGGGTGTCGAGCCAGCTCCGTAGGGCACGCGGGCGGACGAGGGGTTTGAAGATTTCGACGGCTGTGTCACGCCGAGCGTGACTTACACTTGCACTCGGGGCATCCCAGATGACCAGCGATTCGGATCGGCTCCTCGTTCAACAAATCCGCGCGGGTGGTTCCGTGTCGGACAACGCTTGGGAAGAACTCGTGGCCCGCTATGAAGGGCGGCTGCGGGCTTATGTCCGGCGGCGGCTGCGCGATCATTCCACCACCGACGACACCGTGCAAGAGACGTTCATCGGCTTCCTCAACAGCTTGACGAACTACGACGACAAACGCGACTTGCAAACGTGGCTCTTCACCATCGCCAGCCACAAAGTGACCGACTACCTGCGCAAAGTCGGCCGGCGACCGCACGCCACCGGCAGTGAAGCCGACGAAGAGCAATTGATTCGGGCGCCCGATACCGACCAGCGCCCGGCCAGCAGCATCGCCCGCAATCAAGAACGGCAAGATTTGGAAACCGGGGCGATCAGCCGGGGGCTCACGGAACTCTTGCGCGGGTTTGAGCAGCGCGGCGACTTCGTGCGGATTAAAGTGCTCGAATTGCTCTTCGTGAAGGGCTGGCCGAACTGGCAAGTCGCCGAGTTCTTGAAAGTCTCCGAACAGCAAGTGGCCAACTACCGCTTCGCCGCTGTAAAACGGCTCACCGAAGGGATGCGGGCCGTCGGACTGCCGGGGGATGTGTTCCCGGAACTCCTGCAAGAGTGATTCGCTTCACCGTCAACATTTTTGGGTTCCTCCATGCAACTCGGCTTCGTCTCCGCGATCCTTCCCGAACTGACGCTCGAAGAGTTGTTGGCCTTCGCCGCCGAGGAGGGCTTCGCCTGCGTCGAATTGATGTGCTGGCCACCGGGCCAGGCGGATCGCAAGTACGCGGGCGTGACCCACCTCGATGTCTCCGATTTCACCGTTGAAGCGGCGAGCCACGTCCGCGATTTGATCCGGATCCACCGGGTCGACATCTGCGGCTTGGGCTATTATCCGAACCCGCTCGACCCGAATCCGGAACACCGCGAACAGGTGGTGAATCACCTGCTAAAAGTCATCCGCGCGGCGGCCTTGCTCGACATCCCCGTGGTCAACACGTTCATCGGCCGCGACCCGGCGCAGACGGTCGAAGCCAATTTGCTGGTGCTCCCGCACGTTTGGAATCCGA
>JAYSYJ010000321.1:0-2863 GCA_043727675.1 Fimbriiglobus sp.
CCAAGAGTCAGTTCGGTCTGCGGGCCGTGGTACTTTCGAATGGTACCACACTACCGAAATCGAAGCCGGCGGTGTTAAATGTTGTGGCAACGGAATTCACGAAACAGGCGGTGGAACTCGAGAAAGCCATTCCCGCTCCGGAGCGGTTCTTCGGCGTCCAAGATACCGACGGTAACGATACACCCGTGCTGGCACGCGGAGACGCGAGTAAGCCCCGGCCGGAACTAGAGCCACGCAAGTACTTGGCCATCACCCGCACCGGACAAGTTCCCGCGACGGTGGGGAGCGGTCGACGGGAACTCGCCGAAGCTCTCGCGTCCGTCGACAACCCGCTGACCGCCCGCGTGCAGGTGAATCGGGTTTGGCATCACCTGTTCGGCCGTGGTCTGGTACCGACGGTGGACAACTTCGGTCTACTCGGGGACAAGCCGAGCCATCCGGAACTACTCGACTACTTGGCCCATCGGTTCGTGCACGAACACAAGTGGAGTGTGAAGAAACTGATCCGGGAATTGGTTCTGACGCGGGCCTACCAAATGGGCGGTGGCCAACCGCCCGAAGCCGATGCCGCCAATCGGCTGCTTTCGCGGTTCCCGTTGCAACGGCTCGATGCCGAGGCGGTGCGTGATTCGATCTTGTTCGTGAGCGGAACGCTCGACCGCACCATCGGTGGCGAGACGATTCCCGTACCCCACACCCTCGCCGGCTCCGGCAGCGACGGTGGCAGCAGCTATCCGCCGAGTGGCCCGGTCGATGGCAACCGCCGACGGAGTTTGTATTTGGCGAGTCGTCGCAACTTCCCCAACCCGTTTTTGGATGTCTTCGATAAGCCGGCCGCGATGAATACGTTCGGTCGCCGTGATGTGTCCAACGTCCCGACGCAGGCCCTCGCGTTGCTGAACGATCCATTCGTCCACGGCCAAGCGAAAGCCTGGACGTTGCGGCTGCGCGATTTGACCCCCGAGAAACGGGTCACGCAAATGTTCCTCGAAGCGTATTCGCGGTCGCCCACAGACGCCGAAGTGAAACGAGCCCTCGCGGTCGTCGGTTCGGACAACAGCGGTTGGGAAGACTTGGCTCTGGCGTTGTTCAACCTGAAGGAGTTCATCTATGTCCCGTAGCCATTCGCGCAGGATGTTCCTTCAACAGGCCGGGCTGGGCGTCGGTGGGCTGGCGTTCGCCACTCTGTTTGGGGAAGCGTCCGCCGCGGCTCCGAAGGCCAAAGCCAAGAGCGTGATTTGGCTCTACATGGACGGTGGCATCAGCCACCTCGACACCTTCGACCCCAAGCCGAAGCTCGACGAATACCACGGCAAGAAGTTCCCGTTGAAGATGGAAGCGACCCAATTCGACAGCAATGGGCCGGTGTTGAAGTCGCCGTGGAAAACGAAACAGCACGGTGAGAGTGGCCTCTGGATCAGTGAGCTATTCCCGAAGCTCGCCGAGCACGCCGACAAGCTCGCGGTGCTCCGGTCGATGACCAATGAAAGTCCGGTTCATGCCACGGCGAATTACTGGATGCACACCGGCTGGGGGCAAATGGGCCGGCCCAGCACCGGGGCTTGGTTGAACTACGGCCTGGGCAGCGGTGCCGACAACCTGCCGGGATTCGTCGTGCTCAACAGTGGTCTCCTGCCCATCGGCGGAGTCGACAATTTCAAAAGTGGCTTCTTACCGACTGCGTACGGCCCGACGTTCTTCGACCGCACCGACCCCGCCGTGCGGAACTTAAAGCCAGCCGATGTGGCAAGGCAGACAAAGCAATTGGCGGCCATCGCCGACCTCGACCGAGGATTCGCCGAGCGCCTCGGCCGACCGGACGCGGTGGAGTCGGGCATCAAGAATTACGAATTGGCGGCGAAGTTGCAAACGGGCGTACCCGACTTGCTCGACTTGACGCAAGAGACGAAAGAGACCAAAAAACAGTACGGAATGGAACACGCCTTCGAACACACCCGCACGTACGGCAAGCAATGCTTGATCGCCCGGCGGTTGGTCGAACGCGGGGTTCGGTTTGTTTCCATCACGGTGCCCAGGGTCATGGCCGATACGCGTTGGGATGCCCACGGTGAGCTCAAGAAGAACCACGATCTGCACGCCAAGATGGTCGATCAGCCGATAGCGGCCTTACTCGCCGACTTGAAACAGCGCGGACTATTCGACGACGTGTTGGTGGTCTTCACCACGGAGTTCGGTCGAACTCCGTTCAGCCAGGGAACCGACGGCCGCGATCACAATCAGTACGGATTCAGCGTCTGGCTGGCCGGGGCCGGTGTGAAGGGTGGCATGACCTACGGTGCCACGGACGAGTTCGGCTACAAAGCGGTCGAAAATAAACTGCTCGTCCACGACTTCCACGCCACCATCCTGCACCTGATGGGCGTCGATCATACCAAGTTGACCTACCGATTCGGTGGTCGAGACTACCGCCTCACTGACGTCCACGGCACCGTGGTGAAAGAGATCCTCACCTGACTGCCGATTCCCAACATCATCCGTACATTCCTGGCATGACCCACGATCTGATTCACACGCATCTTGCGGCACTGGCCAAGCCTCCGGGAAGTCTCGGTCGCTTGGAGGAACTCGCAGCGCAACTTTGCTTCATTCAACAGACACTCGCCCCGCGAACAAACCCACGCCGCGTGGTGTTGTTCGCCGCCGATCATGGCGTGGTGAACGAGGGGGTGTCGGCGTGGCCTTCCGAGGTCACGCGGTTGATGGTGCAAACAATTGCGAACGGGCGGGCAGCCAGTAGCGTTTTGGCAGCCAGTACCGGCACCGAACTCCAACTGGTCGACGTCGGGACAATTGGGCCACCGACGCCAGCAGGGCCAATCCTCCAAAATTGCCTGGTGCGTGC
>JAYSYJ010000322.1:0-26022 GCA_043727675.1 Fimbriiglobus sp.
TGAAGCCCTGGGTGCTGATGACTTCTTCGTAATAGAGTCCTTCGCCCAAATACCCCGGCACGGCTCCGTGCTTGGTGTGCCGCTTCGCGGGAATCGAACCGAGTCGAAGATATGGCGGCATGTTGGAAAATCTCGGTTGAACCCAATCTCAGAGTGTACCGCGTTTGTCTTGTTCGCGCTCGATGGCTTCGAACAGAGCTTTGAAATTCCCTTTACCGAAGCTTTTCGAACCGCGTCGCTGAATGATTTCGAAGAACAATGTCGGCCGATCCGCGACCGGCTTCGTGAAGATTTGCAGCATGTAGCCTTCGTCGTCTTTGTCGACCAAAATCCCGAGTTCGGCCAGTGCGGCCAAGTCTTCGCGGATGGGGCCGATCCGAGCGGGCAGACCGTCGTAATAACTCTGGGGCACCCGCAAGAACGACACATCGTTGTCGCGCAGGGCCGTGACGGTTTTGATGATGTCGCCCGTGATCAGAGCGATGTGTTGAACCCCCGGCCCACCGTAGTATTGCAGATACTCCTCGATCTGACTTTTACGTTTCCCACGGGCTGGCTCGTTGATCGGGAATTTGATCCGCCCCGTGCCGTTTTGGACGACTTTCGACATGAGCGCGGAATACTCGGTACTGATGTCTTTGTCGTCGAAGTGCTGCAATTGTTCGAATCCGAGCACCCGTTGGTGGAACTCCACCCAATCGTCCATCTTCCCTTCCTCGACATTGGCGACCAAGTGATCGATGGCCGCCAACCCGACGGGACGTGCCGTTTTGACGCTGTAACGATCCGGTTCGATTGGCAAATAGCCCGGTGCGAACGTCCCGTGGTAATGATCCCGATTTACAAAACTGTAAGCGGTGTCGCCGTAGGCCAGAATGCTGGCACGTTCGTAAGTCCCCTGCTCGTCCACGAGGGCTTGGGGTTCACAGACACCTTTCGCCCCACGCCGAATCGCCTCCGCGAAGGCGACCTTCACATCGGGAACATCGAGTGCAATTTCCATGACGCCGTCGCCGTGGGTCACCAAGCGTTGGCTCTCCGGATGCGCGGAATTCAGAGGCGATGTCAACACGAAGGTGATCTCGCCCTGACGCAGAACGTAACCCGCTTCCTGTTTCACCCGGGTCTCGAGTCCGGCATATGCGACGACTTCAAACCCGAAGGCATTGCGGTAAAAGAAGGCACTCTGCCGGGCGTTGCCAACGAAAAAGCGAACATGGTCGATCTTGCGGAGGGGGAAGTCTTTCATGAGTCGTGTTCCTACCGGTTCAGGAGCAATTCCAGAGCGGTCTGCTGAACCAACGATACCAATTTAACAGGTTTGGCAATCCTTTTGTTATGTTTGATCGCGAACATGTTCGCCGGGCCAAACTCGAATGATTCACTCCGTCGATTCGACCGTCACCCGGAGTGGCTGGGCACCTTTTTGACTTTGGCTCGGGTCGGCACCGCAGGAAATCATTTGATCGGCTTTGAGTTCCGCGACTTCCAGCGAACCGATCCAGACAATACTCCGCCCGGTTTCGTGGGCGTCGATCATCAACTCGAAACACTTTTCCACAGTGTACCCGAACACTTTGCGGAGCACCAAAATGACCCAATCCATGCTCGTGATGTCGTCGTTGTGCAGGATCACCGCGTAAGGTGGCTGGCGCCGGGTTTGCGTGTCCGTATCGGTGTCGAGTTCAGGCAGAACAGCGGGTGCGGGCACGGGAACTCCGGTAGCGAACGACGAATTCACTACCGGCATCATAGCAGACCCACGTTCAGCGCCAATCGACGCCGCCCATGGTAATCATCCATTGGCCTGTACCCTTTTCGGTCAGAAGTGTCTTGTGGTTCTTGCCATCGGCATCGCAGATGCACAAGTGTGATTCCGTTTCGCGTTCATCGACTTTGTCCGAGGCGGCTTTCTCGGCGTGGATTTGCCGCCAAGTGTAAGCGATCCTCTTACCGTCCGGGGACCAGCAGAATCCTTGGATCGGCGCTTCAATCGTTATTGGGTACCAACGGTTCGGCGCGTCGGTGAAATCGCTTCCGGGCAGCGGCGTCGTACATTGTGAACAGACCGTTTCAATCGGTTTCTCTTTCCACATCTTAAGGAGGCGAGTCATGACGATTCGGAATCGCGGCACGGCCCTCGGGGCGTTGCTGCTGATCAGCGGCTTGGGTTTGAGCGTTGCTTTGGTCAGCCAGCCCCATGCGGCTGTGGCCCAACCACCAGAACCGGTGAAGACCAAAGCCGCACTCACGAGTGATCTGGCCCTTGTGCCAGGAAATGCGGCTGCGTTTGTCCATGTCGAGGTGGCGAAAGTCTGGAAGAACGACGCGTTGAAGCCGATGCGGAAGCTTTTGGAGAAGGCCGGGCCGAAGGCGTTCCTGGCGCTAGAAACCAATTACAAACCGGCACCGTCGTCGCTGGATCGGGTCACCGTGGTGATGATGCCGATGAAGAAAATATCCGAGCTTCCCGACTTCGTCACAATCCTCGCGTTCAACGAGCCGTTCGTCGCCGAAGAAGTCCGGAACATGTACATGCCCAAGTCGGAAGCGAAACAAGAAGGGACGAAGAGCTATTACTTCGATGCCGCACAGAGTTTGAGCGTCCACTTCGCCGACAACAAGACTATCGTCATCGGGGATGCTGAAACACTCCCAGCCTTTCTCAAAATATCCGGAACGAAAACCGGGCCACTCGGGGATGCCATCGCGGCAAATCTCGGCAAACCGATGATCGCCAGCGTCAATCTGAAACAATTTCCAATGCTGAGCGAAGTGGAAGCGAATCTTCCCCCTGAAATCAAACCCTTGTTGAAAGCCGAGCGGATCACACTCGCTGCGGATATGGACAAGCAAGTCACTTTCCACGTCAACGTGACGTTTGCGAACGAGTCCGAAGCGAAAGCCGGCGACAACGCGATGCACAAAGCGGCCGATATGGCGCGGGTCGAATTGAACCGGCCGCGTGAGGCATTCGAAAAAACCCTGTTCGATAAGAAGACGCGTCCGGGGCGGGGGGTGGACGATCTGGTACTCGCCGTAGGGAGTTTAGGTGGATTGGCCGGGATCAACATGCTCGATGAAATTTTGGCCGAGTTACCCCTCACCCGAGATGGCACCAACATCACGGGCCAGTTCATGCTGCCCGAGTGGGCCACGCAGTACGTCGGAACCTTGTTCGCCTCGGCCGGCGTCGCACTACCAGCCCTTCAACGGGCACGGAGTTCCGCCGCTCAAATGCAGAGTACCAACAACCTCAAACAAATCGCGCTGGCCATGCATAATTACGCGGATACGCATGGCACGTTTCCTCCAGCAGCGATCTGCGACAAGAAAGGGAAGAAACTACTGAGCTGGCGAGTGGCCATTCTCCCGTACATCGAACAAGATGCTTTGTACAGGCAATTCAAACTCGACGAACCGTGGGATAGCGACCACAATAAGAAGTTCAGTGTCATGATGGTGAAAGTATTCATGGATCCCCGTCTGCCGAACAGCACGGGGAACACGCACTACAAACTATTCGTCGGCAAAGAGACACCCTTCAATTGGCTGCAAAGTATGCGGATTACAGACATCACCGACGGCACGTCGAACACCATCATGGTGGTGTCGGCGGGTGACGCGGTGCCTTGGGCCAAGCCGGACGACTTCGAGTTCGATCTCAATAAACCACTGCCGGATTTGACCAAGCCATTCCCAGTGCTGCTCGCGGCATTCTGTGACGGTTCGGTGCGCTCCATCAATCCACAGATGAAAGACTTCGAAAAGATCATGAAGATCATCATCGGCGCCAACGACGGGATGGTGGCGCCCGGTTTTTGATCGCCAATGGCGATCCGACGGTTGAAACCGTCGGCTCGTCTCAGTTGAAATCCACTTCCACCGAATCGCCACGTTTCAGGGTCACACTCCGTGACTCCGCTTTCGTTCCCCAGCGCAGAATGAACTCGTATTCGATGCTCTGACCCGGTTCGAGAGCGGGTGTCTCGAAAGTTCGCTCCGTCCCACCCGATTTCATTTTCACCGTGTCGATCCACAGTTCCGCGTCCGGGTGGGGCAACCGCAAGGCGACCCGCGCTTGTTCCGGAGTGCTGGGCGCCGGCAATCGAACGGGCGACGCGCAAACGCGAATTTCGGTCGACCACTTCGCACTCGGTTCCCAACCGTAGGGCATCCGCGATTTGTAGCGGTACGAATCCCACTCCATGCTGTAGTAGCTCTGGAGGAAATAGAAGCGGTGCGCATCGCTGCCTCCGAAGGAACCGGGTGTGATGGCGAACGTCGGTACGGGTGGCCCGTAGAGCGTCAGTCCATTCGTCCAAAAACTACCGAATGCGGCGGGGTAATACCAACCGTAACCGTAGCCGTAACTCCGGCCCAAATAGCCGAAGTTTGGCCCGTAACCGAACTGCGGGCCGGCACCCAACGGGGAGAAAACTCCGGTGCCGAAGCCAGCCGAGAGTCGTGGCCCATACCCGTAACGCTGATCGGGGATCGGGGTAAAACGCGGACTCAAACCGTAGCCGTAGCCAACGCCTGGGGCGTAGCCAAAGCCCGGCCCATAACCTGTGAAAACACTGGGCCGGGTTCCAAACTGGCTCGGGGCTTGGACAATGGGATGTTGCTGGGCATTCGCTAAAGCCGTTGTGGAAACCACAATCCACACGATTGGCAGAACCGGCAAATGCCGGCCGAGAAGGTGTTGAATGCTCATGGGGCGCTCCGCAAACCAGGTGGTATGCGGAGCATCGAACAAAATAGGACGGCGGCTGAACCGAAGATCCGGAAATCAAGCGCCGTGTTTCAAGTTCCCAACGCAGAGGCGGTAAGCCAGAACTATCGCGAATGACCGGTCACAATTTAACTGGACAATTGTTTCGACACATGCTTATAAGCTCCACTCGCGTTAAAGCAAATCGGAATTCCAAAATCGCTATTTTGCAGTCACTTTTACATCCACGGGGGCAACCCACATCTTGTGCTCGGCACCGTAGTACAGGTAGACCCGACTGGCCGGGGCGCGGTATTCACCGGGGAAGTCGGCAATCAAATCGATGCCCAAATTGACGGTCTGTTTCGGGGCCAACCCACGCCAGTAGAGGACTAATTCCCGACCGCGAATCTCGAAGTAACTCACCTGTTCCCGACCGCCCAGGGGTCGTTCCGTCAGTGCTTTCAATTGCTTCAAATCCTCGGGGATTTTTAGCCCGGCGGGAATGCCGAGGATGGCCGTCACCATCCCTTGTTCTTTGTCCGCACGATTCACCACCCGGGCGGTCAACCGCAGCGTTTCGCCCTCGGTGGCTTCGACTTTGTTCAGCGTCGTCGTCAACGTCAAAGGGCACTCGACAGAGCTTTGCGGTTTGCGGGAACGAGCGTCCCAAGAGAACGTGCACGGGTACGATTGCTTGGCGTCCGTTTCCAAGCGCATTTCGAGATCACCCTTGCCGACGTAACTTTCAGCATCAGGAATTTCGAGCACGATTGGCCCGACGCTGTCGGTCGTGAAGCTCTTTCTCACCACCACGCCACCGTTGATGACCACCCGCAGCTCACCGCTTTCGGTCGCTCGCTTTTGCGTGCGTGCGTACTCGATCAACGCCTTGAGGGTCAGAATGGTCGATTGCGTGGAACCGTACGCCCCTGCTCCACCTTTCTGGCTGCCGAGCCACTTGCTCGATGCATCCAGTTGGACGCGGAAGTCGCCGGTGTCGTTCGCTTTCAACCAACCGAGCATGGATAGGGCCGTGGTTTCGATCACCAACGCTTGCCCCGACGACTTCGTAATGCTTGTCTCCGCACCAGGCACACTGCCATCTTTGGCTTGCGCCTTGGCCAAGACTTTAAGCAATGCAATCCCTTCGGCTTTTTTACCACGGTTGAGCAGTGAGTTGGCCACCAGCCCGAGAAAGTACGAATCTTTGCTCCAACGGGCGTCGGTTTTAGCGAGCGCGACGATGGCATCTATTTCTTTGGTGAGGTCGGTCTGGATCACGTCTTTACGGTCAGATTCGGTAATGGCCCAGATGATGTACGCATTCGTGATTTCGACTGGGGCGTAGCCGAAGGTATCGATGGCGCGGGCATTCTTCTCGAAGCCACCTTTGCCATCCCGACGCGACATCAAGTAATCCTTGGTCCGTTTCACCATGGCGGCATCGACAGGGTGCACACGGGCCATGTCGGTGAATTGGAGCAAACCATACGCTGTGAGTGCCTCGTGCGGTGGGGCCGACCCGCCGAACCATTCGTAGCCTTGGCGACCACTTTCGCTCGGCTTGGCACACTCGAAACTGGTGAGCTTGGCGTAGCCCCGGTCGAGGAGATCCTTGGCCCGTTTGCTGACGTCGGGCTTCGCTTGGTTCGTCTCGTTCAAATAATCGAGCACCAGTACGTTCGGGTAGTTCGACGTGCTGGTTTGCTCGAAGCAGCCAGAGGGTTCCCGCAGCAAGCCTTCGAGTCCACTCTGCACTTCGGAGAGGGTGTTTGGATAGACCGCCACCCGGAGTTGCAGAGTACCGGGCACGAGTTGTTCCGCAAATTTGAGCTTGGTGCCGACACTGGTTTCGAGCACATCCGAGTGTGAGCCAGCAGCTGGGAATCCGTCGGCAACCACGGCGAAGCCACGCTCGACGGAATCGCGGTAGGTACCCGCTTTCCCGTCCAATTTCAGGCTGAGCGGGCCGTCGAGTTGCGTCGGGGTCATCCGGACAATCTTGCGGCCACCACCGTGGGCAGGGAGTTCCACAGCAACTTGTTCGCTGCCGACAATTTTAAGTCCTTTCGGAGTCATCGTCACTTGGCCAGTCAATGCGGTATCGGTGTTATTGGCACCGAGTAGCACCACATCGAGTTTGTCGGCGGAGCCGATTTCAACCGGGAGTTTAGGATCGAGCGAAAACGGCTTCCGCACTTCGAGCGTGCCGGTGATCGCCCCGATTCGGCCATCGAGTGTGTGCCCCGCCACGAGTACGCGGTACGGATTGATCGCATCGCTGAGGGTAAACTCGACGGTCAGTTTTCCAAGTTTCGGCATCACCAAAAGTGGTTGCCAGAGGAGCGTCTCCGTGAAGTCGGTTCGGGTGGCTTCGTCGTCATTTGGGCTAACGTCGCGGATATGGGCGTACTCGCGGACAATGAGTGCGGGCACTTGGGGCACCATGCTCTCCATCAACCGGATCGCCTCTTGATTTTGGAACGCTTTGCTTTCGACAAGGCCCGCATTCCGCCGCATGAAAAACTCGGTGAAGCGTTCATGCGCTACCAACGGTGGTTGAAGCTGTTTGGCATGTCGCCCCATGAAGTTAGGCTTTTGTACCTCTTCTCCAGCGAATCCTTGCCCTTTTGCCAACTCCTGATCAATTCTGTTCGCTTTCGGAGCGACGTCTTTCATCAACCGGGCACGTTGTGGCATCACTTTCTCGGCCGCAAACCCTTGAGCCATCTTACCCACGCCTGGCATACCCCCGGGCGGTGCGATCATCGGTGCAGGAGCAGCGAATGCAGCCACACGAGGTACTTGGTTCTGTACCCGCATCTGCATCATCTCAGGAGCGGCGGCATCACCCATCTTGGGTCCATCATTCAAGTCTTTACCTTTTCCAACTTCAAATTTATGTCCAATAGCGGCCGGAATTGCACCCGGAACCGGGGCAGCCGAATCGGATCGTCGAGCCGCTTGGGCCATGGCCCGCCAGTCGTCGTTACCGCGGTTAGTCCATGCCGCGATGCCACCAATCACACCGGCTAGGACGACGAATGCAAATGCAGCCCAACCGAGTGTACGACGCTCAGGTGCACCACGGCGTAACACCAAACTTCGGATTGCAAACATCAAGCCGGCGAGTGAGAGCAACGAAATTAAGATAGCTGGCAGCGAGCTACGGCAAACTTCGAGCGAGTCGTCGAACGGTTTGAGTTCCACGGCACGCTTGTTGAAATCGTTCAACTTGGCGACATACGCTTGATCAGCTTTTTGTACATCGGCTTCTTGGTACCCGCTGTTCAACAGTGTGGACTGGGCACGCTCGGCTTCTTCGAGTTCGAGTAAACTCGTTTCGTATTTTGGCCAATAGTCATCGAATACCTTGCGGACTTCCGTTCTCCAGCCTGTCGGAATCGGCCCGGGTGTCGCCGCGGCCAACAACAGCCGTTCGGCATCTTCGGCCGGCACCGTGTTGCGGAATTGGGTCGGAGCCTGTTCCGCGAAGCGACGCCATCCTTGGGTACCCAACAGCAAGTCAAGCGATTCCGCGGCCTTCGGATGCTTGGTCAGCAGGAAGTCGGCATGCTCGAGTTCATCGCCCTTTTGCACTTCACCCGAGAGTAGAAAATGCGTCGGCAACAGCCGGTGCGTCTTTTCATCCGCCATTGTCAATACGCTTTCGTTGACGACGGCCGTCCAAAGGATCGCCGCTTTCGGGGTATTCGTTTCGTCGGTTGCGGTGAGCTCTAATTCCACCCGACTACCGGGCGTGAACGTCCTCGTGGGCGTACCTGTGCCCGATTGCTTCGTCGTGTAGCTCAGTTTCAGGCTCTCACCCGGTTCACGGTAGATCAGCCGTTCAGCCAGTGGCTTCAAATCATCGCGGCCGATGGCGTCGCCGTTGGGCAAGTCGAACACCGTGACTCGTGTGACACCACCGAGTTTGGCATCGGTCATGGCCAGCGTCACATCTGTCGGCTTCCCAGCTTCTAATTTCACCGTGCTGTGGCCCACCGGTCGACCGCGAGAATAGGCTCCGACTAGGACGGTGCGAGCAGCCCCGACCGGCCAGAGCTTCACGGCGATGGACTGATCCGATTTCAACACGCCATCGCTCACTTGCAGGACTACACCCGACTCTTTGCTGGCGGGCAACTCATAGCCCGACTTCGGTGCCAGGACGCCCGTGGGCTTGTCGAGCCGGACGGTGTATTTCTGCCCGGGCAAGGGAGTGAATTCGAAGCGGCCGAACCCTTGATTCGCCCCCGGTTGGTCGGCGTCCGTCAGCGTGGCGATGCTCACCAAATCGCGGGTGCCATCGGTCAACCAGCCGGCGATGTCCGCCGGTTTGCCAAAGGTCGTGGTGGCGCGGAAATAGACGCGGTTCGGTACCCCGGCGACGAGATCACCACCTTCGGGAAAGAATTCGACGTTCAGCTTGCGGGTCGTCAAGGGCACCTTACGCGTCAGTGTCTCGGTGATTCCGTTGACCGTCGCGGTGATGCTGACGCGGGCATCGCGGATGTCATCCGATTTCGGCAGCAAAAATTTGAGCGAAGCGGTACCGTCGGATTCGGTTTTCAGCGGGGAGACCGTCGGCTTAACGACTTGGCCATCGACGACGACTTCCACGATTAAACCTGCCCCAGCTAGGGGTTGCGCTTGATCTTTGAGTTCGAACTTCGCGGCGACACTATCACCGGGGCCGTAGCTCTTGCCATCGAATTCGAGTTTCTTCAAATGGCGATCCGGCGTGTATTTGTTGACCAGGAATTTGCGAACCGCCAGTGGTTTCGCAGCTAGATTGCGAACTTCGATGGGGTTGGACGCGTCCCACACTTTCAACGTGTATTCGCCGCCGGCGAGTTCGGGCGTGAGTGTGAAGCTTCCGCAGCCGACACCGCGCATCGGCTGGCCATCGGGCCCGAGTACCGACGTGAGTTGGCCCGCGGGGCTTTGTGTGGACGGTTTGGCGAGCCCAGTCAATTCCGAGCCGGGGAGCACTTGACCCGACGGTGCGAGGATCTCGTACCGCAGCGTGGTCTCTTGTTTCGGTGGGAGAAACTTGGAACGATCGAGTGTGAGTGAGCGAAAGTAGACCACTTCGCCGGGGCGGTACATCGGTTTGTCGGTTGTGAGAAACGTGGTGTAGACCGGTTCGAGCATCCGCAAGTTTTCGGTGAGTTCCGACTTCAATCCTGACTTAGCATCGACCACCGAAACATGCAAAAAGATGTCCGACTCGGCTTTGGCATTCGACCAAATCCCGGCGGGTAACTTGAGAATGTTCGCGTCGGCGTTCGCCACCGGATCGAACCGTTTTGTAAACAGCTGTGTGCCCGCGCCATCCTTCACGGTGGCTTCAATCGTCGCCGATTGAGGCTTTCCGCCGGCATCGGTCACAGCGATGCGATACTCGTTCGGTGCACCGGGGATGGCCGTGCCCGGCCCGCTGAGTTGCACTTGAAACGGCTTTTCGGAAGCGCGTTTGAGCGCGCTCGATTCGGCACTGATCCACGCCGTTTCGAGATCGGTCTGCTTCTTCTTATTCTCGTCCACGCGGTCGCTGGCATCCTGATTCTTCTTGGTAATTTGTTCGCGGAGCTTCGTCCGCTCGGCGTCGATGACCGTCAACTGGGCTAGTTCCTGATCGACCTGTTTGCGGTGGCGGGCATATCCCACGGCATCGACAATCGACGGCCCGCCGAGCGCGGCTACCGCCAGCAGCACCGTCGCGGCGACCGTCCATTTCAGCCACGAGCTGCGCCCTGTTCGGACGGGTCGAAGTGTCACGGGTTCGGCAACCGAATTCGGATCGAACCGGACATCCGGGAACGAACCGATGGCGGCTCTTTTGAGCAATCCGCCCGACCGCATCGCTTCTGCCGTGCAAGCGGGGCAAATCGCCAAGTGGGCGACCACAGCTTCGGTCTCGTGGGGTTCGAGAAGACCGTAGACATGGTCGAGTAGTTTCGGTTTGCAAGATTGACAGTTGAGCATAAAGGAAGCTCCTTCCCGGTGGGGAAGTGAGGGTAAGTGATCGGTTTAGAGTGTTGAAGCGACGGAACACGATTACGAATCGGGTGCACTTTCGGGGTTCAGTGCTAAACGCAGTTTCGAGAGCGCGGACCGCATTTGCGTCTTCACGGTGCCCACCGGAGCTTGGCGGATCTCGGCGATTTGTTCGTAGGTCAAGTTGCCGTTCTGACGGAGAAGGAAGACTTCCTTTTCATCCGTCCGCAACTGCGCGATCGCAGTACGCAACAGTCGCAGTGACTCTTCGTCTTCGAGGTCGGCACCGGACTTCGGTTCGCGTGAGACGAGCATCGTTTCCTCCGCCCCGAGGGGTTTGACTTTCCGGCTCCAAGCGCTGCGCTGCTGATCCTTCGCGGTGTTCAATCCGACACGGAAAATCCATGCCCGGAGGTTTTGAACCTCCGCGACCGTGTCGCGCGCCCGCCAGCATTTCAAGAAGGCATCTTGGACGGCGTCGAGTGCGTCGTCCCGATTTCCGAGGACGTAAACCAACGTCGAAATCAACTCGTCGCGCAGCTCGTGGAAGGCCACTACGATGGCGTGTTCAGGCCGCGCCTCCGGAAGTGGTTCCTGGGTGCGGCTCGAGGTCGTTCGACCGATCGGTATCGTCCCGCTTTTGCCCATAGTCTTCACCCCATTCGACGGGGCTACCCCTGCGAAGGATTGCGAAAAATCGGAAAGTCGTTTGTGAGAAGTGATACCAAGAGAATGCTACGTGCGAACAGGGGATGTGGGCAAGCACAAAGCAACTGGGATCGGGCTGTTGGTTTTCTTTCACGCAGCCAGTGGCTTCGCCGCTGGCTTACGATCCGCGAGATGGGCCAACAATTCCTGCCAGCTTTCAGGGGCGAGGGGGAACTTCGAGGCGAGTTTCTGCAAATCGGCCAACAATTCCCCGGCGGAGTGGTATGGGGCGGCGCCGCTGACGGTGTCGCTCATCGGATTTTCGGTATCCGTTTCCAACCGACGCAGAATCGTCATCAGTGAATCGGGCAGACTCTTCACCCGGCCTCGGCGCTTGGTTTCCCCGACTGTATTGGCCCACAAAAACGCGACTTGACCGAAGGCACGCAAGTCGGCTTTCGGAGTCGGCTCGAACGAAGAAGCCAGTCCACTTTGTAACCACGGTGGCTCGCCGAAGCCGAGGAGTTTGATGGCTCCCACATCGGTGAGTTGGAACGATTCCGACGACAAACGACCGTGCACCAACCCGGCGGAGTGTGCGGTGACGATGGCACCGACAGCGTCGGTCACGAGCTTCAACCAGAGACCAGGTTGAGCAATCGCACTCGGCCACTCGGACGACGGCAACCCCGGCACCCACTCTTGCACGATAGCCGGACGGCCGTTGAGTTCGAGCACTTCGAGGGTGCTGAGCAGATGCGGGTGATGGGCTTCCATCGTCGCCGCGAAACGCATCCGGTATTCGTCCGGGTGGAACGCATCGTGCATCTCCGCGTCGCCGAGGATGCGGAGTTGGCAAATACCACGGGTCGGATCGAACACCCGGTAACAGGCTTCGCGCGGCGAAATTCGCAAGCGCTCGATGACGCGAAAGCGGCCGATCATGAGAGCGTCGAGGTTACCCGCTTCGATGAGTGCAAGTTGATAGAGTGTGACGGCCCCGCTGGCGAGCAGCACTTGGCGGAGCGTGCGATTCTGCTGCTGGGCACTATTCCAAAGGGTTTGCAGCGTTTCGGCGTCGACGAGTTCGAGGGAACGGAGCAATTCCCCGAGGTGCCGGTCACCGGGGTCGAGTTCGTGCGCCCCTCCGAAACCCTGTGGTGGCACGAGAGATTTCGGTGCTTCCCGGCGGGCGTTTGCCAAATCGCGGAGCTTGCGACGGTACCACTCACGCATGTCGGAAAGGTGTTGTTCGACCTGGACACGGCGTTCGCTGACTTCATCTTTTTCCAACCGCAATTCTTCCATCCGCCGTGCCAGATCGAGCGCAGTGGCGTCGGTCTTCTTCGACGCTGCTTCC
Organism: Fimbriiglobus sp.; assembly: GCA_043727675.1. Lineage (GTDB taxonomy): Bacteria > Planctomycetota > Planctomycetia > Gemmatales > Gemmataceae > JALHQU01. The sequence goes on from JAYSYJ010000322.1 coordinate 12,729, forward strand.
AACTCGGTCTGTTTGAGGTCGATACGGGTTTCGCTGTGCCGCATGGCGGTTTTGAGTTCGTCGACGCGGGCTTGCCAGTCGTGGAGTTGCTGGCGGAACTCAGCGACGGCGAGTCGATGCTCGCCACGGGCGACATCGAGCGACTGCTCGCGGCCGCGCAATTGCTCGGCATCTTGGCGGACTTGTCGGCGCAAACTGTCGAGTGTTTCGCGGCTCTGTTTCGAGTAGCCGTGCAGCTCATTGAGTTGACCCCGGAGCACATCGCGGGCCGCGAGAAGCTTGTCGAACAGGCCCTTCGCCCGATCTTCCAGTTCGGGGGCTTGCTTTAACAATCCTTCCGCTTCGGTGCTGGCTTTATCGCGGAAGGCGGCAATTTCTTTCCATTTAGTCAACGCTTCTTCGAGGGCGGAGGCCCGTTCGGTTTCCCACTTCTGGCGGGCCACATGGAGTTCCTTACGCCCCCCCGCGACGCTTTGGCCAACTTCGCGCAATCGAGAGATTTGGCGTTCGAGGGCCCGTTCCCGTTCGGTGATCGTATTCGCTTTTTGGAGCAACGATTCATCGCGCTCGTGGAAGGTCGTACTTGTGATGTGCCAATTCCTTTCGATCTCGGCCTGCTTGACTTGGAGTTCGGAATGGAACGCATGCAGAGCTTGGCGATCCGCTGCGAGTTGCAGTGCGGTTTCGTCGAGTTGCTTGACACGCTGGCTCAGGTCGTCTGAACGTCGGCGGAGTTGTTCTTGGAATTGACCCCGGGCCGAATCGACATCGGTGAGCGTTCCTTCCCGTTCGCGCACAGCACGCCGGTCGGCTTCCAAACGCTCTTGCAGATCAACCACTTGGGCTGTCTTCGCTTTTAGAATCGCGGTCTGCTCGGCCATATCGGCACTGCGGACATCAAGCGATTGCCGATCTGCTTTCAAACGCGATTCGAGGGCGGCGAGTTCTTCTTTCTGGGCCGTCAATTCCACGCGGTTAGCCTCCATCAAGGCTTGTTGCTCCGCGAACTGCTTCTGTTGTTCCGTGGTCAATTCCTGAGCCGAACTGAGCGAACCGCGGACTTGCTCGGCTTCCAGCAGATGCGCTTTGACTTCGGCCCAAGCGGATTCCATGCGGCGTTGATCGGTCTGCAATGTCGTCGCGTCGCGCTCGTGTTCGGATTGCTGCCGATCGAGCCGCGAGCGCAGCACGGCCAACGTCGCTTGATGGCTTTCCACTTCTGTTGCACGCTGGGCGAGTTGCGCGGCGCGGTCGTCCAAATCATCTTTTTGCCTTAACAATCGCTCGGCTTCGCGCTTGGATTCTTCTTGCTCGATGGCGGCTAAGTTGAGTTGCTCTTCGAGTTCGGCAACGTCGCGCAGAAGTTGATCGTGCCGCGTCTCGATGGTCTCGGTTCGGGCGTTGAGTTCGTTCTGGCTCGATTCCAAATCGGCTTGCCAGCGATCGAGACGCAGAAGGTCGCGCGCATGCTGCTGTTGTGCTGCATCGAGGGCGTCGCGGTCTTCGTTGATCTTCTGTTCCCGTTCGTGAACGATGGTCTCCCGTTCGCGTTGTTGAGATTCGAATTCCTTGCGGCGTTCCTCATTCCAAAGTCGTTCGGCTTCGTGTGCTCGGCGTTCCCGAGCCAATTCGCCACGCTGGACTTCCAATGCGACCCGCTGGTTGTCCAATTCCCGGAAGCCAGCGGCGAGTGCATCGCGCTGCGAATCGGTTTCCGCCATCCGGGGTTCCAGACGTTGCAAATCACCCATGAATTGGACGCGGCGCGTATCGGACTCGGATTGCCACTCGGCGAGTTTCGCCTCGAATTGACGTTCGAGTTCGAGCCGACGGCGTTGCAATTCGAGTTCACGTTCCGCGACTTGCCGACGGACTTCCTCGTCGATGGCGATCTGCTTAAGGGTTGCGGACTGCGTCAACTGCTGCTGCTTGGCCTCAATGTCGACTTCGGCTCGGCGCTGGTGCTCTTGGAACGCCGAGGTGGCCGTGCCGAGATGGGCCTGATGCTGTTCCAACTGCTCGCGGCGTTCTTGGAATTGGTGAAATAAACCTTCACGAATTGCAGTGAGTTCGACCCGAACACGCTCCAATTCGATTTCTTGGTGTTGCACTGCCGTTTCGCGGCGCGACACGTCTTGGTCGCGGCTATTCGATGCTTGGCCGCCCTTGATGCGATCTTGCATCTGACGATACTCGACTTCCAGTTCCTGCCGGCGGCGGTACCAAGCCACGCGATCCGCTTCCAACTCTTCGACTTGCTCGCGGAGTGCCGCTCGTTCAGCAGCGAGTTCCTCTCGGTCTAAGTGCTTCGTTTTCCCATTCGATTTCGTCACGGCATTGATCGCGACAAACGTCGGGCGGAGTGGTAACGCCGCAGAGAAGTCGAGATTGATTTCGGCGGGGCCGACGGAAATCCGATCCCCGGATTGGAGCGACACCGGAACCATGCCATTGAACGGGGCCGAGTTATGCAAAATCGGGAACGCGGGCACGAGCCGGCGGAGGTAGACACCCGTTGCGTCTTGCAGAAATTGGCAGATGACTGCGGGGAGGTGCGAACCGGGCAATCGGATATCGCAACCGTCCGCGCCGCCGATGAGCAGTTCGCCGCGCGTGAGTGGGTAATTGGTTGTGCGGGCCGAACCGATTCGGACGTCGAGGCGGGCCGTGGGCCGGTTCGACTCGGTCGGTACGGTGGCAATCGATGCCAGCTGGGGCAGAGGGGCCATCATGGCGGTGGCACGTTCCTTCAGGATCCTTCCTCGAGTGGAAGAGTAAAACCCAAATGGGAATCGGAAACAAGTCCGGTTCAGATTGTGTGAAGCCACCTGCTTTCCGACACCCTCCCCCACCCCTCATTGGAAAGTAACTTCCTGCCCAGAAAACAACCAACTATCTGGAATGACCATGCGGCCACAGTAGTTGCGCCGAGGGTAAAAATGGCCTCCCGCGAAAAAAGCACGTGGGAGTCGACGAACCTAGCCTTGAGACGTCGTCGAGCGAGCTTGTGATTTTCGGATTGTTACCGAAGGACAGAACTCATTCCTGATTGCGTCTCGGGGCTAATTCGCGTGGCCGACAACGACTTCTTCTTGACCGATTCGGTTAGCTGGCTAGGGTAATGACATCATTTGTTACGTTATTGCCTCACCTTGGTTGAAAGAGGTTTTTGCCCATGAAAGTTTCGTCCCCAGTTTTACCAACCCCGGATTTGCCCGTCGCTGAAGGTGCCGCTGAAATTGTGGCGACCGATTCGATTTCTCCGTCGAGTATCGCCCAGGCGCGCTGGCCAGCGTGGTTCAAACCGGTCGACGTCGCTTTGGCCATTCTCGTTACAATTTTGGCGTTTTTATTGGCGTCTTACACGGCGCGCAACAGCGATATTTGGCGTCACTTGGGTACCGGTCGACTCCTCGTGCAAGGGCAGTACCCCATCGGTGGCGACCCGCTCAGTTTTACCGGCGCCGATAGAGGTTGGGTCAATTCCAACTGGATTTTCGATTTGTTGATGTACGCGACTTACTCACTCGACGACACCGGAGCCAGCTCGGTTGTGCTTAAAGCCTTGGTTTTTGCAGCCGCATTTGCGGTACTCTTTCTCCTCCGCAGGCCGGAACAATCGCTTTGGCCCTGGGCCATGGTGATCGCTCTCGGTGCGGTGGCGTGCGGCTCGCTGGCTTCGTTGAGGCCGATGGTCTTCGGCATGCTGTTGCAGTCGGTCGTGCTCGCGTCGATTTACCGGGGCAATTGGCTCGGTCACAAATGGAGAATGCCTGCAATCTTGGGGGGCATTTCTTGGATCTGGGCCTGCACCGACTCGTTCTTTCTACTCGGGCCATTCACGATCCTGCTCGTGTTGGTCGGTGAAATGGTTCAAAGTCGCTTTGCAACGGGACAAGCCGAATCGAATCCAAATGACGATCCGTTCTGGTCGGCACCGCCTCAAAAAGCTCTCTGTCGCGCTCTGCTTCTGAGCGTCGTCGGCATCTTGCTGAATCCGATGTTCCTCGGAGCTGTCGTCAGAAGTCCACTAGATGCGTTCGGACAACTGCTCCCATTCGAATTGACGTTCGGTTGGACGGAGTCGTTTGCCCAAGACCCCAATTTGTTCCCGATGATCCTGTCTCCGTTAAGCCCCCTGTACTTCGATTCGATTGATCGGGGCGCCAACATACCCGGTTACGCGGCGGCAGCACTGGTGGTTATTGGTGGACTGTTATTGGGAGGTGGTAAGACACGACTGCGGGCGACACATATCCTGATTTGGTTCGGCTACGTCGGGCTCGCGCTGATCAATTTTCGTTTTATTCCTTTGGCCGTGATCATGGCCATTCCGCTCGCGGCTGCACATTTAAATGGACTGTTCCGCTTTCGATTGCAAACGGTGGTTGACCCGACCACGAAAACAATTCTTACTCTGAGCGGGGTGGGTCGGATCGTCTCAATCGCGTTGCTGATCGGGCTGATCGCAGCGACGATTCCAGGTTTCTTGCATGTCCGCGGAAAGTTACAAACGGCATTACAACGCCGGGTGAGTTGGGGAATTGAGGACGATGCCGGACTGTCACGCGGCGCGAAGCTTCTTCAACAATGGCGAGAAGAAGGCAAGTTGACACCGGAGGCGCGCGGCTTACTTTCTTACCACGAGTTGGGTGATTATTGCGCTTGGCATGCGCCCCTGGAAAAAGTATTCATCAACTCGCGATTCCGATTTCACAGTTCCGAACTAGTGGATCTCGCCTCCTTTCGAGAGGAATTTCGCAAGGCACGGGCAGAGGAAGACTTAACAACTCAGAAATCCAATGGCAATTTGAAAAGAATGGCTGATAAATACCGGGTCGATTATTTTGCGCTCGGACAGTGGATGACCCCGTTACAAGTCGAAATGATTTTCCGATTCAACTCCGATTTCCTCGATGAAAATCAGCAGACGAATACTGTTTTACTCCATCTGGATGGCCGGGTGGCTGTGATTCAGCGAACCGACACCGCCTCGGGTCGAGAAATTGCCAAGAAATTGTCTTACACTTACGAACGAGCGGCATTTTCACCCGCGGTTGCGGTTGTTCCAAGTAGTAAATCGATCCCGCCACTCGAACCGGTTGAAGGTTGGATCGCGGAGTTTATGATCAAACCACAGCCAGCGTCTGTGGCAACGGACGATGCGATTCTTTTCATGAAGTTGGGAAAGAATTCGTCCGAGATCGCCAAACAATCTTGGATCTCCTTCCAAAACCGATCCGTCCTGGCAGGTTACGGTGCTGGCCCGGTGATCCAATTTGTTTTGCAGCCCGGTCCATTGCTGCCAAATGCAGATGAAATGGCATTGCCGGTGTTGGCGAATCGGGCTGCGCGACGGGCCATCGCAGAAACACCGGACGATCCTACCCCGTATCTCACATTAGCCGATTCGTACTCCCTGCGTTACTTTGGGGCTTTGAATCCCAAAGATCCCGAATTGCAGCAGATGAGTTCGTTGCACCGCTTTATCGACCGTATTCCCGCAGCACCAAACGCGAGTGAACTGGCACAAAAAGCGGTGATTGCGGAACTCACACTTTTTATGTTGCACTACAACTCGGGGCAGATCGATACAGCGGTCGAAATGTTAACTCGTGCGAATGCCGGAATCAAAAATGCACCGGATTCGATCATTCAATTGGCCGGAAATCTCAAGTTTGCTAGTGATTATTATCGCCAGAAATCGATTGAAGCTCAATATGAGTTACAACCGGGAAGTTTAGATGGGATTGTCACTCGCGGAGACACCGCAGTTGCCAGAGCGATCATGGGTTATCAGATCCAACGCATGCAAATGCAGGGTCGTGGGCCACCGAATAATGCAGATGGAATGAGAATGTACGAAACGATTATTGCCGATCTGGCCAATACGGATCTCGACGCGGTTGAACATTCACAGACCCCGAAACCGAAAGACGCAACGTGGGTGCGATCTCACGCCCAAGCTCTGGAAGATCGGGTGAAACGGGACGTGAGCAAACGGATCGAAGCTTACAATCAAATGGTGAAACCGTTCGGGTTCGCCCAGAAGTTTCTTGCGTCTGCGCAACTCGGCCTGATGAGCCGTGCGGTGGACATGGTGCTCTCGAGTTCCGCCGATTGGGATAATATTCCACAAAGTGGCCTCGATCTTCGCGTGCAGCGACAAGGCATCGCTTTGTTAGAACAGCGATTCAATTTACTAGCCGCGACTTCTACGATTCAAGATATGAAGGACGGTTCTGTGATTGTCCATACTTCCGCAGTTGGATTGAACTTGCAAGCGATTTTGATGCAACTGGAGAGTGGAAGCTTGGACAAAGCGGCCCAGCAATTGTCAAAAGTTGCGGAAGTGTTAGAAAAAGCCGAGCAAGATAACCCGAATGATTCTCGGCTAGCGGCAAGCAGGCTGGCGATCAAACAGCTGCGAATATTGCAGGCTCGCCTCGAAGGAAACTACGAGAAAATGGCGGAGGATGCTCGCGAGCAGCTTCAAGTGATCCCTAAATATGCCGTTGCCAAATTGGAACAATTGAAAATTCCGCTAGTAGAACTGCGCCCGCCTTTAGCCGCGATTGCCGGGAGTAGTATTGTTCTGGTCGATCCCGTCGGCCCCATGCGATCAGCCTTGGCGAAGGAATCGATCCTTCACTTCGACTTGGGGATGACGGCGTTGCAAGCCGGTGACAATAAGCAAGCACGCGAACGGTTTGCGATGGCTCTGAAACCGCAAGGTATTCCGGTCGATTTTGTGAACATCGATAGCGATACTGCTTTGGTATTTTATGCGACACGCTACTTGGGATTGCTAGACAAATTCGCTGAGGGACTGCCTCGATAACTATTCACGTAAATTCCCGGCATGTCGCAGGGAATTTAGCGATATTTTTGGATCAATCCATTTCTGGAGTGACTCCCAGAACAATGTCAAAGTTAGCGGTCAGCTCGCCGAGTTTCGATTCTTTCATTTTGGTAAACTCCACCGTGATCGACTCGCGGGATTTCTTATCGGTGATGCTACGCCAGATCCCATCTTTCTCGTTGCCTGCGTGCCCTGCCACGTACATCTGCGTGACGAGCAATTCTTTTTTGCCCTGTTTGACCTTGAAGTGGATGTGCGGTGTTCGGCCGGGATAGGTCACCGGTTTGATCGTGCGGAAGTAGTACTCTCCGGATTTCCCGGTGAGAAATCGCCCGAAACCTTGAAAATTCTTGTCTTGTTGTTTTTGTTTTTCACCACTGTCACCGGTGTGCAGGTAAACGCCGTTGCCATCGCACTGCCAGATTTCCACGACGGCGCCTTTGAGCGGGTTACCCTTGGCGTCGAGAATCTTTCCAGTCAAGTGCGTGATTTCACCAACGGCGGGTGTGAGTTTATCGTTGATGAGGATCAAGTCGTTGTCGGTATCGAGTGGGAGTTTGTCCGGGTAGAACGGCCCTTCTGTCTGTTTCGGGGTCTTGGTCAAGTCTTCGGCGAAGGCGCCAGGGACAAGCCAATACGCTGCGGGGAGTGCGAAACCTGCGGAGACGAAATTGCGGCGGGATGGGAACATGGATAAACTCCGAAAGAGTACGAGAGGATGGGTTCAATCACTGGCGAGCAAGTCGTCCCAGCTTACGGCTTGGAGAATTCGCTCCATGAGCCGTTCTAAGCGTTCGTTATCGGTGATTCCCTGCAACTCGGTCATGACAGAAGGTAAGGGGGAGTCGAATCTTTTGGTGCCAAGGCGAACAAGGGCCACGATTAAGATTTCAGTGCGGCCCTCCGTGCGGCCCTCCGTGCGGCCTTGGGTCAGTCCTTTTTCCAACCCTTTTTCCAAAATGCCTTGGTAGGTTGTCGATTCTTCCATCAACATGCTCACGCTCCTGAACATTTCTAAGACGCGAGTCTTATTGTATCTCAGTCCACATAACACGAATGAGGAGCCTAAAAGAGTCTTTGTCGTGGTTTCATCGACATCGTTCTTCCGTAGGCAAATTTGAAAGCGATCCAATGCACTTTCGAGTTGACCGCTGGCTTCATCGGTCAACAACGCCAAGGGTGCCAACCCCAAGCCGCACTGCAACCAGAAATCGATTGGGCGTTCCCAAACCCGTTCGATGCAGTAGCGAAACTCGGCGATGATATTCCCATTCACCCCCAAGCGTTGATATTGGCCAGTTTGGTCACTGACCTGGGCTTTCGGACGCAGCAAGATCAAAACCGTTTCCACGGGTAGACCGTGTTGATGATCAACCAATGTATTGTACCGCATTAACTCACGGGGAATTCCCGTACGCGGATTCGCTTCGAGTTCCAAGTGGAGCAGCGACGGGCGTTCGCCATCGATCCGGAAGAGCTTATCCGCTTGCAACGTCGTGGCCAAATCCGTGTCTAGCGAGACGTGCGGCCCCGGAGGAATACCGACCAGCCGAGCGAAACCGTTCGCCCAGTCCGCGGGTCGGAGGTCGATCAGAGCATTCAGCGTCGCGTCGAACGGCTTCGCCAAGGTTTCTCCGGACTATGTTTATTTTCCTAATCGTACCTGCAAACGAAATCGTCCGCCAGCAAGCTGACGGACGTCGTCGAAAACCTAACTCCGAACGCTTACTTGAGGAAGAGCATTTCGCGGTAGGTAGCCAATGGCCAGATGTCGTCGGCGATCATCGTTTCGAGTTTGTCGACCACGGTACGCAGTTCGACCATCTTCGGCAGCACGGTATCGCGCATCTGCTTGGCATGGGCGTAAGGGTCGCCGTGAGCTTCGTGGTGGTGGGCCGTTTCCAGCGCGGCGCAAGCCGATTGGAAAGTCGTGATCGTTGCGGTCAGATCTTTCAAATGCCCCAGTTGTGCCGCGTTGTCCACGCCGGCCGCTTTGGTGGTATTCACGGCGGAAGCGACTTCGAGTTGGTAGCGAAGTGCTGCTGGGAATACCATCGTTTTGGCGATCATCGTCATCAAATTCGCTTCGATATTGATCGTTTTGACGTAGCTTTCGCAGAAGATCGTGTAGCGGGCTTGTAGTTCGCGCTCGGTGAAGACTTTGTACTTGGCGAAGAGTTCGACCGAGTCTTTGCGAATGATGACCGGGATCGAATCGACGGTGTTCTTCAAGTTCGGCAGGCCCCGCTTCTCCGCTTCGGAGTGCCATTCGTCCGAGTAACCGTCGCCGTTGAAGATCACTTTCTTCGACTCTTTCAAAATGCCGGGCAGCAAGTCTTGAATCGCTTTGTTGAGGGTCTTGCCCGCTTTCGTCGCCGCTTCTAATTCCGTGGCGATGAAGTCGATCGACTCCGAAACGATTGTGTTGAGCACCGTGTTCGGCCCGGCGATGCTGAACGAGCTTCCGACGGCGCGGAATTCAAATTTGTTCCCGGTGAAGGCGAACGGGCTGGTGCGGTTGCGATCCCCGGCATCCCGTGGCAATTTCGGCAGCACGCTCACGCCGACTTCCATGAAGCCGCCTTGCTTCGTGCTCTTGAGTGCGCCCGCTTCGAGTTGCTCCATCACATCTTGGAGTTGATCACCCAAAAAGATACTCATGATCGCGGGTGGGGCTTCATTCGCTCCCAAGCGATGGTCGTTGCCGGCGCTGGCCACGGTGACGCGGAGCAATTCAGGGTACTTGGCGACGGCCCGGATTACGGCGACGCAGAACACCAAGAACTGGGCGTTGTCGTGCGGGGTCTCTCCGGGATTGATCAGGTTCTCACCGGCGTCGGTGGACATGCTCCAGTTGTTGTGCTTGCCGCTGCCGTTGATCCCGGCGAATGGTTTTTCGTGGAGCAAACAGACGAGGTCGTACTTCTCGGCCGTGCGGCGGAGAATGTCCATCGTCAGTTGATTATGGTCGGTGGCGAGATTCGAATCTTCAAAGATCGGGGCGATTTCGTACTGACTCGGGGCCACCTCATTGTGGCGTGTCTTCACGGGAACGCCGAGTTTGAACATCTCCGCTTCGGCGTCTGACATGCACGCGATCACACGCTCGGGGATCGTCCCGAAGTACTGATCTTCAAGCTCCTGGCCCTTCGGCGGCCTGGCGCCGAACACCGTGCGTCCGGCCGTGAGCAAGTCGGGCCGGGCGTAAACGAAGTTCTTGTCGATCAGGAAGTATTCCTGTTCCGCCCCGACGGTCGTGAAAACTTTCTTGGCTTCGGTGTTCCCGAAAAGTTTCAGGATTCGCATCGCTTGAGTCGACAGCGCTTCCATCGAACGCAGCAGCGGGGTCTTCTTATCGAGCGCTTCGCCCGTCCACGACACGAACACGGTCGGGATCACCAGCGTCGCGCCGTTCGGGGACTCGCGGATGTAAGCCGGGCTGGTCGGATCCCAGCCGGTGTAGCCGCGGGCTTCAAAAGTCGCCCGGATACCACCGCTCGGGAACGAACTGGCGTCGGGTTCGCCCTTCACGAGTTCCTTACCGCTGAACTCGGACACGGCAAAACCATTCCCCGAAGGACAGAGGAACGAGTCGTGCTTTTCGGCAGTTAAGCCGGTCATCGGCTGGAACAGGTGGGTGAAGTGAGTGGCCCCATGCTCAATCGCCCAATCCTTCATGGCACTCGCAATCGAGTCGGCCACGCTCGGATCGAGCGGCACACCGAGCCGGATTGTTTTTTGCAAGGTTTTGAAAACATGTTTGGGCAGGCGGGCTTTTTGTTCTTCTTCGTGGAAGACGTTCGCGCCGAAGAGCTCCTTCAGGTGCTCCTTGCGGAAATCGAGCCGATTCAAAGTATGACGGGTCGTGGCGATGGCCGTGAGGGCCTGCTGTCGTACGTTCGAGGTAGCCATCCGCGTGTGAACTCCCAGAAAATGAGGGGTAAAAACAGTGCCCCAGACCGCAATCAACTCAGCCGAACCGGGGGCTGGAGAGCAGCGCTTGGCTGCCGCAGTTGGGCTGTTCCGGGAGAGGATACCAAGGTTATAAGAGGGGACAACCGAACGGCAAGATTCGATGCCAAACCAATGCGGAGTCAGACGATGCGACGGATCGCCATTCTCAACCAAAAGGGCGGCGTCGGGAAAACCACGACGACCGTCAACCTCTCGGCCGCGCTCGCCAACGCAGGAAAACGCGTCTGCGTGCTCGATCTGGATCCGCAAGCCCACGCCACCACTCACCTCGGTTTGGAACCCGACGGTACGCTCCCGTCGCTCTACGATGTGCTGGTGAATTCCAAGCCGTTGGCCGATGTCCGACGCGAAGCCGATACCAATCTCTGGCTCTGCCCCTCGGATATCAATCTGGCCGCGGCTGAAGTCGAACTAGCCGGGGTCGTCGGTCGGGAAGTGATATTGAGAGAAGCACTGGCTCAGGACAGTGCCGACTTTGACTACATGCTCATGGATTGCGGGCCGTCTCTCGGTGTGCTGACGCTCAACACTCTGGCCAGTGCCGACGAAGTCTTCATTCCACTCCAGCCCCATTTCCTTGCATTACATGGTCTGAGTAAATTATTGGAGACCACGGCTCTCGTTAGCCGGCGCATCAACCCGCGTTTGAAGGTCACCGGCGTCGTTGTCTGCCTGTACGATTCGCAAACCAAGCTTGCCCATGAAGTCGTCAACGACTTGCGCAACTTCCTCGATAAGTCGCGCGGTGCCAACGTGCCCTGGGCCGATGCCCGCGTCTTCGACACTCGAATCCGTCGCAATGTGAAACTCGCCGAGTGCCCCAGTCATGGCCAATCGATCTTTCGGTACGCTCCCAACTGCCCCGGAGCGACCGACTACGCCTCGCTGGCCAACGAAGTCATAGGTGCGGTAGTGATGGAGATTGCGGAGTCGGTTGTCAAGACACAGATCGTTGAGCCAGCCATCTCGGCAGCGTGATGTTCTACTTCACCGGTAACAAATCGATCACGGCGGCACTCATCGTTCGCACGCCGGCGCGGATGGCCTGATCCGGTTCTGGGAAGTAGCTGTCCGTGTGCATTCCTGGCAACGCCGGTGCACCGGCTTTCTGGGCCGCATCGTAACGCTTTTGGGAGACTGTCCCCAAGAAGTACATGAAGATCGGCACACCACCCTTCGAGAAGCGGCCGAAATCCTCGGCACCCATCAACGGTGGTCGGGTTTGGACGTTCTTCTCGCCGAGTACGCTGACCAGTACTTTCGTTGTCCGTTTCACCAGCGTGGAATCATTAATCGTGGCTGGGGTGAATTGAGTCTCGCTCACGACAACTTCTGGTTCCGGGGCTTTGGCACCGACGGCGGCGGCTTTGGCAATCCGTTCGATGGCGGCGAGAACATCCTTTCGCACGTCGTCTTTGGTCGTCCGCACCGTCAGTTGAAGTTTGACCTCGTTGGGGATAATATTGTGTTTCGTGCCACCGTGGATGGAGCCGACTGTAACCACGCACGGATCGAGCGGATTGACCTCTCGGCTCACGATGGTCTGCAAGTCGAGGATGATCCGGGCGGCCAGCACGATGGGATCGATGGACAAATGCGGGGCGGCCCCGTGGCCTCCTTTGCCCTTCACCAAAATGTCCACGGTGTCCGAATTCGCCAGTGCCAAACCATCGGTGAAGCTGACCACGCCCACTGGTTTGAGCGGATCAGCATGCAACGCCAATGCGAAGTCGGGTTTGCCGAACTTGCTGTACAACCCGTCGTCGAGCATAGCCCGTGCCCCGGCCACAACTTCCTCAGCCGGCTGGGCGATGAAGAGCAGAGTGCCTTGCCATGTGGATTTGTTAGCTGCTAATGTCCGTGCGGTACCGATGAAACAGCTCATGTGGATATCGTGCCCGCAGGCGTGCATCACACCGACCTCGACGCCTTCCTTGTTGCGGGTGCGAATTTGGCTAGCGTATTCGAGGCCAGTCTTTTCGATGATCGGCAGCCCGTCCATGTCGGCCCGCACCAGTACGGTCGGGCCGGTGCCATTTTTCAATACGCCGACCACGCCGTAACCGCCGAATTTGCGGGTCACTTCGAATCCGGCATTCTTCAACTCGTCGGCCATTTTTGCCGACGTTTTGACTTCTTGCAGCGACAGTTCCGGATTCGCGTGCAACTGTTTGTAAAGTTTCACGAGGTCGTCGAGTTCGGCGTCGATACTCGCATCGACTGCCGCTTGAGTTTTCGACTGAGCTTGGGTGACGTTGGTCAAACTGACAATCAGCCATAACGCCAATAAGTATCGCATAAAATCGTCTCGGTGAACTGGAAGCTCTGTCCTCAGCTTTACAGATGTCTTGGTGTAGCTACTAGGCCCTGTTGACGTTTTCGCCCCTGCGGGCGTAGGATTCCTTTGAGGAACACACCGTCGCGCCGGCAGGATTCGCCATGCGGAAGATGCTCACC
>JAYSYJ010000323.1:0-2834 GCA_043727675.1 Fimbriiglobus sp.
GCGGAGGGAGTGGTTTTTGGGCATCCGGAAATCAGAACCGATTTCCGAGGGGCCGGAAAGTCCATTCCGGCCTAGAAAAATAGTATGTTCAGGTGGGTAACGGGCGAGATTTTACCCACAGGAATCCGGGAAGAGCCAAAATAGCTTTACGTCTAATACTCACGAAGACGTAACGATTGCAAAGTGAATTTTGAAATACCTCTGAGTACACCCATGCTCCGCTGGCTTGTCATTTCAATGGCTCTCGGGTTGTTCCTCCCGGTGGCCGTCGCAGAAGTCCCCAAAGATGTCGCGGAGTTGTTCCCAGTGGGCACGCTGGCGTACGCCGAGATTGGCCAACCGGCGAGCACATCGGTCGCCGTTGCGGATTTTGTGAAGGGGACTTCGCTGGCGGACAGTTTGAATTTCAGTCATGACCGCCGCGACAAAATGCAGCCGCCGGGAAACCTTGTCGGACTGGCGAAAGCAGGCGAGTGGAGCTTGTACACTTCTCCCGAGATGCTCGCGGAGTTCAAAAAGCTTCAAGGAGTGGCTGCCGCCATCACGGGGTTCGATCCCAAAACGGGGCGCGCGTCGGTGACGATCGCATTTCTCATGGGGGAGAGCCAGCTCGGCGGTTTGCTCGCCCGGCACTATTTGCTGACGTCGCCAAACATTCGCCGGGTCGGAAAAGTCGATGGAATTGCGGTCTACCAGAATCGCGCGTTGACCGGGGCGTCGATTGATGAAAATGGCAAACCGGAACCGATTCTCGATCCGACACCTGCCCAGGGGTTGGCCGAACCGACCTACCTCTATGCACCAGGGTTGTTTGTGATCGGCTCCAACATCGCGGCTGTCGGCGATGTGTACCGTCGGTTTCTGGGCACCGAGAAGTCCGCGAATTTCGCATCGTCGAAAGTCCTGCTGTCTCGCGGTGAGGCGCGCAAGAACCCCGGCCTGTTTTTCTGCGCCGATGTCGCCCGTTTCGAAACGCAACTCGTCGCGGCGAAGAAAGTCTGCCAAGACGACTGGTTGAAATCGCCGGTCGTCTCGTTTGTTCGTTTCTTGATCAACCTGAAACAAGTCGAGAGTTTCGCCGGTTCTTGGCAATTGCAGCAACACGGCTGGTCGCTGACCGCGACTGCCGAAGTCCGTGCCGACGGCGCTGGCCCGTTGCAGTCGCTGCTCACCGGCGGAGTGGTGACCGCGTTTGAGAGGCGTGGTTCCGCGATTGATTTCACGGTGGCATTGCCGCCCAAATCGAAACGTACGGCCGCGATCCTCGGAGTGGCCGACGCTATCGGTCAAGCTTTGGGCGAAACCGGGGCGTTGCCATCCGATTTGGTCAAAGAAGTGGAGAAGGGTGGCTTGAAACTATCGTCGGAGTGGTTGCCGTTGGTTCAATCCGCGACGTTCCTGTTGCCGAAACAATCGAAGGACGGCAAAGCCAAACCGGTACGGCCGCTGCTCATTTTCACGCTGGATGACGACGCGGCGGCCACGGGCTGGCAGACGATCTTGCCGAAACTCTCGCAACTGATTTCGAAGGCGGAAACGCTGCCGGAACCGGCGAGCGAAACGATTCAAAAGGTCAAAGTGTGGGGGCTGGTTCACGGCTCCACCCCGATCTTCTATGCCGTTGCCGGTTCCCGACTCATCGTCGGCCGGGAAAGAGAATCGGTGGTAAATTATGCCACGTCGACAGTGGAACCATCACCTAAATTGATGGGCCAACCGGCCGCCTTTGGCACCGTGGCATTCGAGAGACTCTGGAATCTTTTCCCGGATCGTCATCCGGACAATGCTTCGCAGTCAACACGAATTGTCGATGAAGATGTTAAAGTCAACCAAGCGCCGCAGGATGTTCCCGACCCGCGTGCGGCGGCGCAATCGGAGTTGACGAAGTCGATCGCGGCGATGCCAGCTGTCTCACTGCAAGCCACGGGATCGGGGCAGACACTCACAATTCAACTCGCTCAGAAAGACTTGAAGAAGCCGCTGACGAAGTGGTTCGAAGCCTACTGGCAGACGATGGAGCTAGCCCCGGCGGATGGGAATAATCGGTAAGAAGGCGGAAACGGATTGCACTGGGGCGAATGCCCGTGTATTGTGTAAGTATGAACATTGCGATTCGGCTGACGAACCATATGACGCTTCTCGGGTTGATTCCGAGCGGTGCCGAGTTCCTTGCCTGATTGCGGTTTGAACCGAATCGATCCAGGCCCCGGAACTCGAAAGTGTTCCGGGGCTTTTTTCGTACCTTTTTCGAGTGACCTTGCCATGGCCGCGACCGACCCGAACCGCGTCATCATCTTCGACACGACTCTGCGCGACGGCGAACAAAGCCCCGGCTGCAGCATGACGCTCCCCGAGAAGCTCGAGATGGCCCACGCCCTGCAGAACCTCGGCGTCGATGTCATCGAAGCGGGTTTCCCGATCGCATCGCCCGGGGATTTCGAGAGTGTCGCCGAGATCGCCCGGCAGATCCACGGGCCGATCATCTGCGGCTTGGCACGCTGCAACGCCGCCGACATCGACCGGGCCGCCGATGCCGTGAAGCACTCGAAGAAGCCGCGCATCCACTTGTTTTTGGCGACGAGTGCGATCCACCGCGAGTTCAAACTGAAGATGTCCCGTGAAGACATTCTGACCCGCACCGTCGAGAGTGTGAAACGCGCCCGCGACTTCTGCGCCGACGTGGAGTTCAGCCCGGAAGATGCGGCACGGACGGAACTCGATTTCTTGTCGGAAGTGGTCGAGCGCGCCATCGAAGCCGGGGCGACGACGCTCAATATTCCGGACACCGTCGGCTACGCCGTGCCAGCACATTATGCGGCGATCATCCGCCATCT
>JAYSYJ010000324.1:0-25722 GCA_043727675.1 Fimbriiglobus sp.
GTGCTCCGGCTGACTCACGCCGAAGCCGACGCAGAGGGGTAAGGTGGTCGCGTGGCGTAACCGCGTCAGCAACTCCAAGATTTCCGGCGAGATGACGGCGCGCTCCCCGGTGATCCCCACGAGGCTGACGACATAGACAAACCCGCTGCACGCTTTCACGATACTGCCGATGCGGTGCGCCGCCGTCGTCGGAGACACCAGCAGGATCAATTTGAAGTCGGCCGCGCGGCAGTGTCCGGCCAAATCCTCGGCTTCCTCGGCGGGCAAATCGGGCACCACCGCCCCGCTGAACCCGGCCGCTTGCGCTTCGGCGATGAACACCTTGGCCCCGCGTTTGAAGATCAACGAGTACGACGCCATCGCCACCAGCGGCGGCGTCCAACCCGGTGCCGAGGTGACCTCGTGCACAGCTTGGAACAGCTCCGCCAGCTTCAATTTGTTCCGCAACGCCCGCGTGTAACTTTCTTGAATCACCGGCCCGTCGGCAATCGGGTCGGAAAACGGGAAGCCCACCTCGATGAGGTCGGCCCCGCTCGCCGCCACCGTGCGCAGCAAGTGCCGCGTGAACGCCAGGTCGGGGTCACCCGCCGTAACAAACGGCATGAAGGCTTTCGAGTTCGCCGCCCGCAAGCGGTCGAAGAGGGTATCAATGGGGTTTGGCATGGGGGGGTAGTCAATGGGTTTGAGTACTGACAAGGGCGTGCTGTCTTTTGGTTAGGTGCGACTGTACTGATCTAAATCATCGTTTCCAATTTCCGCCGAAGAAACTAACCTGTAGTGCTTTTCATCGGCGACCAGCAGTTCGCCCTCGTTTTCGATCAATTCGAACATGACGATGGTTTCGCCGGTTTCATCTCGCACGAATTGCACCGCGACCGGCCGTGCCGTCAACAGCGGGAATTTCGCCCGGCACAGTGCCAAGTCTTGCGAAACTTGGGTGGTATTGATCTGGTCGCTCCCTCCCTTCGCCTGAACCGGGATGACGAATTGCTTGCCGGTGTTGTTGACACCGACGTAGATTTCATCGACTTCGATTTGGCCATGCCGGCGAACAGGGCAGCGCAAATTTTGATGAACCGAAGTCGCGATGGAATTGAAGAATCGGTCGAGCAACCGGTTGTGCCGAATTCCCGCGAGGAGTCGCTGCTTCTGAGTGAAGGCGTGCCGGGCGATGATCGCCGGGGTCTCGTCCGTCAAAGTGAGCCGGAACCGCGACGAATTCGGGACGATCCGGTTTTTTCGATGAACCTCGCTCATGAAAGTCACCAGGTCAGATGGAAACCAAGAACGGGCACGAGGCCCATCCTATTCGGGACCCGACAAAAGTCATAGACTGGATTGGAATGAGGTCATTTTATTCTGACGCAATTGACTTGTTCGTCCGCAAGTTGCCCGCGGAGATTTTGGGTGAATTGGTACTCTCAAACTACTTTCCACTCGAGGTGACTCAACGCGACTCGTGGACGTACCAAATTGAATTGATGCAGAAAGTACTGGGGGTGTACCACGCACGCGGCAAAGTATACTTCGAGTTGTCCGTGCCGCGGTTGGGCAAGCGAATCGATGTCGTCGTCGTGATCGACCGAGTCGTTTTTGTACTGGAGTTCAAAGTCGGCGAGTCGGGGTACTCGAGTCACGGCCACGATCAAGTCTGGGACTACGCGTTGGATTTGAAGAACTTCCACGAGACGAGTCACCACCGGTACATCGTCCCCGTTCTCATCGCCACCGCCGCAAAATCGAGCGAGATTCGGCCATTTCGGATCGACCACGACCGCCTCCTCCACCCGACACGTTGCAATGGCGAGGGGTTGGCAACGGTGCTGTCCAGTGCGGTGGGGCTGCTCGGCGAAGAGTCACTTTTCGATGATCTGTGGGAGCGTGGTCGCTACTGCCCGACGCCGACAATAATCGAAGCCGCAATGGCACTCTACAACGGCCACGGCGTCGAAAATATATCCCGCAGTGACGCGAGTGCCGTGAATCTGACCGACACGTCGGAGTTGATTTCAAGGGTCATCCGAGATTCGCGCGAGAATTCAGAAAAGTCGATCTGCTTCGTGACGGGCGTACCGGGCGCGGGCAAGACGTTGGTCGGCCTCAATATCGCCACCCGGCACATGGACAACACGAGCGACCTCTACAGCGTATTTCTTTCGGGGAACGGGCCGCTCGTCTCGGTCCTCTGTGAGGCGCTGGCACGGGACCGAGTTGAAATCGCGAAGTCGAACGGCCAGAAGCTTCGAAAAGGGCAAGCGAAGAGTGAGGTCCAAAGCTTCATTCAAAACATCCACCACTTTCGAGACGACTGCCTTGCCAACCAGGATCCCCCGATCGAGCATGTCGTTTTGTTCGACGAGGCCCAGCGGGCGTGGAATCTCGCACAAACCGCGAGCTTTATGAAGCGAAAGAAGGGGCACACGAACTTCGCGATGTCCGAGCCCGAATTCCTCATTTCTTGCATGGACCGGCACAAAGATTGGGCGGTCGTCGTCTGTTTGGTCGGCGGCGGACAAGAGATCAACACCGGCGAAGCCGGGATTGCCGAATGGATCGACTCGCTGAATCGATCTTATCCGGAATGGCAGTTGTACATTTCCGACAAACTCACCGACAGTGAATACGGCGTGAAAAACGCACTCGATGCACTTCCCACCCAATCGGTGCATTACAGCGAGTTTCTGCATTTGTCGGTTTCGATGCGCTCGTACCGCGCCGAGCGGGTGTCGCTACTCGTGAAGCAATTGTTGGACCTCGACATTCACAACGCGCAATCGACGGCTCAAATGACAGGCGAACGGTATCCCATTTATTTGACCCGGAATCTCGATCACGCCAAGGCGTGGCTACGGAGCAAGGCCCGGGGGAGCGAGCGGTTCGGCATAATCGCCTCGTCGCAAGCGCAGCGGCTGAAGCCGCACGCCATCGACGTCCGGTCGCCGGTCGACCCGGTCCACTGGTTTCTCGACGGCAAGCTCGATGTCCGCTCGTCGTACTTCCTCGAAGATGTGGCGACCGAATTTCAGGTACAAGGTCTGGAGTTGGATTGGTCGTGCGTCACTTGGGATGCCGATCTGCGCTGCACCGGTCGGTCCTGGGAGTACAAGTCTTTCTGCGGGGATCGCTGGAATCGAATCAACCAACCGGCGCGGCAGAAATACCTTTTGAATGCCTACCGCGTCCTGCTCACCCGGGCCCGCCAAGGCATGGTCATTTTTGTCCCACCGGGCTCCACGAGTGACCACACGCGGCTGCCTGAATTTTACGACGGCACCTACGATTTTTTACACGGCGTCGGTCTTCCGGATTTGCCGCTTCTTTAGACGCGATACCCCACCACCCCGCCGGCAGTCTCCGTCCACGCCCCCAATCGTTCCGCCGAACAGCCTACGCTCCGCTGCGGAGACCCTTCGCGTCGCGGCTAAATTCTCGTGTTTCATAGTGTCACTTCCACGCCGTCGAATGCGCTCTTGCGCAGGGCGTCCATCACTTTCAAACTCTTCACCGCTTCGTCGGGGTTCGGGTACGGCTCGCGCTGCTCGCGGACGGCGGCGGCGAAATCGTCGAGCATGTGTACCATTTGATTCTGACCCGGCGTACTGATCTCTTCGATGCCGTTGCCGAAGTCGCCCGCTTGACGTTGCACTTCAAACACGGCGCGGTCGTCCGGGATCCACATGTTCGGGATGCGGATCACCGCCTCGCTCCCGACGATTTCCAACCACGTCCGCAGGGGCGACGTGAAGCCGCAATCGAAGTTGGCGGTGCGACCGTCGGCGAACGTCCAGACACCGCTCATGGCCACATCCACGCCGTTGACGAAGACCGCTTTGGCAAAGACCGCCACCGGTTCGGCCCGCATCCACCAGCGGATCGCGTAAGTCGTGTAGCAGCCGACGTCCAGCAGGCCCCCGCCACCGGCGTGCGGCTGCATCCGGATGTTGTCCGTCGGCAAGCCGGCGAGGTTGAACGTGAATGCCGCATTCACCTTCTGCACCGTGCCGATGGCCCCGCTGTCGATGAATTCAAGGATTTTGTGGGTGCGCGGGTGGTGCGGCCACATGAATCCATCCATCAGCCGGACGTTCTTCCCCCGGCAATAGGCGATCAACTTCTCGGCGCTGGCCGCATCGCAAGTCATCGGCTTCTCGCACAAAATATGCTTGCCGGCATCGGCCGCGCGGCGAGCCCATTCGTCGTGCAAATGGTTCGGCAGCGGAATGTACACGGCATCGATTCCAGTGTCGTTCAACAAGCTTTCGTAAGTGCCGAAGGCGCGCGGAATGCCATCGGCCTTCGCGGCGGCATCGGCCTTCTCCTGGGTTCGGCTGGCGATGCCGACGAGGTCGGCCGTGGTGGACGCTTTGAAAGCGGGGAGCAAACGCTGGTTGATGCCGGCAACGCCGAGAATCCCCCAGCGCAGTTTCGGTTGGCTCATGGAATCGGTACCGGAGTGGAAGAAGTGCCGTTAACGTAGTGGCCCGAGCCGGCGCGGAAACACCCCTTTGCATTGGGATTGCATCCGCGCTGTGATGCACGTTAGAAATCGGCTGCCGGATCGCCCCATTTGCACCCAGGAACTCGTCGTGAAAAACATGCGTGGTTGGATGATTGCCTTCGGCCTGGTGGCCTCGGCGAATACGCTTCGTGCCGAGCCGATCCCGTGGAATTACTCGAGCACCGTCACGATCCTCGGCGGAACGCCGTGGATGGACTTCGTCCCCGAACAAGTCATTTCGGGTGCGACTGCCAATAGCGTGGTTGCGGCCGTCGTCTGGGGAAATTCCCCCTGGGAGCCGCTGAGCGGATCGCGTACTCTCACAGTCGGCGAAGCCCATCCGGGCAACGACTTCGCCCCGAACGATTTCTACCTCACGCGCGTCGGTACGAGCTTCGATTTCGTCTTCAATCTGCAGGACGCCAAGTCGGGCGAAAGCACGGCGCTCTCGTTCCGCGGGTATGTCAGGGAGAATTTCACGATGGACAACGATCCGCCGCACGTCATCCGCAACCGCTCCGAGTCGATCTACGTTCGCGACCCTGTTATAGGTTCCCCCTGGTTCGCCTTGAATAGGCTGCGACTCGGCGACAACGACTACACCCTCGGTCTGAAGGAGCGCCAAGACGGATTCGGCACGGCTTACATCGACGCCGTGGTTCAGGTCGAAGCGATTCACGAAACGCCTGAACCATCGACAATGGCGATGGGGGCCATTGGGTTGGGGAGTTTGGCAATGGGCTGGTGGAGACGGAGAAAGAAGAGCGGCGGCCGGGTTGCCGTAATTTGATCAGAATCTCACAGATCACCAATCCAACCTCGAAGATGGGTGGCCCGATACTCAGTAAGGCGGGAGCAAGCGTCGGGCGACGTGCTTGGCGACGATACCCGTGAAGATTCCATTGCGGGCGAGTCGGGCACCGAAAAAAGTCTGCGGGGGTTTGACGGGTGTCCCGGTCTGGACGGCGGTGCTGACCGCTTCGGCGAGCTGCTCCATCCAAGCCACGGAATGGGGCCATTCCCAGATTCTGTCAATCCATTCCCGGGGAATTCCATCCCGTCCGACCCCACTGCCGACAATGGCCCCAACGATCGCAGCGGTGGTGTCGGTATCGCCTCCGCATTCCACCATCGAGCGGACGGCGAGCCGATAATCACGAGGGTGGCTCAACCAACAGTGGAGGGCGACGGGCACCGTCCGATAGATGTAGCCGGTCACCCCGCGACGACAGCCGAGTTGCTCGGCGAACGTGGCGGTCGATTCCCCGGTGGCTAAACTCGACTCCACTTTGGCCATCAACGCGGTGAATTCGTCGGAAGTCGACTCTGCACAAGTCGAACGAAACTGCCCGAAAAATTCTGGAGGCGAGTGCAGGCCGCGCCTCGCACACCACGCGGCCAAAGCCACGGCATAAGCTCCGTAATAGGCTTTGGGATCGGTGTGGGTAATGCGCGTCGACGCTTTTACGAAGCGGCGGAGCATTTCGAGATCGTCGATCACAGCCCCGAGAATCGGGCAGCGCATCGCCGGGCCATTGCCGGCGGAATAGACGCCGCTGCGGGACGGTGAGAAACCTAGCCAAAGTTTCAGGGTCGCTTTGAGTGTCGCCAAGCCGATTCCAGCCGGAAGCCCTGCGAGCCACCAACGTAACCGCGCCGAGAACTTACGGGCAAACAAGTCCGGATCATTCGGAGCTTCGCACAAGGCTTGCGCCACCATGCAAGTGTGTTCCGTATCGTCCGAGAGCATGCCCCGCCCGAAGACGAACCGATGGCAATCGGGAGCACCCAATAGTCGTACGCCACGCTGTTTCGTCAGCCCCTCGTAGGGCAGTCCGATGGCATCGCCCACCGCGCAACCGAGCAACGCACCACTGATGGGAAGGATCATGTTCCCCTTTTCAAAGGTACCTGCGCCGATGGCCGGAGTTCCGCGGGCATTTCGCCACTGTAGCTGGCCCAGAGGGCGTCGATGGGGTGGGCGCACCACAACTCGGGGGCGACTGTTTTCAAATGCCGGGCGATCTGCATCAAGCAGCCGACATTGCCCGTGAAGACGGCGACGGCGCCGGTGGCGAGGATGTTGTCCGCTTTGCGATCGCCCAGTTTCGTGGCCATATCGGGCTGGGTGAGGTTGTAGCTCCCGGCCGCCCCGCAACAAAGTTCCGTCTCGTTGAGCCCGACGAGTTCGAGACCGGGGATCGCTTCCAACAGCGAGCGCGGTTGCTTCTGAATCTGCTGTGCGTGCCGCAAGTGGCAGGCGTCGTGGTAGGTCGCTTTGATCTGCAGGCGGTGCGTCGGCGGCACCAACCCCAGCGAATAGAGGAACTCGGAAACGTCCTTCACCTTCGCTTGGAATTGCTTGGCGTCCTCGGCGGTCGCCGTGGTGTGCAGCAGGTGGGTGTAATCCTTGAGCATCGCCCCGCAACCGGCGGCGTTCGTGATGATGGCATCGAGTTCTTCCCACTTCGGGCCACCGACGCCGAACGCCGAGCAATTCTCGGCCGCGAGCGTCCGGGCTTGGCCTTCTTCGCCACTGTGGTAGTGCAACGCCCCGCAGCAGCCTTGGCTCTTGGGAATCCAGACGTCGCAGCCATTGGCTTGGAGCACCTTGGCGGTGGCGTAATTCGTCTGCGGATAAAGCCCGTCGGCGACGCAACCGAGGAACAAGCCGACCTTGGCCCGGCGTGGCCCGATGGCCGGGAGCAACTCGGGCAGGCTCCCGTAATGCCGCTTCAGAGGTGGCAGCATCCCGTGCATCGTCTGCAACGATTTTGGCAACAGCCGGAGCAGCCCCGACTTCCGCATGAGCCAATCGAGGCCCGTCCACTGCGACAACCGGGCCGGGGCGAGTGCCAATCGGGTGCGGATGCGACTGTAGAAAATGCGAAAGAGCATCTGCCGTTGAATCCACGACAGCGACCGCGTGCTGCGACCGGGATCCAAATGCTCCATGTGTTCGCGGAACGGTTCGATGAGTTTGCCGTACTGCACGCCCGATGGGCAAGCGGTTTCGCAGGCCCGGCAGTTCAAGCACAAGTCGAGGTGGCCCTTCACGGTGTCGTCGAGTTCGAGGACGCCATCGATCACTTGCCGCATGAGATAGATGCGGCCGCGCGGGGAATCGGCTTCGTTTCCAGTTTCCACATAAGTCGGGCACGCCGCGGTGCACAATCCGCAGTGGACGCAATCGAGAATGAGTTCGTAATCGATGTCCGGTTTCGCCGGGGTCATCGGCAGTTCGGTCTTAGCCAGAGCAAGCAAAGCCATGGGGAATGCCAGGAGAGTGTCGAAAAATAATGGGCTACAGTCAGCGGAGAGTGATCGATTGCATTGTAGAGTCTAGCAGAGTGAGCGTGCAACCAGTCTCGCTCAGATTGATTTTGCGTGGGTGATTGATCGAAATTTAACCATATTCCCCTTGACCGGAGTGGCTTTTCGCCTTTCTCTAGGTGTAAGGAAATCGGCAACGTGGAACTCTCCGCGTTCGGTTCGCGTCCGAATGTTTCCAATCCCGTCAAGTATCAGGATTCCCCATGATCCGCTCGACTCCGCTGCTCTCGCCTGTTGGCCGAACATTCCTCACGCTCTTTGCGGCGCTGGTGCTGTTCTTCTCGACCCCGGTGGTGAGTTCCGCCGAAGAAGGCGATGCGCCCGCTGCATCCGCCTCCGCTTCGACAGACGCCAAGGCCACTGGCGACAACATTTTTATCCACATCATCAGGTCGGTCGGCATCTTTTGGCTCGTTCTGTTACCGACCTCGCTTTGGCTCGTGGCCCTCGTCGTCCTACTCACGCTCGATTTGCGAGGCGGCGCGGCCATCCCCACCGGGTTTGTCGACGAATTCACCGATATCGTGAACAAACGCAAGTTCAAAGAGGCCTTCGATATGGCCAAGGCCGACCCGTCGTTCTTGGGTCGCGTGCTCACGGCTGGCATGGGCCGATTGCAGTACGGTCTCGAAGACGCTCGGGAAGCGGCCCTGAACACCCTGGAATCGATCAAGTCCGACAAGGACCAAAAGAATAACTACACCGCGGTGATCGCCACGCTGGGGCCACTGCTCGGGCTGGTCGGCACGGTGTTCGGCATGATCATGGCGTTCATGGAACTGGCCACCGGCGACGCCAAACCGGCCAAACTCGCCGACGGTATTTCGCACGCACTGTCCGTGACGCTGGTCGGAGTCGCCATCGCGGTGCCCGCCATCGCCATGAACACGTTCTTCCGCAACCGCATCACCCAGGTTTCGCTCGATGTCTCGCACGTCGCCGACGACCTGCTGACGCAGATGTATCACAATTCGAAGAAGCCGGCCGTGGCGGGTGCCCCCGTCGCCGCAACCGCCCCGGCCCCGCAACCGCTGCCCCGCTAACACAACCCAGGAGATTCCGCCATGAGCGCACCTACTGGAGCGGATCGTTGCGAACCGAACTTGACGCCCATGCTCGACATGGTGCTTCAACTCGTTATGTTTTTCATGCTCTGCGCGAATTTCATCGCCGAAGAGACGAACGCGATGGTCAAGCTGCCCGACGCCTCGGCCGCTCGCATCCTCGACAAAAATCAGGATCGGGCCTGTTTCATCAATTTGACATTCCCCGGTAACGACAAGTTCGGCGTGGCCCAGCCCGAAATACTGACGTTCAACGCCGGTGTCCGCAAAGTCTCCTGCGGAAGCCCTTTGCAACTGCAGGAAGAACTCGCCAACCAATTGAAGTTCGATGAGGCACGGGCTCAGAGGACGGATGCGGGCCGCACAGAATGGTCGGCTGGCAAAGGTCGCTCGTTGGTGATCGTGCGAGCGGACATGCGCCACGATTATAAGAAGATCAACGATATTCTCACGGCGGCTCGGGCCGCCGGGTACCGCGACATCCAACTCCGGGCGATTCAGCTGAAAAACTAGGAAAGGTTGACCATGCATCGTAGAAATCGCCAACAGACGACGCCGACCGAACCCGATTTGCCCATCACGCCGATGCTGGATATGTCGTTTCAGCTCATGGCCTTTTTCATCCTGACATTCCGGCCGGTGCCCACCGAAGGACAGTTGTCACTCGTGTTGCCAGACACGGGCATCGGTGCTCCGAGCATGAGCGAGACACTGGAGACGGATAAACCCGATTCGTACATCGTCACCGTCGCGCCGACCGGGGGGGTGCCGTCCGACATCACGTTGCTCAAAGATGGTGATACCGAAAGCCGCAAATTCAAGATGACACCGGCGAAGCAGACCGCCGCCATGGATGAACTGTACAAAGCACTCGGGGAGATCGTCAAAGCCAAGAAGGCCGAGAAAGGCATGATCCCGAAGCTCGAAATCCAGTTCGCGGAAGATGTTCGGTACCAATTTGTGATCAAAATGCTCGATGATGCGAAACTCGCGGGCTTCGAGAAGATCAGCCCGAACTTGCTCGGTAAAGGCCCCAAGAAACCACCGCAGCCGTAAGTTTTCAAGAGAATTTGGGAACGCAATTTGCGCAATTGCGTCCGAATCGTCGGTGGAGGTCGGTGCGAATGGACGCAAGTAACCAAGTCTGGCGGAGTTTTCGAGCCCGAGTCTCGTCTGCTATTTTGATTGCGCTCGGTTGGGCTTCGATCGGGTTGGCTCAAGTTCCACCGCACAACGCCATCGCGTTCGACAAAGATCGTCGGTTCGTCCAGAACGTGAAAGACTTGACGCCACTCCGGGGCGAAGCCGACGACCACGACGAATACGACGCTTACAACGAGTTGGTGCTCCACGCCAACAAGTTCGCCGTGGCCGAGTTGCACGATGCCGCCCGACTCGATGTGTCGTACGGCGATCTGTTCGCGAAGAGCCGGGCCGATTACCGATTCGAATTGATCCAGTTCAGCGGTCGTTTGAAGCGGTTGAAGAAGATCGAACCGAACAATTACCTCAAAGAAAATGGGGTCACCGAGCTTTACGAAGCGTGGATTTTCCCGGCCAACGGCACCGACCCGATGTGCTGGATTCTCACCGAGAAACCCGCCGGGATCGAACCTCGGGAAGAGTACAATCCTTCGTATCCGGTGAAAGGGTCGGGGTACTTTTTCAAGCTGTTCGAGTATCAATCCAAAGAGCCGAGCGAGAAAACCAAAGGGAACTTCTTGACCCGGCGGGCACCGTTGATGGTGACCAAAACATTGACGGTGGGGCCGGCCGGCGATAACGACGGCGGTGGCCCGTGGCGCGAAGTGTTTTTGCCCGTGCTGCTGACGTCGATGTGCCTGTTCATGCTTTTTGTATTTGGGGTGACTTGGCACTTCCGACGCGGGGATCGGCGTTCGATTCGAATCTTGGAATCGAAAAAAGAGAATCCGTTTTAAGAGCAGATTTTCCGCGATTGTGAAGTTCGGGTGTGGTAGTCTTCATCTCGCCGCCACTCGTGCGGTCGGAGGCAAGTATCATGGCGAAAGTAACCGAAATCGAACAACCCGTTCCCGCAAAAGCGACCGTTGAAAAACAGGCGGTTATCCAACTGTTGGAAGACGTCGGCGAGACGCGCAACGAACGCTTGGTGAAGAAATTCCTGCCGGCGATGGTCATCAGCAGTGCCTTGCACGTCGTGCTCGCCCTCGGGGTGCTGGGACTCGACAAGTTATTTCCGACAGTTTCGGCCAAACCGAACCGGGACGATTCCGCCGTCACCGTCGAAGATCGCAAGGAAGAACCTGAGCCGCAAGATCTCACGAAGGTGGAAGTGGGGTTGAATGCGGATATCGAAACCAGCATCGATTCGACACGCGAAGCGGCGGTGAACGTCGAAGCCGAGACGACTAAAGACGAAGCGGTCGGCATCGCCAATGCCGCCACCATGCAACCCGTCGAAAGTTTGAAAGCTCAGGGCAACCCCTCGGATAATGCAGTCGATCCCGGATTGAACTCCGATTTAGCCAGTGTCGGCGCGATGGCAGGCGATGGTGGCTTCAGTGGGCTCGCCACCACCAATGCTGCTTTGAAAGGACGCAGTGGTGCCACCCGCGATAAATTGGCTATGAAAGGCGGCGGAACCAAAGACTCAGAGTTGGCCGTGGGCCGCGGTCTGCTTTGGCTATCGAAACAGCAGAAATCCGATGGCAGTTGGGTGTACGATGGGAAAGAAACGGAAGAAGTGATTGCGGCCACGGGGATGAGCCTCCTGCCCTTTCTCGCCGCCGGGCAGACCCACCAGATGGGTAAAGATCCGAAGGATAATAAGTACCATAAGACGGTGTTAGCCGGTCTCAAGTACCTCATTGAGTGCCAAAGTCGGAATTCGAAGCAGGATGGTGGGTTTGGCAAGGGCTCCGGCAACATGTACGCCCACGCGATCGCCACGATTGCTTTGTGCGAAGCGTTCGGAATGACTACCGACAAATCGTTGTTGCAGAAGCCGGCCCAAGCGGCCATCAACTACATCATGGCCGCGCAGGGTGTGAACGGGAGTTGGGGTTATCAGCCCAAGAGCAATGGCGACACGTCGATCGTCGGCTGGCAATTGCAGGCTCTTCAGAGCGCCAAACTGTGCAAGGACCTCGTGGTCAGCAAAGAGGTGTTCACCAAAGCGAGCCGGTTTCTCGATTCCGTCGCCCAAGGGCCTGCGAAGTCGAGATACGGGTACAACTCGCCAGGCGAGGGTCTCACGACAACCGCTGTCGGCCTGCTCAGTCGATACTACGTCGACGGTTGGGGCCCTCAGCATCCGGGGATGAACGCCGGCGTGGAGTATCTCAACAGCAGCCACGCACCGGATAAAATCTTTGATGGCGGGAAGACCACCGATAAGTACGACATGTACTACTACTATTACACCACGCAGGTCATGCACTTCTTCGAAGGCGACGTTTGGTTGAAGTGGAACGCGGCCATGCGAGATGCGCTCATCAAGCTCCAAGTGGCTGACTCGGCGAAAGTCGCGAAAAACGGCTCGTGGGATCCGGACACCGGCCCGCACATGGGCAGCAAGTGTGGTCGCCTCGGAACCACCTGCATGGCCCTGCTGACGCTCGAAGTCTATTACCGCCATATCCCGCTGTACCGCCGCGACAACGCCGGTTTAAGGGAACTGGAACGCGGCAAGTAAGCCTCTCCGGATCGCTTCACGCCCTTTGCCTCAAGTTGTCCCCCAGATTCGCCCGATTACACAGATAGCGCATTCTCTGCGGTTTGTGCGGGCGACGGGAGGATTTGCGATGGGGTTGCGGTATTCGGGAATCGTCGGGGTCTGCCTCGTGCTGATGCTCGGGCTTACGCCCGCGTCGGCCCAGGAACCCAGATACTGGCCGAATGAGAAAATCAGCTTCCCCATCGATACCGACAAGCTCAACGGTCTCGATCCGAAGCCGGCAAAACTCCGTTTTTACGCGGCACCGTTACGAGGCAAATTTGAACTGGTCGCCGAGCGCCGCATTGATGAACTCGAAGAAATCATCGATCAGGGCAACAGGTCGGCCCGCCGCGGGTTCAACTACAAGGCTCGGGGCGATGGCCAAGAAGAGTTCGCCCTGCAATACGTTTATTCAAACGGCGATCTCTCGCCGCTGACCCCCGCATTGAAGGCCCAGTTCCAAATCGTCTTCGATACCCGGCCACCGTTGGCGCGCGCCACCGCGACCGGCAACACGACCGTCGCTTGGACGGTCGAAGACGACAACTTGGTCGTCGATTCGGTGCGGGTGGACGTGAAATACCCCTCTAGCCAGGAATGGACTCCCGTGTCGGTGCGGGCGTTCGGGGCGAAAGATAGTTACACCTGGAAGGAGATTCCGCCGGGCAAAATCATGGAAGTGCGCGTCACCGCCAAAGATAAAGCCGGGCACCTCGGTCAGTCGAATATCGTCCGTGTTCCCACATCCAACGTCGGCAACCTCGATACGGTCGGCGGCGGCGATCCTCTGCGCCCCGCAGCGGGCAGTGGGCGTGTCGGCACCGGCTTCGGTGGCCCGGACGAATCCCCGAACCTTCCGCAGATTGAGTTTGTGAAATCGGCCGACCTGATCGTGAAATCCAAACTCACACGCGTCACCCGCTCGGGCGTAAAGGAAACCATTCTCTGGGTTAACGATGGCAAGAGTTGGAAGGAAGACAGTCGCATCCCCCAGAGAATTGAACCGACGAGCAAAGACCCTACCGTCGACATGCCGTACAAGGCGCTCAAAGATGGTCGGTACGGGTTTATCGTGCTGCCTGTCAGCGGCGCGGGTTACAAGCCGGACGACCCCCGCGACGGCGATGCGGCCCAATGGCTCGTCGAAGTCGACACCCTTCCGCCGGTGATCGAAATCAAGTCGATCCGCGTCGGTCCCGGCGGTCTGAACGGGCCGCGTGTCGAAATCGATTGGACCGTCATCGAGAAGAATTTGACAGCGGAGCCAATCACCCTGGAGTATGCCAAGGACTTCAACAGCCCGGATAAAGAGTGGAAGACCATCGCGGCCAAGATTCCGAACAGTTCGCGGTACGTTTGGGAAGTGGACGACAAAGAACTTTGGAAATTTTACGTCCGCGCGACCGCCGTGGATAAAGCGTCGAACGCGGGCACCAACGTCTACAAAGATGCGGTGATGGTCGACTTGGAACGGCCATCCGCCGTCATCGAGAAAGTGAACGGCGGCGCCGTTCGCAATTCCAGTCCATTAGACTCGTCGATGAAGATTTTACCGCAGTCGGTTGAAACGACACCAAGGTTAGTTGTGCAACCGCCAATGCCACCAATCACGGCTGTGCAACCGCCGATGCAACTGCCCGTGGCTAAAGAGCCATCCCCCATGGTTCTGCCGCTCCCGAAAGTGGATCCACCCAAGTTAGCGCCACCGAAACCGCCTGAAAAACCTGTGAACGAGCTAGAAGTTCCACAGTTGCAGACACCCAATGGTGGGAAGTAATGATGCATGGGCAGGAGGGTTCGGAAGTTTCAGGAACCAAGACTCGGCTCACTCTCGGTGAAACCGGCTTCCGCGCGGATTCGGCACCGGTTCTGGAACTGTCCCATTCTTGAAAACTAAACCGAGACCGGCCAGCAACAGACCGACGGCGATGACCAGCCATAATTTCTGATCGACACCAGTCGGTTGAACCTGGAGTCGGCTCCCAAGTGCGCGGTTCGCCAGACCGCGATGCCTCCTACTGGGCGGCCAACAACCAGTCGCCTTTTACCCCGCCGAGTTCGGGATTAATGGTGCCAAACTTCGATCCCGGAGGGATCACAGGATGTCTTCGCCCCCGCGCTATTCACCGGGTGTCCTTTACGCCCTGGCCGCTGCGATTCTCTTCGGCGCCAGCACGCCGTTTGCCAAGCTGTTGTTGGATGGCGTCGGCCCCGTTCTGCTGGCGGGTCTGCTGTACCTCGGCTCGGGAGTCGGTTTGTCTGTGTGGCTGGTGTTGCGCTGGCGTATCCGGGGAACCGATACCACCGAAGCCCCGTTGAAGCGGACCGATGCCCCGTGGTTGGCCGGCTCGATTGTCTTCGGCGGGGTGTTGGGGCCGATGCTGCTCATGGTGGGACTCGCCAGCACGCCGGCCGCGGATGCTTCGTTGTTGTTGAATCTCGAAGGGGTGTTCACGGCGTTGCTCGCGTGGTTCGTCTTCCGGGAAAATTTCGACCGTCGCATCGCCGTGGGCATGGCTTGCATCACCGCTGGCGGCGTGGTGCTCTCGTGGGCGGGTAGCCCAACGGGGGAACCGGCTTGGGGCACGCTGGCCATCGCCGGGGCCTGCCTCGCGTGGGGCATCGACAATAATTTGACGCGAAACGTCTCCGCGGGTGACCCCGTGCAAATCGCGGCGATCAAGGGTCTCGTGGCGGGGGTGGTGAACACGGCCATCGGCCTGACACTCGGTGCCACCCTTCCGGATGTGGCCACCATCGCCGCAGCGGGAATCGTCGGGCTATTGGGTTACGGCGTGAGTTTGACCTGCTTTGTCCTCGCCCTGCGGTATTTGGGCACGGCTCGAACCGGGGCGTACTTCTCCCTCGCCCCCTTCGTGGGCGCCGTGCTCTCGCTGGTTCTCTTCCGCCAATGGTTAACCGTCGAGCTGTTGTTGGCGGCTGTGCTGATGGGCGTGGGCCTCTGGCTGCACCTCACCGAGCGGCACGAACACGAACACCGTCACGAGCCGCAGAGCCACGAACACGCCCACAGCCACGATGAACACCACCAACATGCTCACAGTTCCAGCGATCCCCCCGGCGAGCCGCACAGCCACCCGCATGATCACGCCGTCCAACAGCATTCGCACCCGCATTACCCCGACATCCACCACCGCCATGAGCACGGGAAATAAGCCCGGGTGTGGCAGATCTCTCTGGCGGTCGGATCCGGAGAATTTTGGCCCTGAAAGGGCCGTTCCATCAGCCCAGGTCGGAGCCGGCGCCGCCGGCGGAGGCCTGGGGAACCCCGTACC
The DNA here is from genome assembly GCA_043727675.1 of Fimbriiglobus sp. Lineage (GTDB taxonomy): Bacteria > Planctomycetota > Planctomycetia > Gemmatales > Gemmataceae > JALHQU01. The sequence goes on from JAYSYJ010000324.1 coordinate 15,892, forward strand.
GGTAAACGGCTTCCGTCCTGAAGGGACGGTTCGGAGCAGTCCTTGGAACCGCCCTTTCAGGGCGTCTACATTTTCCGGATCGCAGTACCCAGGCCTTCGGCCGCTGCGCGACCTCCGACCTGGGCTGATGGAACGGCCCTTTCAGGGCCAAAATCGACCGCCAGAAAGATTTGCCCGACCAAATAAGCCCGGTCAATCGACTTGGGTCTTGACAGTTCCATGTCCGTCGGACAGCCAGTTTCGTAGGCCACTATCAGTGCCCCGAATGCGGAGTGTCGTGGTGGATGCTTGGGTGAACTCCAAATTGTTTCGCGATGCCGAGCGGGCGAAGCGGAATCTCGCTGCGATCACCGGGCACGTCGGTGCCACGCTCTGGCCGGCGGTGGAACCGTTGCTGCGCCGGGAGTTGCCGCGAACCGCCGATGCGGACATGGCCTTCAACAATCTGGAGCGGCTCTTGGCCATCCCGGCGGCGCGGGAACAACTCCCGGCATTGCTCGAACGCCGCGGTCGGGATTTGGAATCGACACTGCAATTGCTGGCCATGTCGCAGTTCTTCGCCGACACGTTGATCTTGTACCCCGAAGCGTTGGACATTGTGCGGGCGGCCCCTCGGCGCAATCCGTCGACCGAAGAACTCACCTCGATCTTGCGGAGCGATATCGACGCGGCCTACGACGACAATTCCATCCTCCGGGCTTTTCGCCGCTACCGCCAATTGCAGACGTTGCGGGTCGGGGTGAACGATGTCCTGCGCGATCGCCCCCTCGAAGAAATCACCCGCGACTTGGCGCGGATCGCCGATGCGTCCCTGAAGGTCGCGGTGCAAACAGCCCTCCAAAACCTGACGAAAAAACTCGGCCAGCCGATGACACCGAGTGGACAGCCGTCGAAAATCGTCGCCTTGGCGTTCGGCAAACTCGGCGGCGACGAATTGAATTACTCGTCCGACATCGACCTGATGTTCGTCTACGACGAAGACGGCGAGACCACCGGAAAGCGCGCCGGCGCGGTGCCGAATTCCGAATTCTATTGCCGGGTGGTCACTGAAGTGATCCGCCTGCTGGCCTCGCACACCGACCGGGGTTTCGCTTACCGGGTCGATCTGCGATTGCGACCCGAAGGGAATCGCGGGCCGTTGGCACGGTCGCTTTCCAGTACCCTCAGCTACTACGACGTCATGGGGCGGACTTGGGAACGGCAAGCGCTCATCAAGTTGCGCCATGTGGCCGGCGATTCCCCACTCGGCAAGCAGGTCGTCAAAGCGTTGCAGCCGTTCGTTTACCGGAAGTATTTCAGCTTCTCGGAGATCAACGAAGTGAAGGCGCTCAAGCGTCAGATGGAGCTGCGGGCGACGCGGGCTGGCATCGATGAACAGGACGTGAAGACCGGCCGGGGTGGGATCCGCGATATCGAATTCACCGTGCAATTCTTGCAGCTCTTAAACGGTGGCGATCTCCCCGCCGTGCGCCAGCGGAACACACTGCTGGCTTTGGAAGCCCTCGAAATCGCCGGCTGCTTGAACCCTCAAGAGACGTACATTCTCGCCGATGCCTACCGGTTCCTCCGCAAAACCGAACACAGGTTGCAACTGCTGTTCGACTGGCAAACGCACCGCTTACCCACGTCGACCGTCGAATTGAGCAAGCTCGCGCTGCGAATGGGTTACGGGACCGAAACCCGGCCACCGGACGACGACGATCCCACGCTCCCCAGATCCGAATTCCCCGCCCAACGCCGGTCGCTGATCGACGAACGACCCGACTCCGGCTTTGAAACCCGGTCGCTTTTGCTCGAACCGCTCGAACTATTCTTGAAGGATTACATCGACAAAACGGCCATCGACCGGACGATTCTCGATCACTTACTGCACCAAACATTCGCGGAACCGGAGGGCTTGGCGGAACCGGAATCGGACTTGATACTCGACCCCGATCCGGACGATTCGGACATCCGGCTGGCCTTGGCACGCTACCGCTTCCGGGACATTCCCGCGGCGTACCAAAATCTCAATCGCTTGGCCCAAGAGTCGGTGCCCTTCTTATCGCACCGGCGCTGTCGGCACTTCCTCGCCAGCATCGCTCCGCAGTTGCTCCGGGCTATCGCCGCGACGCCCGACCCCGACGAAGCACTCAACAGCTTCGAGCAGGTCACGGCTTCGCTGGGGGCCAAAGCGGTTCTGTACGAATTGTTCAGTCACAATCCGCCGAGCTTGAAGTTGTACGTCGATCTGTGCGCCAACAGCCCGTATCTGTCGTCGATTCTGGTTCGCAACGCGGGAATGGAAGATCAACTCCTCGATAGTCTTGTACTCGATCAACCGCGTCGGGTCGAAGATCTGGCTGCGGAACTCGGCGAACTGTTGCGCGGCGCGAGCGACCCCGACTTGATCTTGCGCAGTTTCCAAGACAACGAATTTTTGCGCATCGGCGTGCGCGACTTACTCGGCAAAGCCGCCATACGTGAAACCACCGCCGCGCTCAGCGATGTCGCCGATACCATTTTGAACGCCGTGTTCGACCTCGTGGAACAGGAAGTTCGGCAGCGGTTCGGCACTCCCACTTCTGCCGATGGTGCGTCGGAGTGCCGATATGCTCTGCTCGGACTCGGAAAACTCGGCGGTCGGGAAATCAGCTACCACAGCGATCTCGATCTCATCCTGATTTACGAAACGGACGGCCAGACCCGAAACGACGGCGCACCGGGTTTCGACGCGACGACGAACTTTCATTTTTTCACGGAACTCGTCCAACGGGCCATCAAAATGGCGAGCCGCACCGGGCCACTGGGCCGCCTGTATGAAGTCGACATGCGCTTGCGGCCCACGGGCAAATCGGGGAGTTTGGTACTACCCGTCGAAGAATTTCGGCGCTACTTCACGGCGGGGGGTGCTCAACTCTGGGAACGTCAGTCGCTCACGCGGGCCAGGATTCTTCGGGGTGATTCCACGTTCGCTGAGATGGTGCTGACGACGACCCGCGACGCCGTACTCGGGAAGCCGTATGGTCGGGACGTGGTGGACGAAATCGATGCCATGCGCGTCCGGATGGAGGCGAGTGCCAACCCCCGGAGTCTGAAACGCGCCCGCGGTGGCCTCGTCGATGTGGAGTTTTTGGTGCAACTGTCGATCTTGAGGCACGCCCGGGAACACCCGGCCATTCTGCAATCGAACATCTGGGACGCCCTGGATGCGCTCGAAGCCAGCCAACTGCTGCTCGGGCCACAAATCGACATTTTGCGGACGGGCTATTCGTTTTTACGGTTCGTCGAAGCCCGGTTGCGGATCGTCACGGATCGCCCGCTGACGGAAATCCCGGAACAGTCCGACGATCTTGAAAAGCTGGCCCGCCGGGCCGGGTTCGATACCGCGGTGGACGCCACGGCCACGGTCGCATTCCTAACGGAGTTAAACGCCGTCCGAAGCTCGATTCGGACAGTCTATCAAGCCGTGGTCGATTCACTTCGCACCTGAATGGCTCGCTCGGTTGGGGTTCTAGATTCGCCGGAGAACCGTTAAAGTGTCTCTACAAAACTATGACTGAAATCGACTGGCAAACGACCACCACCGGCGCCTTGGATCAACTTCGGTATATCCGAACGCGGGCGAGTTCACGCCAGTTGCAACTCCTCATGTGCGCCGCGTGCCGGCTCGTTCTCAACCAACTCCCCACCGAGCGCGCGGTGCCGATTCTGACCGGTCTCGAACAATATGCCGAGGGGGCGGTACCGCTGGAAACCTTCCGCCAAGTGGCGACGGCGGCCCAACGCCTCGAACGGGAATCCGATGGCGACGATCCGTTGACCGCGCAGTATTTGGCCATCAAAGCACTGCGGGCGGCCGTGAGCAGCCCACTCGATGTCGCCCTGCACCGGGTGATTGAAAATGTGGAAGCGGTCGCCGCCCGCGATGCGGGGGAAGGCTTGGCCCGAGCCGCCCGCGGGAAGCGCCACTGCGAAATTTGCGATCTGTTCCGGGAGATCATCGGCAATCCGTTCGCACCCCGAACGGCCGTTCCGACGTGGATGCAACCGACGGAGCGAACGGCGCCCGGTTGGCTGATTCGTGTTTCCGAAACGGCCCGCCGAATTGCCGTGGCGATCCATCGTGATGAAGCTTACGACCGCTTCCCCATCCTCGCCGATGCCTTGGAAGAGGAAGGCTGCACCGACGACGAACTCTTGCTGCACCTCCGTCTTCCCGGGTCACATGTCCGCGGCTGCTGGGCACTCGATCTGGTGCTGGGCAAAAATTGACCACTCGACGACCCGTGCCCACCTCAAAAAGGTTCGATTGAATCAATTGCGCACAAGGTGCGAATTCTGAGGCCGCGTCTCCATCAAAAATCACCTTCGTGCACTGATCCGTTCCGCAGCGGACAATAATTTTTATGGTGCCAACTCAATTTCAAAATTCTAGATTCACCCGCTGCCTCAATTTTCAGCATGAAAACCAGCGGTTCAGTCGTAATTTTGTTTGGAAGTTGAGCACATACAAAAATTTTTCGCACTTAGTTTGCTTTCCCAGTTGACAGTCGGCTGCACATTGAGCATCATACCCGAAGAGTTCACGCCACCCGCGAATTTTCGTTGTCAACTGAGGGGGATTGCTATGCGTCTGCGACTTGAAATTCTGGAAACCCGTGAAAATCCATCGGGCATCCAGATTTACGATCCAGCTCTTCCGATTACTCCGCCGGTTGTCTTTCCTGGTGGTTACATTCCGGCACCGCTTCCAGTGCCACCGCCAGTACAACCGACCCCGACCCCAGACACGAATGGTATCCAGATCTACCCTGGCACCTGGTACCCAACTCCACCAGCCCCAATCGGCACGACCCCATGATTTGACTCAGCAGCAACAGAACATTTGACACGCACGAAAACACCCCCGGACTTCCGGGGTGTTTTCAATTCCAGGTCATTTCAGGGCCCGCTTCCGGGCCAGTCCACTACATCCGTTACGCCACAAAGTTTCGTGGATCTTCAATCGTCCCCGTCAACGCACTCGCGGCGACGGTCAACGGCGACGCTAAAAACACTTTGGCTTCGCGATGGCCCATCCGACCCGGGAAATTCCGATTCGTGGTGCTGATGCAACTGATCGGTGTGTTCAACCGGCCGAACGTGTCCGATGGCCCACCCAAACAGGCGGCGCACGAGGCGTCGCCGATCTTGGCCCCCGCATTCAAGAAAATGTTCCGCAAACTCACGCCGCCGATCATCTCCGTGTCCAACCCGCGAGCCACTTCCGTGGTTGCCGGCACGACAAACGTGTCGATCCGCACTTCTTTACCCTTCAAAATCCCGGCGGCTGCACGGAAGTCGGTCAACTTCCCGCCCGTGCAACTGCCGATGTAAGCCCGGTCGAGTTTCGTCCCCTTCAGTTCCGTCACCGACGCTTTGTTGTCCGGGCTGTGCGGCTTGGCCACCACCGGTTCCAACTTGGACACATCGTAGGTGTATTCGCTGTAAAACTGGGCCCCGGCCAGCGGTTTGAAGATCGTGTACGGCTTGCTCCCGGTCTTCACGCCGCGCTCGTCGACATACTTCGTGGTGACCGCATCGGCCGGGATGATGCCGTTCTTGCCGCCCGCTTCGATGGCCATGTTGCAGAGTGTCATCCGCTCTTCGATGTTCAACGCAAACACACCGTCACCGTCGAATTCGAGCGCCCGATAGGTGGCCCCGTCCACGCCGATATCGCCGATCACGGCCAGGATCAAATCCTTAGCCATGAGATACGGTGGCAGTTTGCCCGTGAAAACGACGCGGATCGTCGGCGGAATTTTCAACCAAGTTTTCCCGGTGCCTAGCACGAAGCCCGCATCCGTATTACCGATGCCCGTGGCGAACAAGCCGAAGGCCCCGGCGGTGCAAGTGTGACTATCGGTGCCCAGGAGCACTTCCCCCGGTCGGGTGTGCCCTTCTTCGGGTAATGCGATATGGCAGACGCCTTTATAGTTCTCGGTGCCGACGTCGTAAAAGTATTTCAGGCCCTGTTCTTTGGCGAACGCGCGCAGCACATCGACGTTGCGGTTCGCCATCACATCGGCCGTGAAAATGTAATGATCCGGGATGATGACGAGTTTGTCGGCATCCCAAACTTTCGCGTGCTCGCCGAACTGTTTCTTGAAAATCCCGATGGTTCCCGGCCCGCACACATCGTGCGTCATCTGCACGTCCACATCGACCCAAACATTTTCGCCGGGGCGGACACGGTCTCGCCGCGCGGCCCGGGCCAGCACTTGCTCGGTCATTGTCATGGTCATGATGGCTACTCGGGAACGACCTGGGAGATTTCGATAGAGACATTATACGGAGGTCGCAGGAACCGACGTCGGAAGCGGCGTACCCAGAAATAGGCGAGTTCGCCGATTCAAACGCCCATAACCCAGTGCCGAACAATCGTTGCCGACCCGCGGCTGTTTGCCTACCCGGAATCAAATGATTCGTGCTACAATGTACGTAGAACTTATTTTTCCCAAGCTCTTCAGGCTTCAGTTCGTTTCGATAAGGGTTTTGCATGGCCACGAATGGTCCGGACGCTCCGCCGCAACCGACACCCCCGCCGACTCCTGCGACTCCGACACCGGTGCCTCCCAAGCGATCCACATCGTTGCCGCAAGCGTGGCTGCTGGCCGTCGGCTTGCTCGTGGCCTTCGGGCTGTTTTATCTCAGCAACGAAACCCCCAAGACGATCAATTACACGGAGTACGAGAAGCTCGCCGCCGACGGTCAAATCAAACGCCTCGTGATTCAAGGGAAGCAGCGGGCCGAGGGCGAAGTCCGCGATCAGAACGCCGACAGTGTGAAGGAGCTGAAACTCGGCACCGGTGGCAAATTCAGTTTCAACTTGCCCGCCTCGAACGATCAAAACCAGTTGATCGACCGGCTCCAGCTCAAAGACAAAGCTCACCGCGATAAACTGAAGGTGGTGACACCCAATGATGCCACCCCCGAAGTTCAGGTGGTCGTCAACGACGAAACGCCGCAAGTCATCGGGCCGCTGATCTGGACGCTGCTTCCGTTGTTGATCGTCGGGGCCATCTTCTTTTACTTCGTCTTGCCACGACTGCGCGATTCTTCCGGCGGTGGTTTTCTCAGCAACTACACCCGTAGCCCCGCGAAGAAATACGAGAAAACCCGCACCCGCACCACCTTCGACGATGTCGCCGGAATGGAGACGGCCAAGGGCGAACTCCAGGAAATCGTCGACTTCTTGCGCAATCCGGACAAGTTCACCCGGCTCGGAGCCCAAGTGCCCAAGGGCGTGCTGCTTGTCGGCCCACCCGGTACCGGTAAAACGCTGCTGGCCAAAGCCGTCGCCGGGGAAGCCCACGTCCCCTTTTACAGCATCAACGGCAGCGAGTTCATCCAAATGTTCGTTGGCGTCGGAGCCAGCCGCGTCCGCGACTTGTTCAAAAACGCCAAAGAAACCGCCCCCTGCGTGATTTTCATCGACGAAATCGACGCCGTGGGTCGGATGCGCGGCGCCGGGGTCGGCGGCGGTTCCGACGAACGCGAACAGACCCTCAACCAAATCCTCTCCGAAATGGACGGCTTCCAAGCCACCGAAACGGTCATCGTATTGGCGGCGACCAACCGGCCCGATGTCCTCGATTCGGCGCTCCTCCGCCCGGGCCGCTTCGATCGCCACGTCACGGTTGATCGCCCCACTTGGCAGGGCCGACTGGCCATTTTGAAAGTGCACACGCGGAATAAACCACTCGACGACAAAGTTGACTTGGAGCGGATCGCCCGCAACATGATCGGCATGAGCGGGGCCGACCTGCGAAACCTCTGCAACGAAGCGGCCCTCGTGGCGACGCGGATGGGCAAAAACAAGATCGAACAGATCGACTTCGATACCGCGTCGGATCGGGTGCGCCTCGGGGCCAAGCGCGAAGAGATGTTCAACGACGACGAAAAACGCCGCACCGCCTACCACGAAGCCGGGCACGCCTTGTGCGCTTGGCTCGAACCGAAGGCCGACCCCATCGACCGTGTAAGCATCATCCCGCGTGGCCGCACCGCCGGCGTGACGATGTTCGCCCCGGACGAAGACCGCGTCGATATGTCGTTCAGCGAACTCATGGCCCGGTTGGTCGTGGCGATGGGGGGCCGCGCCGCCGACAAGATCATCTTCGGCGAACCGTTGACCGGCGAAATCGGCGACTTGAAACAGGCCACCCGCATCGCCCGGGCCATGGTGACCCAGTTCGGCATGAGCGACAAACTCGGGCCGGTGCATTATCGGGCCGGCGAAGATCACGTGTTCCTCGGCAAAGAGATCGTGGAGAACCGCGACTTCAGCGAAGGGACCGCCCGGATCATCGACGAGGAAGTTCAACGGATCTTGCGCGGTGCCGAAGAACGGGCCATGGAATTGATCGGCCGTAACCGCGACGATCTCGACAACATTGCCAAGGCTCTACTCGCGTGTGAGGAACTCGACCGCGAAGCCTTCGAGAAGCTCCTCCGAAAAGCCCCCCGCCCCGAAATCGAGCCGTTCACCGAGGCACCGCCGGAGTCGTTGCCACCGCGCTTGGCCTTCGAAGGTGTCTGATTCTCAGCGCGTATAACGCTTGCGGATCTGCGGGATCAAATACTCCTCGAAGGCGGCCTCAAAACCGTACTGCGGGGCGTGCCCCCAATCTCGACCCGCCGCGGTATCGTCGACATCGGCGGGCCAACTGTCGACGATGTTCTGCCGCTTGACATCCAGGTCATACGTGATGATCGCCGATGGGAACGCTTTCCGGACGACCGTTTCGACCTCCGCGGCACTCGGGGCAAACGCTCCGATGTTGTACACCGTCCGGCTCAGTTTCGCTTTCGGGCAGGTCACCAACTTCCAAATGGCCTCCACCGCGTCGGGCATCGCCATAAACGGAATGCGGGCATCGGGCCGAATGAAACAGGCGTAAGGTTGGTTCTGGGCGGCCGCGTGGATCATCTCGGGAGCGTAATCGGACGTCCCCCCACTCGGCACGGTGACCGCCGAAATCAACCCCGGGAAACGAATGCAGCGGAAGTCGATTTTGCCCGAGAGTGTCTCGGCGGCCAGTTGCTTGTAGTGCTCCGCGTAATACCGCCCCAGATGCTCGCAGTACAGTTTGTTGGCACCGTACATGGTCGTGGGAAAGTTGAAGTCATCTTCGGGGATTTTCCCGGCTGCGCTCTTCGCTGCCAGTGTCGGGATGCCGTAAGCCGCGATACTGCTCGGGAAGAAGAACAGCACGGGCCGACCGTGCGACTCCCCTTGCCGCTGGGCGAATTCCAAGAGGTTCAACGTCCCCTCGACGTTCACTTTGTGGGCCAATGCCGGCGAGAACTCCGAACGGGTACTGAGCAGCGCCGCCAAGTGATACACTTGGTCGACCTCGTGGGTCGCCACGATTCGTTCGAGGAGTTCCGCATCGCGGATATCGCCCGTGAACTGCTGTTTCACCTTGCGGGCCAACTCCGGAACGAGCGGATTCAAATCGAGCGTCACGATCGGCTTGGAACTCGCCGCCGCGAGCCGGTCGATGAGGCTGTGCCCGATTTCGCCACTGGCCCCGGTGATCAAAATCGAAGAGTGTCGAGACATACAACCTGCGCGCACGGTGGAGTCGTAGGGGGAATTCTACGGATTCCGCTCTCGAATAGAGTCGCGGTGGGATCGGCTCCGTTTTCCCGTTCCAGCACAACTCTCGTTCCGGGCGTCCGAACTTGTCCCGAAGCTTTACAACTGCCGCAGACTGTCCGAGTTTTCGTCGGTTCCCATTTCGAATCCGGCGCTTTGCCCTCGCAGTCTTGCTCGAACTCGGATAGTTTGGCTCATGCCGA
>JAYSYJ010000325.1:0-8624 GCA_043727675.1 Fimbriiglobus sp.
GATTGGTGCGTGCTGCTCGACGCGGACGAGTTCATTCCGGAATGGTCGTTCGACACCATCCGCCGAGCGATGCAAACCACCCCCAAGCAGACGCTGCCGATGAAACTGCTGAATTTCTACGGGAACTATAAGGTGTACAACGCCTTTCCCGAGAAGTTCCGCTGGCCTGACTACAAGATGAACATCCACCGGAACGTGCCGGAAATCGTCTTGCACGGTGGCGATGGTTCGAGTGTACGGCACAACGGGGAAGAGTTCGTTCTCAACCCCGCCGACGTTGTTTGCGATCTGCACCACTTCGGCCCGGTGCGTTACCCTGCTGTCATGCGTGAGATGTGGCGGAACATGCGTGGGCGGTTGTATAACGCTCCGCCACCGCGATTCCAAATGCCGTCATTCGTGTTCCGACTCTTCCCGCACAACTGGAAAGATCCCGACTTCCTTCCGCAGTTGCGTGTCTACGAAGGGCCGTACATGCAAACGGTGCTCGATGATCCCGCGGAATTCACCCGCGACAACATGCAGTTGTTCGACTACTTGAAGCAGCAGACACCCGCTACCGTCGAAGTCGGCACGTTGTCATGAACGAGCCGCGACCCATCCGCGTTGGCTTCGTGGTTCATGTGATGCAAGTGGCCGGGGCGGAAGTGCTCGTCCGCGAAACGATCCGTCACTTAGGGTCCCGCATCGAGCCGACGATTTTCTGCCTCGATTCGATTGGTTCCATCGGGGAAGAGCTGCTGAAACAAGGTGTGCCCGTCGTCTGTTTGAATCGCAAACCGGGCTGGGATTTTTCCGTCAGCCGGCGCTTGGCCCGCGAATCTACGACTCGCAAAATTGAACTGTTCCACGCGCACCAGTATACGCCGTTCTTTTACAGCGCCTTCGCCAAATGGTTCGCCCGGCCGATGCCGAAGCTCATTCTCACCGAGCACGGCCGGCACTACCCCGACGTGGTCGCCCCCAAACGCCGGGCCTTCAATCGCTTGATCCTCGACCGCTGCGCCGACGATGTGAATGCTTGCATCGGCTTCAGTGCTAAGGCCTTATCACGGGTCGATGGCTTTCGGGGCAATCGCATCCACGTGATCGAAAATGGGATCGCGTTCGAGAACTACGGCCCGGCAAAAGATCGTGCGGCCCTGCGTGTTCAACTCGGGCTTGACCCCGCGAAACGATACTTGATTCACGTCGCCCGGCATCATCCCGTCAAAGATCAGGCGATGCTCTTGCGTGGCTTCGCTGCCGCCGCGACGGCTCTGCCCGATGTGGACTTGCTCATGGTCGGCGACGGCCCACTTCGCTCTGACCTCGAACGATTGACGCGCGAATTGGGCATCGAACAGCGCGTGCAATTCATGGGCATCCGCAGGGATGTCGCCGAGGTGCTGCGTGCCGCCGATGCGTTCGCCCTGACAAGCGTCTCCGAAGCGGCTTCGCTCACATTGCTCGAAGCAATGGCCACCGGGCTACCTGTGGTGGTCACCAATGTCGGCGGAAATCCAGAGATTGTCCGTGCTGGGATCGATGGTTTGCTCGTGCCACGCGGCGACGGGAACGCATGCGGCGCAGCCATCGTGAAACTGTTCCGAGAACCCGGATTGATCGAACGACTCGGGGCGAATGCCCGCCAACGGGTGTTTGAACAGTATCGTTTGGAACAGACAATCGGAGCGTACTTCGAATTGTATCGACGCTTAACCGGGCGATGAGAGTTAGCGTTTTTTGCTGACGCCCGCGATGGCGATGGCAAACCCGAGCGACCTTTTGGCACCGTCTATCTTCAGCGTTTGTTTCAGTTGCAAGCACGTCACCCCGTCCGACTGGGCGACCAACTTCACATCCTTTTCTTTGCCGAAATGTGGGAATAGCAACATCACACCGGGATGGTCTCCGCCGGTGCTTTTGATGCTCCGTTTCACCAATTCTTTCAGCTCCAACGGTTCGACATTTTTGTCTTCATTCGCAGGGCAGAGGAGCAAAAAATCGGTGTGCGGCGCGGTATCCTTGTGGTCGCCCGTGTCGGGTTGCACCGCGATCCGCAACGTGTACGTGCCCGGCGGGATCTCCTGCTTGCGGAAGTCGACAAACAGCCGCTCGAACGTCACAACCCCGATGAGCGTCCCTTCGGGGATCTCGTGATACGTCAGCCCGTTGCGGATTTGTTCGGCCGTCGCGTTCGCGGGAATCTCCGTTCGGAACCAGAGCGTCATCACCGCCGTTTCGCCGTCCCGAATCGCGAAGGCCTCGGTCGTCAATTCCTGTCGGACCTCTTGGGCGATTGCTTCGGGAAACTCGACGGTTTCACTCTTCAAGCCCAACTTCACCGGCTCCGCCGAGCGTGCGCTGACTGCGAATGCGATGAGCGAAATACCGAGTCCGAAACGGATCATGCTTGTTCTCCGGACACGGGATCACCGAGGCGCATCTTATCGGCCCAAGGGCATTCCGCGAGCATCTCGCGGGCACCAACCGCCCATTCGCACTGCTCCAAATTCAGTTCGGTCAGCGTTTCGAGGTGATCCCAAACCGCGAACCCTTCCGCCGCCCGGCCAGTGATGGTGCTGCCCGCAAGATTCCAAACCCGCATGGGTTCACGAATCGGGGCGTTCAGAAACGCACTGAAATCGGGGTCGTCGCCGGTGCCGAGTCGGTTGAACGACGCCCCGACGCGTTCCAATTTCTGCAAACCCGTTGCATTCGCCAGTGCGGCGATTCCATCTTCGCCGATCAAGTGGCTGCTCAAATCGAGCGTACGCAATTCGTTCAACGTCCGCGACGCCGCCAGCGCTTCGACTCCTTCGAATAAAATTCGGTCGCGCCATTCGAGTTCGTCGCTTCTCAGCACCAGCGTCTGCAATCCACTCAACTTCTCGGCTCGTGCCAACACCGCAACCCCAGCATTGCCGATGGCATTGCCCGATAGATCGAGCGAACGCAGTTGCGCCGCCCGGTCACTGGCCACGAGGACTTCGACGTCGTCGCTCCAGAGTTGGTTGTTCAGCAGCAGGAGCCGGTTCAACTTCGTCAGCGGGGCGAGTTCGAGGAAGCGGGCCAATCGATCCCGGGTGCCGAAGCTGTTGTTCCGCAAGTCGAGCGACTCGATGCGATCCAGACCCGGCACGTTCGCAAAATCGGGGATGAAGTTATCCGCATTGATCACCCGCAGTTCCCGGATCGGGGCGAGCTGAAGAACCGGCTGCTCCGCACCGATGAGCCACTCGGCCGTCGTCGCCATCGACTCCACAAAACCGCGGTGGAATCGTTGGATGCCACGGATGGGCAGACGCCATTCGACACGGTCTTTTTGAAGTTCCTGCGCAAGCCGTTCGAGCCGGTCGGAACGCGGGTCATCCGTGTCCAGGGTCGCCAGTTCGATCTGCACGCGAATGAACTCGGCCCGGTCGGGATCGTTGGTTTCGTCCAAGTAATCGGCGTAGACCAACCGTGGCAGATCGTCGTCAGGCCGCTCCAGAATCGCACTCAGAAAAGCTCCGTGCTCAGACATTTACTGCACCACCTCGGGGCCAAATCGCTCGAGCAATTGCTGCCAAGTCCGGCCGCGGAGTTGATTGCCGTCGAACATGTGGAGTGATCGCAAGCGGATGAGATTCTTGGAATTCACGATGGCCCGTGCCGCGTCGTTGTCGAGGTCGTTGTTCCGCAAATCGAGGTGAGTCAACCGCCGCGCTTCGCGCATATTGACCAGCGCTTCAACCGCCTGCACCGTCACCACCGGTCGGTATTCATACTCGCGGAGCAGAGCGAGCGCCGTGACTTCGCTGCCATCTTCGGACGACAAATCATTGAAGCCCAAGAGCGAACCGCTGAGGTCGAGTTGGGCGATCCGCGCTGTGACGGGGCTTGTGAGGATCGTCTGAATCGGCTTGCCACTTTGGATCAGTCCACCGGCGATTTTCAATTCCGTGGCTCCGTACCACTCCGGATGATTGCGGATGGCGTTCAACCGGAGTTTGACAGGATCCGCCAAAATCTCGGCTGAGATCGCCATCCTCGATTGCACACGGAACCCGCGTTCGAGAGCCGTACCCAGCGCAAATCGTCCGACCAATTCTTTTTCGCGCTCGCCAACTTGCAGGCGCTGGCACTGGATTCGGATCAACTCGGCCCAGTCGGTTTCCCCGTGCTCATCGAGCCAGTCCGCGAAGACGAGCCGGGGCAGATCATCGGCCGGGGCGTCGAAGATCGCGTTCAGGAACGCTTCGCGTTCGTCGGCGTCGTCCATCAGCCCAACCCCAAGCGTTCATCGAAGCCGTGCATGATGTTGAAGTTTTGTACCGCCACCCCGCTGGCACCGCGCACTAAGTTGTCCTCGGCGGCGAGCACGACGATCCGCCCACGCACGACACGCACTGCCAGATCGACGAAGTTCGTATGAGCGGTATCTTTCGTCGTCGGAAGCGTGCTCCGTACTCGCACGAACGGTTCACCGGAGTACGTTTTTCGGTAAAGTTCCAATAAGCCGGTTTCTGTCACAGTCGTTTTTGGCGTTGTGTAGATGGTGCTGAAGATCCCCCGATCCATCGGCGTGAGGTGCGGGGTGAACAACACCTCGAAATGCTCCCCAGCGAAGTGGGCTAGGGCCTGTTCGATCTCTGGTGTGTGCCGGTGGACACCGACGCTGTACGCCGAGAAGTTCTCGTTGCACTCGGGGTAAAGCGTCGCCAGCTTGGGTGTCCGGCCGGCGCCGCTGATCCCGCTCTTACTGTCGATGATGATCGATTGCCGGTCAATGAGGTCTTCGCGAATCAGCGGAGCCAACCCCAGAATGGCCGTCTGCGGATAGCAACCGGGGTTGGCCACGAGTTGGGCTGTGCGGATGCGTTCGCGAAAGAATTCGGGCAGACCGTAGACGGCGTGTTTGAGGTTTTTAAGATCGTGGTGTTGCTGGCCGTACCACTGTTGGTACTCCTCGGGATTCGCCAACCGATAATCGGCGCTGAGATCGACGACGCGCATTCCGAGTTCCATCAGCGGTGCGATGGCCTCGGCACTCGCCCCATGCGGCAGGCAACCGAAGACGCAGGTCACGCCCTTCGCCTTCAACGCGTTCGGGTCGAAATTCTCCATCGGAAGATCGAGCCGACCGAACAAAATGGGGTGATCCGCCGAGACTGGTTTGCCCGGTTCTTGCCGAGATGTCACCGCGGCAATCTCCACAAACGGATGCCGCAACAGTAGCTTCATCAGCTCGACGGCGGTATACCCGGAGCCACCCAGAATGGCGACCTTCACCTTCGGAATGAGCATGGTGGAGCGGCTCCGATGGCGGTCGTTCTTGTATGAAATCTTATTATAGACTCTTGTTGAACCGGTCGGTTCGGAGTGTTCATGGCCAGCTTCGCCGAGTTGCTCGACATCTTGTACGAGGACAATCACTGCCTCGGGTTGAACAAACCCGCCGGATGGCCGACGACGCACTTCAACGGCACCGAAGAGACCGTGGATCGGCTGGCTAAGGCGTACATCAAAGAAAAGTACGGCAAGCCCGGCAACGTCTTTCTCGGCATCGTCCATCGACTCGACAAACCGACGAGCGGGTCGCTGCTCTTCGCCAAAACCAGCAAGGCCGCGAGCCGGCTGAGCGAGCAGTTCCGTGAGTCGGCGGTGGAGAAAGTTTACTGGGCCGTCGCCCGGGAAGCACCACCAAAGCCAAAGGGCTTCGTCTGGGGCGACTGGGGCACCCTTGATGATTGGCTCTTCCACGATGAAGCCGCACGACTGGTGCGGGTAGTTCCCGCCGACACAGAGGGTGCTAAACAGGCCCGCACCGGATACGAGGTCAAAGCCCGGCACGGTGGCTTAATGTTACTGGAGCTCCGTCCACTGTCTGGGCGTAAGCACCAACTTCGCGTACAGTTGTCGTCGCGTGGAGCGCCGATATTTGCGGACTCGAAGTACGGTGGCACGCAGCTCTTTGGTAACGGGATCGGCTTGCACGCTCGGTCGCTGACATTCCTACATCCGATTCTGCACGAACCGATCACGTTAAAGGCCGAGGTGCCACAAGAGTGGAAGGGCCGTTTCGCCTACCTGCTGAATCCGGGGGCGAAAAAATGACGAATATTGAGAAGCTCGCGGCGATCCTGGCGGTGGTGCAGACCGACCCTGGCAACCGGGGATTGGCCCGCGATCCGGTCGATAATTTGTTCACAGCGACTGCGGGGGATTTCGAGCGAGCTTGTCGGAGTATCGCGAATGAGATGGCTCCAGTGATATTCTTAGTGACCGGATTTATTATCCCTTCGGTTGATCCACCGAGGTTTGAAACGGATGGCCCACTCGGAGCTGTGTTCCTCGCCCGCGCGTTTTTTCACCTGGGCATAGCAGTCCTTCCTCTGACTGACTTCGGTGCTTTCCATGCAATTGAAACCGGGGTCAGCTTGGGAGGAATTCCAAAGGAGAACATCGTGAGGAACAATCCTCATGATGATGCTCTCTGGGGAAGTTGGATAAAATCGTTCGATACCGGCCTCTGCCCACAAATACATTGCATTGCACTCGAACGGGTTGGCCCAACAAGCGATGGTCGTTGTTACACGATGCGTGGCACCGACATCACCGATCTGATTCTTCCTGCTCATCATTGTTTCACCCGGAATGACGGTGAACTTCTTCAATGGAAAACCATCGGTATCGGCGACGGCGGCAACGAAATCGGCATGGGGAAGATTTCTCATGAAACCATCGTCAAGAACATCCCGAATGGCGACCTCATCCATTGCCGAGTACCGACGGATCACCTCATTGTCGCGGGGGTCAGTAACTGGGGAGCGTATGCCCTTGCCGCCGGGATCTTCGTCCTTCGTGGCGTGAAACCGCCGGCTGAACTCTTTGACCCCGACCGGGAATTGGCCATCCTCGAAGCGATGGTGAGGGCGGGCCCGCTCGTCGATGGGGTGACCGGCCAACAAACGGCGACGGTCGATGGACTGAGCTGGGACGAATACAGCCGGCCGCTGATTGCCATCCAACGCATTCTGGAATCTTGAATGAACGCGCAATCGACGGCCGCCGAAGTTCGAAACGCTTGCCGGAGTGGGCAATTCACCAAGCCGACATCGGGGCTGGCCTACGGATTCGTGCAAGCGAACCTCGTGATGTTGCCTGCCGACTGGGCCTTTGAATTCTTGCTCTTCTGTCATCGGAATCCGAAGCCCTGCCCGCTGCTCGACGTCACCGATGTCGGTAGTCCGGAGGCGAAATCGGTCGCGCTCGGAAGCGACCTGCGCACCGATCTGCCCGGCTACCGTGTCTTCGTCGACGGGAATTGTGTCGATGAGCCGACCGACGTGGAACGCTACTGGCGCGACGATTTGGTGTCGTTTCTGATTGGCTGTTCGTTCACATTCGAGTTTGCGTTGCTCGAAGCTGGCTTGCCCGTGCGCCACATCGAACAGAACCGCAACGTGCCGATGTACCGCACGAATCTCGCCTGCCAACCAGCGGGTCGATTGGATGGCCCGATGGTGGTATCGATGCGGCCGATGCTGCCAGCACAGGCGTTGGAGACCACGACGATTTGCAAACCCTTCCGACTCGCCCATGGGGCACCCGTCCACATTGGCGATCCCGCCGTGCTGGGTATTACGAATTTGTCAAAACCAGATTATGGTGAAAGTGTCGATGTCCGCCCTGGTGAAGTGCCGGTCTTCTGGGCCTGTGGGGTGACTCCGCAAGCCGTTTTGATGCGAGCAAAGCCACCGTTCGCCATCACGCATAAGCCCGGTCATATGTTCTTGACGGACTGGCGCGATTCCGAAGTCCGCGAGTGAATCAGGCTGTTCCGCGGAAATCGGCTTCCGTGAATCCGTTGTCGGCCAGTGCTTCGAGGTAGGTTCCTTCGAGATCGATCATGGTGAGCGGGTTGCATTTGAGCGGCAACGGCACCGACGGGATCGGTTCACCGATGCGGGCTTCGTACGGCCACACTTGCAAAATAGGGTCGTCTTCGACTCCGATAGGACGGTAAGACGACACGTACGTCGGAGTGTTGGGCAATCGCGGAGACTTTTTGCCACCGAGCTCGGCCATGATCAAGTTGTGCAAATTGGCCGAGCGATTTGTGACGGGATCGACGAGTACGACTCCGACCCCGATTTGCAAAAACCCCAAGCATTTCATTTTGAGTTTTAGGCGAGTTTCTTCCAGATCTTTGTTGGTCGGGCTGACGACCTCGATCACCGCTACGAGTGTCATTCCCTTTTTGGTGTCTCGAATCTGGACTTCGAATACGTCCGGGTATTGCGGCGAGAAGGTAAGCTGCGGAGCAGGTGCCACGGCCGTTGCCAAACCACCCGAGCTCGCGTTTTCCCAACCCTCTGAGGCCTGTTGCATTTCGAACTCGGCAATATCGGCTTCGACCATGTGGCCAAGGTAGACATGGGCAAAGGCCCGGAAACCGAGGGCTGGTAGAGTTTGATTGAGCGATCTCATCATCGCGACGATCCAGGTCGATCCTACGGATGACCACGGTGCAACATTCTTCGCAGGTGCGTGAAAATGATCTAGCAGGGTGTTGAAAAACTCGCCGTTTCCTTCGGAAAGAACCCGTCTCGGCGATTCTTTTGAGTTCGGGTTGCTAAGGTCTCACCGGGCAACCC
>JAYSYJ010000326.1:0-2805 GCA_043727675.1 Fimbriiglobus sp.
CACCTCGTCGCCGGGGATCGGACGCACAAACTTCTGCTCCGGCTCGCCGACGACAAGCTCATCGAGTGCGTGCTGATCCAAGACGACGGCCGGCACACGGCCTGCATCAGTACTCAGGTCGGATGCGGGATGGGCTGCGTCTTCTGCGCCAGCGGACTCGAAGGCGTGGCCCGCAACTTAACCGTCGGCGAGATGCTCGAGCAGTTGATTCTGCTGCGGAATTTGACACGGCCCGAGGAGCGGCTCACGCACATCGTCGTGATGGGCATGGGCGAACCGCTGGCCAACCTCGACAGTCTGATTCAAGCCTTGGCGGTGGCCGGCGATCCGGAGGGGTTGGGCATCGGTCAACGGCATGTCACCATTTCCACGGTGGGCCTGCCCGCGAAGATTCGCCAACTCGCCGACCTCGGCAAGCAGTACCATTTGGCCGTGTCGTTGCACGCCCCGAACGATGCCCTGCGGACGCAAATCGTGCCGACGAACGAGAAGACGGGCATCCCCGAAATCCTCGCGGCCGCCGATTACTTCTTTGAGAAGACCGGCCGGCAAGTGACGTACGAATACGTGGTGCTGGGGAAGATGAACGATCAAGCGGTGCACGGTCGGCAGCTCGCCACGCTGCTCCGTCGCCGCAAGGCTCATGTGAATCTCATCCCGTGGAACGACGTGGAGGGGCTACAATACCGTCGGCCCAGCGACCTCGACTTGAACAGTTTCATCAGCGAGTTGGAGAAGGCGGGCGTCAGTGTGAAAGTGCGGAAGCGCAAAGGATCCGAGATCGATGCCGCTTGCGGTCAATTGCGGCGCCAAGCCGAACAGGCGCCGAAACCTTAACCCCCCGTCCATCCGGATCGCACGGCGAATGACCGGACAGACCAGCACCATGATGGCCCTCCGCGATCCGGATATCCGGCTCATGCTGCGAGTCCGCGCCGACGATCAAAGCGCATTCGGCGAGCTGGTCGAGCGCTACCAACACCGCCTCGTCGGGATCATGGGCCACATCGTCGGGCATGCCACCGAAGCCGAAGATTTGGCCCAGGAAGTATTCTTGCGGGTCTACCGGACGCGGCACAAATACACTCCCAAAGCGAAGTTTTCGACGTGGCTGTTCACCATCGCGAATAACTTGGCGTTGAATTCCATCCGCGATAAACGCCGGCGGGCGGCGGTGCCGTTGGACGTGTGCGATTCCAACTTTCAAGGGTCGCGGCCGGGTGAACCACGGACCCCCGATCGGAGCGTCCCGCCGACGCAGCGCCTCCAACAAGAAGAACTTGCAGCCGTGGTTCGCCGAGCACTCGACGATTTGAACGAGCGGCAACGGGTCGCGGTGGTGTTGAATAAGTTCGAAGACATGAATTACGCCGAGATCGCCGAAGTGATGGGGCTGACGACCAAAGGGGTGAAATCGCTACTGAGCCGCGCACGGGCCAAGCTGCGCGAGGCACTGCAACCTTACATTTACATGGATGGCGTCGAGCCGCCAGCGGACGACGACGATGTCACGAGTGAACCATGAAACCGACCGACGATCCTGAATCCGACGATCCGGAACTGATCGCCTACCTCGATGGCGAATTGGGTGCCGACGCCTCGCGGACTGTGGAATCCAAAATCGGTGTTGACCCCGCCATGCGCGTCAAAGCGGACGAATACAAGAAGACCTACGATCTGCTCGACTACTTGCCGAAGCCGGAACCAAGCCCCTCGTTCACCACGCGGACGTTGACGCGCTTGCACCCAGTGACTTCCTCCTCAACAATGGTGCCGAGCGTTCCGAGCCTCGGGCGGAAGCGTTGGCCCGAATGGCTACTGTGGGCGTCGGCTTTAGTCGCCGTGGGCGCCGCTGGTTACTTCGGGCATTCGTTGGCCCGAAGCTATTGGAACCCCGTGCCGGAAGCCGAGAAGTTCGACCAAGCCGATCTGCCACTCATCCACGATCTGCCGTACTTACTGGGCGTCGATGATTTTGACTTTCTCAAGCTGCTCCGCCAAGCAGACATTTTTGACGAGGGTACCGGATCGTCCGCGATCCCAGCGACAAACGAGCCACGGGAAACCGTCTCGTTGGTGGCCCAACAGAAATTGATCGAGCAGTTCCAGAATTACGCACCGGCCCGCCGACTTCAATTGCGCAACCTGTACCGAGAATTGAACGAACTACCCGTGCCGGAACGAGCGTCTTACCGGCGTATGCTCGAAACCTACGCCGCCTGGCTCGACCGACTTCCGGATAGCAGCCGCAAGGAAATCTTGGCAGCGCCCAACGGTGGCGAACGTCTCGACGCCGTGCTGCGGGTGCGCGAACGGCTCTGGCGTGAATCGCTCCCACCGAGCCAACAGAAAGCACTGAAGTCCGTGGCCTCGGTCGTAGAAAGCACGCAACTCTTGAACGAATGGCGCCGGCGCGAACAGTCGTTCCGAAGCGAATGGGAATTGACCCGTCAGCAGTGGCAACCGAACAAATTGGGAGAGCACAAAGCGTGGCCCTTTTACGATTCCGCTTTGACAAAATCGTTGGATGAGTTCATCCGGAAGTCGTTCGGTGTCGACCTGACCCAGCCAGCGCTCGACAGAAAGGCCGACGTGGCCGCACCCTGTCGGTTGACACGCGAGGAATTGACGGAACTGAGGTACCGGCACGAAGCCGCGTTGAAAGAAGGGTACTGGTATTCGTACGGGGCCTGCTTGCTCCAACTCGCGGAATTGCACCCGATGTTGCCCGAACCTGCGAAGGGGAAGCCGATCACCACGATGGATCAGCCGCCTTTGACACCGCAGAAAGTACGAAGCCTCTTG
>JAYSYJ010000327.1:0-8559 GCA_043727675.1 Fimbriiglobus sp.
GATGCGAGCACGGTTACGGTGTTCGTTCCGAGTTGGTCCGTCGTGGGTGCCCAAACGATTTCACCCGTCGTCGGATTGAGGATCATCCCACCGGGGGCATCCGCGAGGTCGAACGTCACCGGGTTGCCATCGGGGTCGGTCGCCGCGACGGTGTAGCGGTAGAGTTGGGTCGGGTCGTACTTGTTGTAGATCACGCTCGCCGTGCCATCCCCGGCGTTGGCCACGAGCAAATCGATTCGGCCATCACCATCCACATCCTGTGCGGAAATCGCCGTCGGATTCGCACCGACTTGGATCATCTGCGGTTTGGCGAAAAGTCCACCACCGCGGGCGTACAGCACTCCCACGCGGCCCTCGGCCGGGAAGGTCACGGCCAAGTCGAGTTTGCCATCGCCGTTGAAGTCTCCCGCGGCGATTCCACCGGGTACCGAGGGAAGTGTCACGTAAATCGGGATGCCGAAGGTGCCGTGGCCCAACCCGGGCAGAATCATGATCCGTTTGCTGCCGGGCAGTGTGAAAATGGCATCGGCGATGCCATCCCCAGTGGCGTCGGCGATGATCACAGCGTTCGGTTTATCACCGAGTGGCAGGGTGATGGGCGCATCGAACCCGGTGCCGTTGTTCACCAGTAAATACGCCGTGTTCGAGCCATCGTCCGCCACGAGAATGTCCGGCCTGCCATCGCCGGTGAGATCGCCCACCGCGATTGCCACCGGGGTACCGCCGACGAAGATATCGGTGCGGTTGAAGGTTCCGTTGCCGAGGCCGCGAAGTACGCTCACGCTCTTATCGGTGCGGTTCGCGGTCACCACATCGAGTTTGCTATCGCCGTTGAAGTCCCCAGTGGCGAGCGCCACCGGCCCGCGGCCGACCAGCACATCGGCCTTGCGGTTGAAGGTGTTGTCGCCCTTACCCAGCAGCACTTTGAGGTGGTCGTTGGCGAACTTGATGGCCAGCAGATCTTTCTTGCCGTCCCCGTTGACATCCGCATTCGTCACACCCGCGAGGCCCGGCTTGGTGCCGGTGTAGACGATGCCGCTCGTTCCGTAAAAGTCCGTTCCGATGAGGTCGGTTTTGCCATCGGTGTTGAAGTCGGCCAAGCCGAGGCTCGTCAGTCGGTAGCTGCCGCTGTATCGCTCCTCCGGCCCGAAGGTGCCATCACCCTTGCCTTGCCGCACGCTGATGTAGTTTTGGCTGTAAGCCCCGTAGCCATCGCCGATGCTCACCAAGTCGAGCTTGCCATCACGATTGAAGTCCTTCAGGTAGAGTTGGCCGTAATCGGCAAATGTCGCACCGGCGGCATAGTCCGTGGGTGTTGCAAATGTGCCGTTGCCGTTGCCGAGGAAGACGGACATGATGTTGTAATCGCTCGTCAGAATCAGATCCACTTTGCCATCATTGTTGAGGTCGCCTGCCGCTAGCCACTTCGGGAATTGAGCATTGGTATTCGTGTTAAGAATTGACGTGCTGGTCGGATCCAGGAACGTGCCGTCGCCCTTGCCTTGATAGTACTGAAGCTGGATCGGCGTTTGGTTGCTCCCATCCTTCGGAAACACTCTCACGAGATCGAGGATGCCATCGCCATTGAAATCACCCGCGGTGAAACTTTTGCGGTAGACGTTGTCGCTACTGCTGGCCGGGATCACATCGAGGTAGCTTTGCGTGAACGTGCCCGGGGAGGCCGGGTTGTAAAGGAACACACTTTGGAAGCCGTTGCTGTACCCGTAATTGGATGGTGCAGAGGCGGCGAAATCGGTGTAGCCATCGCCGTTGAAATCGCCCGGCAAAACTATGCCAAAGCCGCTGTAATTCCCCAGCGACTGATAATACGTGTTCGTGAACGTACCGTCGCCATTACCCAGGGCCGCGTGGATTCCAGCATCCAAACTGTAGTTAGGCCCTTGGTAAAACTTGTTCCAAACGAGGTCCAGTTTGCCGTCGTGGTTCAGATCGGCAAGGAATCCACCGATGGCTTGCCCCGGAAAGTTCAGGGCGATTTGTGGGTCGCCAAAGCTACCATCCGAATTGCCGAGGCTCGTGTAAAACACACCGCCGTAGGTTGCGCCGGTCACGATGTCCTGGATGCCATCGTTGTTGACGTCGCCCACCAAACCGACTGCGGGACTGGCAACGCGGAACGAGTTGGCCAAGAGAGTTTTCAGAACTGGCGCATTGAACACCCCGGGGGCCGTGGCCCAGAGTACCGTCAGCTGGGCGACGTTGCGACTACTGCCACCGGACACAGTAGTCCCCACGACCAGATCGATCATTCCATCTCGGTTGTAGTCGCCGGCACGAACGGCGAAGTCGGAGATGAGGCCGCCCGCCACTTCGCTCGTCGCATCGCCGATCACATATGATGTGAAACGAAACGTGCCATCACCATTGTTCAGCCCGACTTCGACGCCCCGTGTGGTGCCGCCGGTGGAACCGTTCCAGACATGCCCGAAGTAAATGTCCAGCTTGCCGTCGCCGTTCAGGTCAATGGGCGTCGCGGGTTCTGCGTTGTACGGGTCGCCAACGATGGTCCGCCCGGAGGTGCCGCCCGAAGTCGGGTCGACGTAGGTGTAGCCAATGCCATCGCCTGCCCCGAGGTACACACCGAGGCCCGCGCGATCACCCGATGTATTGGACGCGGTCGTGTAGAAAAGATCGGTTGTGCCGTCGCTGTTGAAGTCGCCTGCGACCACATTCACTCGGTTGAAACCCGAACTCACTTGCCGAGTACCCAAGGTGGTCGATCGGGTGAAGACGCCGGTGCCATCGTTCAGATAGGTTTCGATGTTGGTGCCGGCGGCGTCGTAGCCGATGGCCAAGTCCAGGCCGTTTTTGCCGTCGAGATCGGCGATGGCCGGTGCCGAGAAATAGCCGCCGTTTCGCGGGGCGATGAATTCGTTCGTGTACGCGCTGAAGGTGCCATCGCCGTTGCCGAACATCACCCCCATCGCCTGATTCGAGCGTTCGACCAGCAAGTCGGCTTTGCCATCGGAGTTGAAGTCCGCACTGCGGACCGTGCCGATATTGCTGCCGGTATCGGTACGGACGAGCGGATCGAAGGTTCCGTCGCCGTGCCCGCGCCAGAACAGGAGTTGATTCTTTTCGTTCGGGCCACCCGTACTACCTTGATAGCCGTCGTAGCGGTACATCGCCACGATGTCGAGCTTGCCATCGCCGGTAAAGTCGCGGAGTTGCACGCCAGTCGTGAAATAGTAAAAGGCGAACTGAGAGTTCGTTGTGTTCTCGATCGACAGGAGCTGCGGCGCAGCAAAGCTGCCGTCGCCATTGTTGAGCGTGACGGAAACGAACTGGGAGTAAACAGTATCGTTACCTTTTTGAACAGCACTGCGTGCCGGGATGACAAAATCGAGGGTGCCATCGCCGTTCAGGTCGGCCTGCTGCGGGGCGTCGATCGATTGCGAGTCACCTCCCGGGACCGTCTTCGGCAGGCCGATGTCAATCGGCGTCCCACTTTGTAACACCCGGCCGTTCGGTGCCGGTTCGCCGACGTGGAAGTTGTTCGCGGGCAGGAACTGCCCGGCGCCGATGCCACCGGCGACACTAACGGTCTGATCGCCGGAGTTCACCGTGACCACGGAAGGTTGACCCGTGCCAAAATTCCCGGCAGCGATTCCCGTCGGCGTGGAACCGGTTCTGACAGTGCTCACCGTCCACGACCCGGCAACGGTGGCGTCCGTGTTCGGCGTGCTCGTGATGATCGGCGGGCGGTTCGGAATATCGTCTCGAACGGTGAGCGTGTAGCTCTGCTCGACCGTGCCGCCGAGTGGATCGGTGGCACGAATCCGCACGGAATGATTGCCCACATCGCCCGCAGTTGGCACCCAATTCACCGCTCCCGTGGCCGCATTGATGGTCATCCCCGTCGGCCCGGCGACGATAGAATACGACACAGTAGGGCCGTCCGCGTCGATGGCTTTCGCCCCATAGCTGTAGCTCTGCCCGACAGATGTGAGGGTGACCGGTGCGCCCGTGAACACGGGATTGTGGTTCAACTCGGCAAGGACTTGCAGGTCGTAGGTGAAGCGTTCCCGGTTCGGATTGGTGAATTGCAATGGCCGTGCATTGGTCGATTGCCCGGCCGCGAGGGCAACACCGTTCATCTCGGGTGTGATGTCGAAATAGGCCCGGCCGTCGGCCGTGTATCCATCGGGGTTCAGCACGCCCACGGAGGCATCGGAAAGATTACCAATGACCAACACGGTCCGTCCGGAGAAGGCGTAGCTGCCCGTGTTCCGAATCCGCGCATCGGTGGTGAGAATCGTGCGGTCTTCGTTCAACGTGGTGCGGCCGTAGTCGACGGTGGTACTCGGGGTCACGTCGGTGAGCGCCGTGAGATTGGGTGCACCAACGGCGCGGACTCGCGCGACTGCGGCCGGAATTCCCGCTGGGGCCGTTTCGGTTGCCGCCATGAAATCGACCCGGGTGACCCGCACGAAGGTGCCGGTGTCGGTGTCGTTGTTTACCAACCGGAGTACCAACTGCGCAGCGGTTCCCACCGGCAACGCGGAGAGATTGATCGTGGCCGTGGTGGTGTTTCCCGAAGTGCCCGGAGCGAACACCGGCGCGAGTTGTTCGGACCAGTTGAACGAAGCATCCCGATCGGCACCGATAGGCAGAGCCAACGGTCGGCCAGTCGCGTCGAGTACGGCGATCTCGAAGGCATCCCGAATTTTACCGACGCTCGTCGAATCGAAATGCGGTGCTTCGAAGGTAATCTGGACGGACGTCGGAGTGGTGGGAACGGTGAAGGTTTCGCTGATCCCCACTCGAAACGAATTTCCTTCGCTGAGGCTCAACACCCCATTCGATACGGCGATGGTGCCGGTTTGCGGCTCGGTGCCGCCGAGGATCGAGCGGCTCCAACCGGCCAAATCGGAGGGGAAATTGCCGGTCAACGGCGGAAGCGGCGGTGGCAGGGGCAGAGGCGGCAGGGGCAGAGGAGGCGGGGGCAGCATTAGGTCTAGGCCGATGTCGAATACTTTGATGTGTGGCCCGGCACCAGTCCCGGCACTGACGACCAAATCGGGAATGCCATCGTGGCTGAGATCACCGGCCGTGAAATTCACCCCCCCGGCGAATTCGGGGTCGAACGCGAACTCGCTCCGGAGTTCCACATTGGTTTTGCCATCGAACACCTTGATGTGCGGCCCACCACCCGGCCCGGCACCCGCAAATATCTCGGCAACGCCATCGCCGTTCAAGTCGCCCGTCGAAACGCTGACACCGCCGAAGAAGTTCGAATCGAATGCGTAAAAGCTTCGGACTTCGGCCCCCGTCTTGCCATCGAACACCTTCACGTGCGGGCCACCACCTGCTCCGGCCCCCGCGATGATGTCGGCGACACCGTCGCCGGTCACGTCGCCCACCGAAACGTTGACGCCGCCGAAGAAGGTCGAATCGAACGCGTAAAAGCTTCGAACTTCGGCCCCTGTTTTGCCATCGAACACCGTTACCTGCGGGCCGCCACCCGCTCCGGCCCCGGCGATGATGTCGGCGATACCATCGCCGGTTACGTCTGCGGCCGCGACATTCACCCCACCGAGGAATGAAGGAGAAAATGCGGTGAAGCTGCGGATTTCCAAGCCGGTTTTGCCGTCGAAGGCTTTGATGTGGGCCGCGCTGCCCGCGCCGGAGCCGGTGATGATATCGGCCGTGCCATCGCCATTGACATCGCCGGCCGCCACGCTGATCCCGCCGCGGAAGTCGTCACCGTAGGCGAGAAAGCTCCGGATTTCGGTGAGGGTGCGGCCGTCGAACACTTTCACATGGGGTGTGGCCCCAGGCCCGGCGGCAGCGATGATGTCGGACGCCCCATCGCCATTTTCATCGCCGGTTGCGATCCGGACGCCACCGGCGAAGGTCGGGTCGAAGGCTAAAAAATTGCGGATCGTTTCGACCGTAGCCGGGGTGATCCGCTCTTCGAGACGCTGAACGGACAGGGACGTGCGAGCCTGTTTGAAAGCCCGTTTCAACCGACCGTTTCCGAACATCCAGTACCACGGCATGATCCAACTCCGGATTAGCTTTTCATACGAAGACTCTTCCGGAGGTTCAGTTACCCGGCGGCGTCCGAATCTTGCGCGACTTTCCGGGGATTGTTGCTTTTCGACTGAGAACCGACACTTTGATTGTGTTGCCGACGGCGATCGTGGTAACGTGTGCAAGGTTCTAATCTCCTTGGGTTATCTTTCCATGTCGGATCTACCGCCGTTGACCCGGGGCAGTTTGCTGGCCCGCCTTGCGGATCCAAAAGATCGTGCGGCTTGGGAGGAATTCGTCGAGGTCTACGGGGAGCTGGTCTACCGGGACGTCTGCCGACGGGGGATCACCGATCCCGATTGCGACGATGTGACCCAACTGGTGTTCGTGCGCTTGCTCGCGGCACTCCCGTCGTTTCATTACCAACCGGAGAAAGGCCGATTCCGCGATTGGCTGGGAACCGTCATCCGGTTCGAAGTGTCCCGGTACCGGCGCGATAATGGCCGTCGGAAAGAATTGGCGACCGATCCGTCGTTTCTCGAGCATTCGGTGGACGCCGAGGCCGATGCGGAGTGGTCGAACGCGTTCCAAACCCGGGTGTTGCGGGTGGCTCTGGAGCGAAGCCGAGGGAAGTTCGAACCGCAAACTTGGCAAGCGTTCTTGCAAGTCTGGGCGAACAATCGTCCGGTAACCGAAGTCGCCGCCGAGTTCGGCCAATCGGTCGATTGGGTCTATGTGGCGAAGAGTCGGGCTTTGAAAATCGTGTCGGAACATGTTCGTTTATTGATGGATGGATTCCCGTTCGGCGAAGGTTGAATCAGAAATGCCAAGTGAAGACGCATCGGATCCACTGCTGGAACTGCGCGGGATTGCCGCCATCGCCCTCGCACCGACCCCGGTAGCATTTCCCGAAGCGTTGCGCCGTCGCATTGAATCGCTCGTCGAAACCGAAGGGAACGCCAAAACAATCCCTGCCGAAACCGATTCGATCGCAACCGAAATCGGCATCGATGGGTTCGCTCTCGAAGCCGAGGTCGGCCGCGGTGGCATGGGTGCGGTGTACAGCGCCCGGGATTTGTCGCTCTCGCGCCGAGTGGCGGTGAAAATTCTCTCGAGCATTGCCGACTCTCACCAATTGGAGCGCTTCCAACGGGAAGTCCAAGCGGCGGCCGGCGTGCGCCACGATCACTTGATCCCGGTCTATTCCACGGGGCGAACCACCGCCGGCCGACCGTACTTGGTGATGCCGTTGATCGCGGGAGGCACACTGCGAGCGCGCTTGAAAAACGAAATGTTACCGCCATCCCAAACCGCATCGATCATCCGCGAAGTCGCGTTGGGTTTGTCGGCTCTTCACGCGGCCGGCATTCTCCATCGGGATATCAAACCGGCCAACATTCTTCTCGACAGTTCCGACGGCCGGGCGAAACTGACCGACTTCGGCCTCGCCCGCGGAGTGCAATCGGATGGGTTGACCGTCGAAGGCGCCATCGTGGGAACTCCGGAATTTATGTCCCCCGAGCAGGCGACTTCGCCGGAATCTCTCGATGAGCGCAGCGACATTTACAGCTTGGGTGTCACGCTGTACGAATGCTTGGCGGGCACCATTCCCTTCCGCGGCGCGCCACTGGAAATCATCCGTCAACGTGGGATCGACGATCCGGAATCGCCGCGCCGCTTCAACAGCAAAATCCCCAAAGACCTCGAGACCATCTGTCTGAAAGCCACCGCCCGCGAACCGAACCGCCGCTATTCCACGGCGGCCGCATTGGCGGACGACCTCGAACGGTGGTCACTCGGGAAACCGATCGCGGCCAGACCCATCGGCCGAGTCGAACGCGCCGTGCGCTGGATGCGGCGGAACCCGTTGCCGGTGGTAATACTCGCCATCACGATTAGCGGTGCGGTCGCGTCCGGTTTGGGTTGGAGCCGCGCTGCGGCGAGCGCCGACTTGGCGGAGGAGCGCCGCCGCGCCGCCGAGCAATCGGTGCACGCCGAAGCGAAACAGCGGGAACGCGCCGAGCAGCACTTGGCCACAGCGCGGGCGGCAGTGGATCGTTTTTACGTCCGGGTCATGGACGAAGGTTTGTTGAAGGATCCGCAATTGCAACCGCAACGGCGGGAAATCTTGGCGGACACCGCCAAATTCTACAGTCAAATGCTGGCGTTGGAATCGGCCGATTCCACACTGCGGCGCCCGGCGATCCACACGGCCATCAGTCTGGGACTGATTCAGCGCGACCTCGGCCAATGGGACGAAGCCGAAGCCAGCCTGCGAAAAGCGGTTCAAATGGCCCGCGAAGAAGTCGCCGCAAACTCCGGTGATTTTTCATCCAAAACCACATTGGCCAAAAGTTTGAATACGTTGCGGATCGTAATGTGGGGCGCGAACCAATTCGAAGCCATTCGGGAATTGGATCGCGAATCGGTCGAACTCCACGAAGAACTCGTGGCCATAGAACCAGACAACTTGATGCGCCGGCGCGATTTGGCAGCCATGCGGGCGAATATGGCCAGTGCGGCTCTCGTTCGAGGAGACCAAGTGGCGGCACACGCCGAGCT
>JAYSYJ010000328.1:0-8442 GCA_043727675.1 Fimbriiglobus sp.
ATGTAGTTGTGGAACCAATCGGCCGAGCCGAAGCCGCCGCACCACATCATCGCTTGTGGGGCTTTCGCGTCGGTGAATGTTTTGTCCTTCAACCGGACGATGACTTTCGCGGTGTTCTGCCCTTGCAGGAAATTGAAACCCCAGGCGTCTTGCTTCGCGCTATTCTTCTTCGACCAGACCAGCGGTTTGGAAATGAGGTACGTGCCATTGGGAAAGTAGAGAATTTTGTGCTGGCCCATCACGTCGAAGAGGGCACGTTGGATCGTCGCCGTGTCGTCGGTGGTGCCATCCCCTTTCGCGGAATACGGTGGTTTCGAGATGTCCACCACGGCCGAGCAGACCGGAAAGGTGATGTCGGCCTTCGAATCGAACGCCGGTAGCTCTGCGGCCGATAAACCTGAGCCGAAGATCGTGAGACACAGCCACGGGGCGAGTACGCGGTGCATGAGAATCCCTTTCGAGAGCGTGAGACAATCGTTAATGAATCCTAGTTGAGGGCTTCCAGCGCACGGAGATATTCTGATTGTCCACCCACTTGGATGTGCCACCGATTTTACCCTTCCGTCTGTTCACCGGTACATCCCGCGTCCCGCCGGATTTCCTGGTCGGTGTCCTCGCCGGATCGCTAGTCGGCGTCACCGCCGGATTCCTGGGTGCCTCCGGCGTCCCGCCGAATTCCTGGGGCGAGGACACCCCGCCCGAATAATCGTTCGCACACATCCCGATCCAAAACATGGTAGCGTAGTGGATGACGGCAGAAAATCTGTTCGCCTTCCCGCCTCCTCTCTCCCGGAGCCGATCATGGCCAAGCGACTCTCCCTCGACTGCCCGGACTGTTCCAATGAACCCAACAGTTTCGGCCGGCGGGACTTCCTCCGCGTCCTCGGGGCTTCGGCCACCGCACTGGCCATCGGTGCGGTCATCCCCCCGGGCAGTCCACTGTCGCCGTTGGCCCTCGCCCGGGCCGCACGCTTGAAGAAACAGGCGGAAGCCGAGAGTTTGGTATTCGATCTCTTCAAATCCATGGGCGCCGATCAAC
Source organism: Fimbriiglobus sp. (assembly GCA_043727675.1). GTDB lineage: Bacteria > Planctomycetota > Planctomycetia > Gemmatales > Gemmataceae > JALHQU01. The sequence goes on from JAYSYJ010000328.1 coordinate 1,040, forward strand.
GCAAGCAACTCGTGTTACCGTGGGACACGGCCGCCCGGCTCGGGACGCACAACGCCCCGGTCGGGAAATCGGTCGTCGGCGAACAGTACGACAAGAAGCAGGTCGAGCTGCTGCACACGATCTTCAAGTCGCTCTGCAACGGCGACGAAGGTTACGAACGCCTGAGCCGCAAGAAGGGCTTCGACGGCAGCGGGAGCTTCGAGAGCATCGGTGCGGTGATCTACGGTGAACCGGTCGAGGGACAGAAATTCTCGTTGATGTTCGCCGGGCACCACATCACTTTGCGTTGCGACGGTGACTCGGAAGAAAGCACGGCCTTCGGTGGGCCGCTCTATTACGGACACAGCCCGAATGGTTATTCCGCCAAGAACGTGTTCCAATACCAAACCAAGATGGTCGGGGAGATCTTCGGCTCGTTGAACGTCGACCAGAAGAAAATCGGCGTGCTCCCCCGGCAAGTGGGTCGATGGGGTCGCCTCGGTGAAACTCCCCGCGAAGGACGCCAAGCTCGCGGGTGTGGCTTACAGCACCCTGAGCAAAGACCAGCAAGAACTGACGCAAACGGTGATGAAAGAATTGGTCTCCCCGTATCGCAAAGAAGACGGCGACGAGGTGATGGAGATCATCAAGGCCAACGGTGGCTTCGAGAAGTTGAGCTTGGCCTTCTACCAAGAAGGACTACCGACCGCGAAAGAGCCGTGGACGTTCTGGCGGCTCGAAGGCTTCGTCTGGAGCTTCCGGACACTCCCGCACGTCCACACGTTCGTGAACATCAGCTCGAAACTCGGGTGAGTTTCACTTCGGGTTCACCACGAGAAACGGTCGGATGGCATCGAGCGTCTTAACGCCGATGCCTTTGACTTTACGCAAGTCGTCCAAGCTGGCGAAGGCCGTGTTCGCCCGATACAGCACGATTCGCGCGGCCAGTGTCGGCCCGATTCCGGGTAGGCGCAAGAAGTCCGCTTCCGTGGCGGCATTCACATCGATCTTCGCATCCGTCGCCGAAATCTTGCCAGCTTTCCCCGGCGTCGGCGCTGCCGAGGGGATCGCCACTGGCTTGCGTTCCAACCGTTCCAGCGGTTCGCCGCCGCTCGGGCTGAGGTTGAGCCAGGGCTTCACTTTCTCGGTGGTCTTCGGCCCCATGCCGTGGACATGGGTCAAATCATCCAGGGTCTCAAACGGCCCGCGTTCCGCCCGGTAGGCCAAGATCGCATCGGCATTGCTCGGCCCCAGCCCGGGAATTTGCAGCAGTTCTTGGCGGTCAGCCCGGTTCAGGTCGATCTGCCGACGGGGTGCGCCGTCCTCGGTGGGGTGCGCTGCCGAACTAGGAAAATAGAGGCGGTACGTGGCGAACAGCCCGGTGATCAACACGAGACCCGCGAGCGCACTCTGGGCCGAACGGGATTGGGGCATCCGTGAAGTGGGGAGCGACGAATTGGCAGGAGCCGTGGCCATAGACGACGATCTTACACCTTCGGCAGAACGAGCACCACATACCGCCCGAGATTTTCCAGCGGCGGACAGACCGTGAATGCGACTCGATCAACGAGGTCGGCCGGTGCCAAGAGCCAACGCGACTTCACCACCCGGCGGATCATGCCGAACAGTTGGTGGCCACTCCAGCGGAGTTTTGGGAAGTGCGACCGCAGCGGCACTAGATCGCCCCGAACCAGTGGCCGCTCGTCGGGCGTGCGCTCCTTACCGGGGTAAGGCAACCGACGGCGGGCGAAACTCAAGAGGGGGTTGCCACCCCACGGTTCACAAAAAATGGCCACGCCGCCCGGCTTCAGCACGCGCAGCAGTTCGGCACCGGCTCGGTTCAAATCGAGGTGATGCAAAATCGCATTACCCCAGACGGCGTCGAAACTGCCATCGGCATAAGGCAGCTGTTCCGCATCCGCGACTCGGAAATCGATCGCCACTCCGTTAACTGCGGCACGTTCACCAGCTTCGGCGATGTAACCAGGGGATAGGTCGAACGCGCTCACACGGGCACCGGCACGGGCAAGCACCACCGCCGCCATGCCGTGCCCACAGCCGTAGTCGAGGATTGATTTACCGCGCACCTCACCGAGTTGCGCGAATGCCGGTCGGATCCACGTTTCGTGGTTCAAGTATCCGGAATCGTCGAAGCGCAGTTCCGCCCGGCCCACGCGGAAGCTTTCGCCACGCTCCACCGCCTGTCGGTCGTGAAAGAGTTGTTCCGATTGAATCCGTTCGAGAGTCGTGGGCATGGAAGCGATCCTCACACCAACCAACCACCCGTGATGGGTAGCACCTGTCCGGTAATGTACCCACTTTCCTCGCTCGAAAGGAAGAGCACTGCGTTAGCGACGTCTTCGGGTTGGGCGAAGCGGCCGAGCGGGATCTGCTTCAGGTACTCGGCACGCACTTCTTCTTTGATGTCGCCCATCATCGACGTCGCCACGACTCCGGGGGCAATCGCGTTCACGGTGATTTGGCGACGGGCCAGCTCTTTCGCCAGCACGCGGGTCAGACCGATGACCCCGGCTTTGGCTGCCGCGTAGTTCGATTGCCCGAGGATACCGTGCAACCCGGCCACCGAGGCAATGCTGACGATCCGGCCACCGTCGCGCAAAATCTCTGCCCCATATTTGCAGCAGTGGAACACCCCGGTCAGGTTGGTCTCGATCACGCTGTGCCACTCGTCGAGGGCCATCTTGCGAATCGTGCGATCTTTCAAAATGCCGGCGTTGTTCACCAGGATATCGAGGCCACCGAACTCGGCGCGGACTGTCTGCATCATGGTTTCGATGGCACCCGCAACGCGGACATCGGCGGTGACGATGCGCACGCGGCCCGCCGGATAATCCTTCACCAGAGCTTCGGCGGCGAGCAGATTGGCCCCGGCATCATCTTCGAAGTCGTGGAGTATCCCGGTCGCCCCGGCATCGAGGAACTGGCGCAGGATCGCCGCGCCGATCCCCCGGGAACTCCCGGTGACAAGTACCACTTTGCCGGTGAAATCGAAGCGGATCATGGGGCACCATCCGAGACGGGGGAGCGAATCATTTGTATTTTACCGTCATGGCGTTGAATCTGCTCCACTTCGGTGATGTTCACTTCCCCGGTGCCCTGCGTGGCTGGCGTGCCCCCGATCTCTTCAGCAAAAAACTCGTCGGACTGGTGAATGTGAAACTGCTCGGTCGCGGCTACAAATTTCGCCGTGCGAATGCGGTGGTCGAAGCGATGCTCGCCGACATTCGCCAGACCCCACCCGATGCCTTGCTCTTCAGTGGTGATGCCACCATGCTGGCCCTGCCACGGGAGTTTGCCAACGCGGCCGAACGCCTCGGTGTGACGGATGATTCATTGCCGCCGGGCTTTGCCGTACCCGGTAACCACGACTACTACACGAAGCACGCCGAGCGTGCCGGCGGCTTCGAGCAAGCCTTCGCTCCGTGGCAAACGGGAATCCGGATCGAAGGCCACCTGTACCCGTTCGCTCGCCGCGTCGGCCCGGCCTGGCTCATCGGCGTGAACAGCAGTTATCAGGGCTTTGGGATCGGGGCCAGTGGCACCATCGGCGCCGCGCAGTTGGCCAGATTGCAGACGCTCTGCTCCGGGTTGTCCGACGGCCCGCGCATTTTAGTAACGCACTATCCGCTGCGTGATTCGCATGGCAACATCGAACGGGCCTCGCACCGCTTGCGCGATCATGCGGCCGCACTCGCCGCCGCGAAAAATTGCGGCATCAGCCTCTGGGTTCATGGGCATATCCACAAACCATTCGTGTTGACACCGACTGCGGCAATTCCGTTCCCCATCATCTGCTCCGGCAGTGCCACCCAAGAGCACCGCACCTGCTTCAATCGCTACCGAATCGACGGGCGAACCCTGACGATGACGCGCAGGGTCTACGATCCGGCGACGGCTGCGTTTCGAGACGGTGAGGTTTTGGAGATGGAACTCAACTGAGACGCCATCCGTGCGAACAGTTCGTCCCAATCTCCCAGCGATCGCTGGCGGAACAAACGCATCGTCGGGTACCACGGGGTATCGTCACGCTCTTTGAGCCAACGCCAATCGCTATTGAAGGCGATGGCCGACCAGACTGGTCGGCCGAGTGCCCCGGCTAAATGCACCACCGACGTATCGACGGCGATCACCAAATCGAGGTTGGCAATCAGTGCGGCCGTGTCGGCGAAGTCGCCGGTGATTTCGGAACCGAGATCGAGAATCCGCATCGGAGAATCCGCGAGCTGTTCCTGGCCGGGCCCCATCTGCAAGCTGCACAGCGTCACACCTGGAACCTCCGCGAGCGGTGCGAATTGTGCCAGTGGCACCGAGCGCCAACGATCACCGATATGTTTGGGGTTCCCCTGCCAGGCGATGCCCACTTTGAAGCCTGCCACCGAACGGAGGCGTTCGCGCCACTTCTCGACCGAGCCCACTGGTGCCATCAAATAAGGCACCGGCGCTGGGATCGTTTCCACACGCACTCCCAAGCGGTACGCCAAACTCATCAACGGCGAGTGACAGTAGAATGTCACTTCGGCACGCGGTTCGTCGATCACGCGGGTGATCCTGGGCACCGTCCGTAGTAACGTGGCCAACGCCGGCGTCGTCTGAATCATCACCGTGGCCCCGCGCTCTGCCAGTACGGTGGCGAAGCGCACGAATTGAATCGTGTCCCCGGCCCCCTGTTCGCAGTGGAGCAAAATCGTTTTACCACTCAGGGAGCTCCCGTCCCAAAGTGGCACGGGGAACGTCCGCTTGTTGCCCAGCAGTTGTTCGGTGTCCCAACGGGTTTCGTAGTCCGGCCAGCCATTTTCGAAGTCGCCGAGGGCGAGCCGTGTCAGCGAGCGATTGAAGCGCACCTCGGAGTTCATCGGCTTCCACTGCAAGCTGCGGTCGTACCACGCCAGCCCCTCGGTGTGCTGCCCCACCGTCGCGAGCGTCAGTGCCAAGTTCCCGGCCGCATCGGCGTCGGTCGGGTTCAATCGGAGTGTCTCACGTAGGGCCGTTTCGGCTTCCGCATAGCGCCCTTGATCGCGCAGACAGTTCCCCAAATTTCCCCAAGCCATGGCGTGCGCGGGGTTCAAGCGGATGGCTTCACGGCAAGCGGTTTCACTTTCGGGCCAGCGCTTCAATTTGCCGAGCGCCGCCGCGAGGTTGGAATGAGCCTCCGCCACGGCCGGCTCCAGTTTCACGGCGCGTTGCAATGCCTCAATCGATCCGTCTGGGGTCTTCGACTTCGACAGAAGAATCCCGAGTGCCGTCCAGACGGCCGCACTGGTCGGGAACTTCAGCGAAGCCGCCCACGCCAGTTCGATGGCTTCGGCGCTCTTCTTGAGCTCGTTCCACGCGTTGATGAGGGCGAGGTGCAGCGTGGGCGTCGTGCCGTCATCGTGCTTCAACCCTTCGCGCAGAGCGGCTTCCGCAGCGGGCCACTGCTGCAAGTCTTGATAGGCCATTGCCAAATTGTGCCAGCCACGCGAGGAGGTCGGTGCCAGACGCACGGCCACACGAAACGTCGCGGCGGCTTCGGCGAAGCGCGCTTGCTTCGCGAAGATCACCCCCAGCGCTTCATGCCAAGCGGGAACGTCGGGCTTCCGTTGCAAGGCCTGTCGCAGAAGTGGCTCCGCCGCACGCGGATCGTTGGCATTTAAGTGCCGAATCGCCTCGGCGTAGAGAGCCTCGGCGTCGTCAGCCGGATGGTAAAGTGTGCGGGCGGCTTGTCGCAGCAGGTCGCCGGCCAAGTCGGCCCGCCCAGCCCGGAACGCCTCTTCGGCCAAGCGATTCAACACTTCATGGATGTTCTGTTGCATGAATCTGATTTACAGACTCAATCCATGGACGAACTGGGCGACGCCTGAATATTTGCAAGTAAACATTATCTCAAATTTTCGTATTTATCGCATTTCGCCCGGCTACCCACGATCAATCAACTCTGTTAGGCTGAATTTGGTCAACTTCACAAGGAACTTCACCGATGCGTCGTACGATCTCTGCTGCCCTCGTTCTGTTGTTCTGCTTGCCGGGGTTCGCCCGTGCCAATGTTTCGGTCGATACTGCGGCCGCACTCGTGGCGGCAGTGCGCGATGGTGCCGAGGGGGCGACCATTGATGTCGCAGCGGGAACCTACGAACTCGATGCCACACTCGAACTCAAAGCGAAAATGACACTGACCGGAGCGGGCATCGACAAGACAATCCTCACGCACATCAAAAATTGGAAACCATCGACGAAGACGCTGCCGGATCCCGAGATGACTCTGAAAGGTTTGGATACCGATGCGTATCTCCTTCGCTTGAAGAAGGACACGTCCGGGGTAACCATTTCCGGCATGACCCTCCGCGCACCGCAACTCCACGGTGCCCTCTTCGCGTGGTTCCACGTCGGCCTCCACCTCCACGACGTGCGGATTCAAGAAACCCTTTACAGTGGCATTCGCACCTTCGGGTTGCAGAAGGCGAAGATTCACGACTGCGAATTCCTCGACGCCGGTGGCCGGTGGGACAAAGGACAACCGGGGGTAAAAGGGGGCCTCACCGGCGGAGCGATCTTTTCGGTTTGGATGGCCGACTGCGAGATTTCCCACAATCGATTCGTCCGAACCCGCAAAGGGCCCGCGCAAGAGTTCTACGGCATCAAAGGACGGCAAGGGTCACGCTGCCACATTCACCACAACACCATCGAAGTGAGCTTCTCCATCGAGTTCCCCTTCGAAGGGGACGAAGATAACGAGATCGATCATAATATTTGCCACGGAACCATTTCGATTCCCAAGTACGCCGGCGGGCTGGTACCCAAGAGCGGACGGACGTTCCACATCCATCACAATTGGATGAAAGACGGCTATTCGATTGAATTCGTCCGCAACGGCGTGGAGATCGACCACAACTTATTCGACTTCGACATCAAAAACGACGGTGGCAACTTGATCGCGTCGTTCGGCGATGTCGCAGCGAAAGGCCCGATTAGCTTCCACAATAACTTGGTCAACAACCCCGGCCGCGGGGTGATTTGGATGAACGAAATCTTCAATCAGGTCGAAATTCGCAACAACCACATCATCACCCGGACGACCGCGACGCCGCGCAAGGAGGGACTGTTCGGTTTCAACCCGAAGTGCGATTTCAAGACGTTCTCCATCCGCGACAACATCATCGAATGTCAGGGCCAAGAGCGGCCGCTGCTCCGGTGCAACGAGAGCTACGCCGCGCTGATTCAAAACAATACGCTAACCGGGGTGTCCGATACGAAGAAGTACGAGAACGCGAAAACGGACAAACCCATCGGCCTCGATAAACCTCTGAAGTTCGAGTGCGGCGTCCACGGCGAAGTGACCGTCGATGGTTGGAAGGCCACGCCGAAGATGAAGAAGTGAGTGCCCGACTTCGCCGGAATCTGCTACCTTGTCGGTTGTCGAATCTCAC
>JAYSYJ010000329.1:0-25308 GCA_043727675.1 Fimbriiglobus sp.
TGGTGCATCCGATCATGCCGTTCCTCGCGGAGACGCTGTGGGAATACTTGCGTGACGCGGCCCCCGTGCGCGGTTTCCCGGTGCCGACGGAAGCCGAGATGCACGTCTGCATCGCCAAGTGGCCGGCGATGGATTCGCTCATCGACAATTCCACGGAGTCGAGCATCGCCCGGATGCAAGAGTTGATCCGCGGGGTGCGCGAGATCCGCAACCGCTACCAAGTGGAAGTCAAAACCAAGCTCGAACTCACGGTGACGTGCACGGCCGAAGTCGCGGCGGAGTTCACCGCCCTGCAGCCGTTCATCGCGCAACTCGGTGGGATTTCAACAGCGACGTTCGGCCCGACCGCGGTGAAGTCGAAGCAATCAGGCAGCGTCGTCAATGAAGCGTTCGAGGCTTCGGTGAATCTGGAAGGGTTGATCGACCTCGCTGTGGAAACGAAGCGAACCGAAAAATTGATCGCCGACTTGCAGAAGCAAGTCGGCGGGATGCAGGGCAAGCTGAACAACGCGAGCTACGTGAAGAACGCCCCGCCCGAATTGGTGCTGGAAACCAAGGGCAAGGTCGCCGAGTTGGAAAAGCAAATGGGGTTGCTCGCTGCGAACCTCAAGAGTTTGAGCGAGGGCTGACGCGGAACTATTTCTTGGGTGGTACCACTTTCGGCGGTTCCACCTTCACCGATTCCGTCACGGTGATGGCGACGGGTGGAGCCGTCACCGTGACGTCTTTGCCGTTGACCTTCGCCGTGCCTTTGAAAATGAGCACCCCCGCACCCGGTGGCAGTGCCGCGGGAATGCTCAATTCGATGACCGCTTCGCCGGCCGCTTTGGCGATGGGGAGCAACTTCGGTACAGCCGTGACCGGAAAGTGAGCGGCCGCGATTATGATTTCGTCGGTGAATTTGTCTGCGCGTTTGGCGACGATCTTCCCTTTGAACACACCCCCTTTGGCGACTTCGGCTTTGTCCAATTTCAGTTCCAATGTGAACGGTGCCTCGGGTGTGATCGCCACGGCGAATTGCGTGGTCGTTTCTTGCGGTGGATTCGGCATGGCACCGAGCGCCGCTTTGGCATTATCAATCGATCCCACGATGCGCAGCACGGGCTTGCCATCGACGACCGCTTTCGCGTGAATCTGTCCGACGAACGCCCCAGGCTTGGTGCCGGGTTTCGTCGTGAGCGGTAGAAACAGCGGAGCCGTCGGTTGCGGGTTCGCCCCAGCCGCGATGGTGACAGATCCACTGACTCCGTCGATTCCTACAAGTGTTACTTCCACCGGTGCGGCGAACCCATTCGTGCGAACGATGCCCGTGATCGGAATCAAGCCGATGCCACCGACGGGCAGATCGGCGCGATCCAAACCGAGCGTGACGGTGAAATCGGGCACCACTGGGATGACCGATAGGTGGTACACCTCATTCGGGCCGTGGAGATAGTTGGTCTGTTCGCACGAGATGAAGAAGTCACCGTCGACCGTCGGGGCGAAGTCCAACCGGACACCCGCGAGTTGCGGGTTCGATTTGGCCAGCTCCGTACCCTTGGCGTCGAGCACGCGCAGGAACAGTTCCGTCGGCGCGTTCAGTTCGAACGTCAGCACTTGGATCACGAGTTTCTGGCCTTTCTTGCCGGCGCAGCGAAAGAAATCGATGTCGTTCTTCACGGCGAATCTCGCTGAGATTCCACCGGGGATCGGCAACGCATTCGCTTTCGCAATCTCATTATTCGGCTCTTGTTCGATGAGTTCAGGATGGTCGTGAATCTGCACGGGCACCGTCCAACCCGACTGACCAGCCGCGCGAACTGGAGTGATGTTTTGCACCTCGATTCCGGGGCCGCCGATCACGGACACCGGCTTGACACCGTCCAACCCCGGCCCGGCGAAGCCGACGTCGGTTTTTTTGCCGCGTTCGATGGCGAGAGGGAATGCAGTCGTCGCGCCGGCGAAACTTCCGATGCGGAGGCGATACGCGAAGTCGGCACCACCTCGGTAAGTGGTATCGCGGATCTCGACGATGATTTCGCCATCGCTGGGGAAGGTGTGCGTCAAGCGGGCATCGGTCTGCAAACCGGGTGTATCATCGGCGTAAAGTCCGGGGATTTCCCGGCCCTTCGCATCGTACACAATTACAACGGGGTCGATGGGGGAACCGAGCCGGCGGCCGACCGCTTCCAGTGTCAGCGCTTGTCCGGCCTTGACCGGCACACGGAAGTAATCGCCCGTTTCCGCGGTCGCCGTGCCAAGTACGACGCAGGGCACCACCAGCGGTTGGGGCGTCTCTTTTTTGTTGTTGCCGGGCTTCTCTTCGATTTCGGGTAAGTCGTCGATGCTGAAAGGCCGAAGATTGGAGATGCCTTGGATCGTGGCTACTCGGATGGTGTGAAACCCGACAGTCGCCTCAATGGGAATCACGAACTTCACCTTCAATTTCGTCGCGTCTTTTTGTCCTTCGGGGATGGTCGCCGTGCAGGGGAACGACGTCCAGATTGCAGTGGCGTCGAGAAGGTTTGTGCCGGTCAACGTGAGCTCGACCGTGCTCCCCTTCTTCGCACCGAGATTGGCGAGTGTCGTCAGTGTCGGGTAGGTAGCCATGAGAACGGGCGGTGCCGCTTTGGTCTGCGCTTGCACACGCGGGCCATCGGTTGAAAGGCAAGCAATGACGATGGCCGAAAACGAAAAGAGTCCGAGGCATCGGAAGGTGCGGGTCATGGAGAGCGTCTCGAAGGGGAACTCGGCAGGACGGTTAGCTTATTTCGATTTCAGTTCGAGGTCACGGGTATTCTCTGGCCCTGGCGCAACTTCGAGCAGCAAACCCGACGTTTCGGAAGTGTTGAACTTGGCGGGAACCGCCGTCCCCTTCACGAGAACTGTGTATTCGCCGTACGGCAGTTCCTGGGTGTACGAGTACTTTCCTTGGGCATCGGTGGTCGTGGTGAATGCACGCCCTTTTCCCGCAATCGTGATCGTCGCCTGGGCGAGCGGCTGACCATCGAGTTTCAGCACGCCCGTGAGTGGGGGTCTCTTCTTGACCGGTTTCAAATCGAGGCGAATCCGTTCGATGAGTTCGTGCAGGCGATACGCTTGCAACTTCACCGTGTCGGATTTCTCAGCTTCCGTGATACCGCTGTCGATCGATTTTTGAATGGCGGGGCGATGCTGGAGGAACGGTTTCACACTCAGCAAGGTCGTGTTGTAAACCTTCAAGCTCCCGGCAGCATCGCCGGCGTTGTACAGCACCGCTCCTTTGTCGTGCATCTCTTTCAGCACGTCGATGGCGATTCGATCGAGTTCGCTTTCGGCGATGGATTTCGGCGGGAGGGTTTGGGCTGAGACTGCGGTGGCGATGAAACCGAGGATCAGCGTCCAAACGAATCGATGGCGACCATTCACGCGTGACACTCCGGAGACAAGAATCGAATGGGTTGATCTTACCGAACCCGGATGTCGGATTTGATCTCCGGGGAGTTGTACGGAATCACGCTGTAGAGTTGTCGCGCGACCAGAAGTTGAATCACCAGTTTCGGCTTCTCGATGCGCACCGCTTCCGGCGGCAACCCGTACGAATTGAGAATCGCCGCACGGCGGAAGTCGCTCTGGATGTACGGCAGCAGGTGGTGGCCGAAGGAATCGCCTAAGAACAGCAACCTCGGGCCGGTGCCTGAGGGTGTCTCGGTCACCGTGCTCGGGAGGAGATTCAAGTGATCGGCCGGGGGAGATTTCGCAAAATAGTCGGGGGTGTCTTGAAGCTGAAATTTCGTGCGCGGCTCGAGGAATCGGGCCGTACCGCGTTCCTCGTCTTCCACCAACCCGGCTAATTTTCGCAAGTCGCACCAAGCCGGCGCTTGGATGGAATGGTATTCGGAATCGGGTTTCGGCACAAAATCCGGGAACCGCTCCCGGATCGCTTCCGCGATGACCCGGTACGCCGCACGAGATCCATCGTGGTTCCAATGGGAGTCGGTCTTGAAGTAGATGAGGTTCGGGTTCCGTTCCTTTTCTGTCAGTAACGTCGGCAACAGATTCAAGCATTTCACGCCACGGGCTTTCAGATTCTCGGCCAGCGAGGTACCCATTTCGAGTGGTGGATGCCGCGACGGATAGCCGCGCAAAAACTCCGGATAGACCGCCGCTTTGTCAGGGGCAACGACCACGATGTACTCAATCCCCTGCGCTTGCAGCCAACTGTTCCGCTCGGCGTAGGCCTCGGCCCACTGTTCGACTCGTTCGCTTGCACTCGGCTTCTTCGGGTTGCCAAGAAAGGGGTCGGTTTGATTCACGAAGAGCCAACCCTCTTTGCCGACCCAGACTTTCGCCGTCACCGGCTGGCTCAAGGCACCGAACACTAATCGGCGATGCCAACCCAACAACACATCGCGGTAGCCGATGGTGTCGCCCAAGTACATTTCGAAGTGCTTGGGGAAATCTTGCAGCACATACTTTTTCGGTGCGAGTGGAGGAAAAGCATAGCGCTCGCGATTTTCGTCGAGCCGGCCTGGGGCCTGGAAGAAGAGACCAAACAACGGAGCGCCGACGGCGATTAGGAACACGCCCACCGAGACGAGGTCGAAGATGCGGCGCTGGCGGAGTCGTACGTTCAATTCCATTTCCACTATCCATTAGAATCGAAAATAAATGAACGGGCTGTACGTCTTCGCTGCCAGCTGCATGGATGCACCGAGGTAACAGACGGCGATCCCGAGCGATCCCCAGAAACCCGCGAGGCCATTCCACCAGTAGCCCCGTCGGTCGAGAATCGTTTTCAATGCGGGCACGATGGGGGTACAGGCGAGCAACCCGCACGGCAGTGCAAGCGCGAGTTTCGGATTCCAGACGTCCGAAAATTCTTGCGTACCACCCTCGAAGCGGCCAAGTGCCCGGAACATCCCCTGGACTTGCCCAACATCGGTCGCGCGGAATAACACCCAACCGAGCCCGACCGACAGTAACAAGTAGCCATGCCGAATTGGTCGCGGCAACCACGCGATCAACGCTCCCAACCCGAGGCGTTCGAGGATGAGAAAGACGCCGTGGTACAAACCCCAAAACAAGAATGTCCAGTTGGCACCATGCCAAATTCCACAGAGCACGAAGACGATCAGCAAATTGACGTACGTCCGCATGGTACCCTGGCGATTACCACCCAAGGGGACGTAAACGTAATCGCGGAACCAACTCGACAAACTGATGTGCCAACGGCGCCAGAACTCCGTGATCGATTGCGCGATGTACGGATAGCGGAAGTTTTCGAGGAAGTCGAACCCGAACATTTTGCCCAAACCGATGGCCATGTCGGAGTAGCCGCTGAAGTCGAAGTAGATTTGCAGTCCGTAGCAGAGGAGACCGAGCCACGCGGCCGCCATCGTGAGTTCGTCGGCGGACACCAAAAACTCCTTGGTGCCGAATGCGGCATCGGCCGCCTCGGCGAACGTATCGGCCAGCAGCAGCTTTTTCGCTAAGCCGATTCCCAATCGTCGGACGCCGACCGCGAAGCGTTCAATGCCAACGGGCCGGACGCTCAGTTGCCCGGCGATATCGCGGTAGCGGACAATCGGCCCGGCGATGAGGTGCGGAAAAAGAAATACATACAGCCCGAACTTCAAGAAACTGCGTTCCGTCGGCACATCTTTCCGGCAGACATCGATGATGTAACTGATCGCTTGAAATGTGAAAAAGGAGATCCCGATGGGCAAGTGCACAGTCGGAATGCTGACTTCTGGCAACCCGAATGAACTCGGAACAGTCGCCAGAGTGGCGGCGAGGAACCCGGCGTACTTGTACCAGATGAGCAGTGCCAAATTGAGTAGTACGGCCACAACTGCCAGCGGCAAGGTCGACATGTTACGGCCCTGCAACCACTCGGCCGCACGGGCGAAACCGTAGTTCAGCACCAACGACGCGAACAATACGAGAACGTAGGCGAATTCGCCCCAGGCGTAGAAAAACAAGCTCGCCAAGAAGAGGAACGCATTGGTGAATGAGACTTGTGCGTGGCCACGCAAATTCAGAGCCGCTGGGACGCCGTGATAGATCAAAAGCACTGCCGGTAAGAACAGATACAAAAAGACCGGCGAGTTGAAATACACGACCACCCCCGTGGCAAACTGGGAAGGTCGGGAGTTTAGTCGAAACGAGTCCACCCAGACAAGGGGACTTCATTTTGCCACCGCGTCAATAACTCTTGGTGCTGGGCGCCGACGGCGATCAATTCCCACCGTCGTGCCGTTTCACTCGACCGCTCGATGTGGATCTCCAAGCGTTCCAGGGGCAGGGTGTCCAAAAATTTGTCGGCCCACTCGATTAAACAGACGCCGTCCCCAGCGAAGTACTCTTGGATGCCGAGGCCCTCGAATTGTTCGGCCGTCGCCAAGCGGTAGGCATCGAAATGGTAGATCGGCAGCCGAGCCGGGTACTCGTGGATGAGCGTGAATGTCGGCGAGTTCACCGCCGCGAGATTCTTGACACCCAACCCCTCCGCCACGGCACGGGTGAAAGTGGTCTTCCCCGCCCCCAGTGGGCCGATGAGAGCAATCACCGCACCGGGAAAGAGCAATGGCCCCAAGGCACGGCCTAAAGTTTGTGTCGCCAACAGGTCGGGCACTTGCAGATTCATAAAGGCAAATTTTATTCCAGACGGCAATCGGAAGCGAGCCTGCGGTCTCAGAAATCGTGCAGGCACATAAACGAGTGGGTGGCGAAATCCCGTTCTAAATTGATTGTGTACTGCTCGAACGAACGCTAAGCAACTGTTTTGAATCTTGGGATCATGATCATGAGAAAAATCATAGGAAGTGTGTTGATGGCGATCGGGCTGTTGACGTTTGTGGGTCTGGGCGCCCAAACGGTAGCGGCGAACCATCCGGCTGAGGTAGCCGGGGAGATTTTGTTCGCACTTTTCATGATCGTCTTCGGATTCATACTCTTCCGTCAAAAACGTCCGAACTCCGAACCGCTGTGGATCGAAGTCCTTGATGACCCACACCCCTGGGCGGAAGTGCTCGCCGGACGCTACCTCCGTGTTAGTTCCAGCGCTTTGATCGTCTTGGGGTTTATATTCATGTTCGTCGCGGTCACGTGGATGCAGACCTCGCAAACACCACAAATGAAGGTGGTGGGCATCATCGGTTGGCTTGTCGGCTGGACCTCCTACATCTCGGGATGCGTCAATTGCGCCAGATGGAAAGGTCGACAGGCTCTCACTGGGGCGCTAGGTTTTTTGATGCTCCCGGGCTTGGTTACGCTTGTCTGCTTGTCCAATCGCCGGAAACGCTTGCTCCGCCTACCGTTCGAGGAAAGCCGCGATGATTTGATCCCGATCGCGAGACGGGATCGATCCTTCGGATTCGGCTACTTACTCTTATCGCCGTCTCTCGTCTTGATCCTAATTATTTCGGCCTTGGCGTTGTATCGCCATTCGGCGGAAACCGGATGGGGGGAATGGAAAGAAGTCCGATCCGATTCGGTCGGTTTTTGTGCCATGATGCCGGGCGAACCCTTGAAGGAATACAAGCAGGAAACCACCCGGTCGGGGATCGCCGAGCTCAACAGTTATTCCGTGAGAAACCCGGCAACCCGCGACCTGTTTATGATCGTTGCGACGCACTTGCCCCAGCAACTCCAAAACAAACCGACCCAAACATTCAAGCTTTACAACATCGGGAAGCTCGACATCCTCGCAGCATGGCCGGGCGCGACGGTTCGGAGCGAAAAATATACGCCAATCGGCCGATTGCTCTATTTGGATGTTGTCGTGATTCCACCGGCGGGTGGGATCATCAAGGCCAGAATCTACGCGACAACGACCCACTATTACAAAGTTTTTGTGCAGAGCGCAGAGACTGGGGCCGAATCGCCAGACGCAGATAAGTTCTTCGATTCGTTTCAATTGCTTGGGGGCGTGTTCAACATCGGCGAGCCGGTGCGTGGTGAAACGATGCCCGGTCGCTGATCGACCGGGCAATACCCAAGTTGGTATTTCACACCTTCTGGGCCGCTTTGCTCGCTTTCGCGGCTTTGAATCGCAGGTAGGCGAACATGAACTCGTCGACGTCGCCGTCGAGGACGGCGTTCACACCGGGGATCTTGACGTCGATGCCGTCGCGCTCGTCCCGCACGAGGGTGTACGGCTGCATGATGTAACTGCGGATTTGGCTGCCGAAGGCGATTTCGCCCTTGGCGTCGTAGCGGTTCGCGATGTCGCCCATGCGCTTGTTTTCTTCGATCTGGTAGAGCCGGGCCTTCAACGACGCCAAAGCGTTGGCGTAATTCTTCGGCTGGCTGCGCTCGGTGCGACTCTCGCCACGCACCCCGGATTTGTGAATCAGCCGGACGCCGGATTGCGTCTTGTTCTGGTGCTGCCCGCCGGGGCCGCCGGAGCAGAACGTCTGCATCTCCAACTCTTTTTCGTTCACGTAGAT
The DNA here is from genome assembly GCA_043727675.1 of Fimbriiglobus sp. Taxonomy (GTDB): domain Bacteria; phylum Planctomycetota; class Planctomycetia; order Gemmatales; family Gemmataceae; genus JALHQU01. The sequence goes on from JAYSYJ010000329.1 coordinate 8,412, forward strand.
CTCGATGGTGTCGTCGAGTTCGGGCATCACGTCGACGGCGACGAATGACGTCTGGCGGGTATCGCCGGAGCCGAACGGGCTGATGCGGACGAAGCGGTGGACGCCGATTTCGCTCTGCATGAAGCCGTAAGCGTAGTCGCCCGTGACCTTGAACTCGCAGCTCTGCAAACCAGCTTCGATGTTCGGCAACTCGTCGACTTCTTCGGTGGCGTACCCCTTGGTCTTGGCCCACATCAAATACATGCGGCGGAGCCGTTCGGCCCAGTCGCAAGCGTCGGTGCCCCCCTGCCCCGCTTGAATCCGCACGATGGCGTTGCAGATGTCCGACTTGCCGCTCATCATCGCCTTGAGTTCGAAGGCCGCGAGTTTCACTTCCGCATCCGTCAACGCCGGCACGATCTCCGCTTCGAAACTCGGATCTTCGTCAGCCAGTTCGGCCATGGCCGCGATGTCGTCTTTGGCTTTATCGAGTTCTTCGTAAGGCTTCAGCACCGCGTTTAGCACTTTGATCTTTTGAATCGTGCCCTTCGCGGCGTCCTGATTGTCCCAGAAGCCCGGTTCGCCCTGTTTCGCGTCGAGTTGTTCCCGTTGACTCAGTTTGTTAACGACGTCAAAGTGACCTCCGGAGCTGAGTCAAACGCGCCGCCAAGTCGTCGGTCCGCCTTCGCAAATCGGCATTCATCGCAAATTCCCTGCTTGTATTTAGACTTACACATCCATGATACCGTCGAGAACAAGATCGAAAAGGATTCGAGCGCGAATTGGCTGACTGGGAAGTCTTTTTGAATTCACCCGCATGAGGGTTCAATTGGGACGCATCCCAGTTCGATCAAATTTTTTGTGACGCGCCGGCCCAGTTCCTGGGACTATCTTGTAGCCCGGAGAACGCGGCATGGCATCGTCGATCCTGTTTCGAATCGCCGGTCAATTGGTACCCCCGCAAGATCGGGACGGGGACTGCTTACGCCGGTTCGTGGACACTCGCGATGAAGCGGCCTTCGCGGAACTCGTTCACCGACACGGGTCGGCGGTCTATGGAATCTGCCGTCGGGCCATCGGCGATCATCAGTTGGCCGAAGATTCCTTCCAAGCGGTCTTCGTGATTTTGGCTCGGAAAGCGGGAACTATCCGGACACCCGATGCCGTCGGTGGCTGGTTATTCGGCGTTGCCCGACACGTCGCAGCGAGGGCGGTCGCCATGCGTCGACGCACACGAAAAGAACAAAGTACCGACCAGTTGCCGGAGCGGGCGACCGAAATTGTGGAGCCGGCGGACGACTCGGCCATCCTCGAAAGTGAAATCGCCAAGCTCCCCGAAGGCCAGCGTGTCGCCGTGGTGCTTTGTGAAATCGAAGGCCTGACCCGTGCCCAAGCGGCGACCCGGTTGGGCATCGCCGAAGGCACCCTGAGTAGCCGGTTGGCAAACGCCCGCAAGCAGTTGGCCCTCCGGCTCCGCGAGCGAGGGATTGCACCCGCTTTAGCGTTTGGTGCGCTCACGGCAGTTCCCCCCGCCCTTTCGGCCGCCACGATCGCATCTGCAACTCATTCCACCGCAACGCTGGCTCCCGTCGTTGCGAAACTGACCCGCGAGACACTCCACATGATGTTCTTGAGCAAACTGAAATTGGCAGCGGTGGCCATCGTCTGCGCCTTGTCGCTGTGGGGCGGATTCGGGAACTGGCAGAGCACCGAAACGATTGCGGCCCCGGTGCCGAAGGCGGAACTGGATGCCGGGATTATTTGGACGTACAACCCTTCGACCGGTGATCTGATCGGGTATGCTCCGGACGGCAAAAAAGTGAAGGAACTGAAACTCAAAGACGAAATCTTATTGCTCGCTCTGACCCCAGACGGACAACAACTGCTATATGCCGCCAAGGATGGCAAACTGCCGAAAGACCCCTGGAAACCCGGCGAAGGGCTAACTTTGCACCTGCGGCCGCTTGGCGAGACGACCGACGGCGGCACCGACCTCGGTTTCCCGTTCGACCTGCAAGACACATTGCAGCGGTTCACTTTCTCCAGCGACGGCAAGCGACTCATCCACACCCGACGGCAGACGAGCGCCGCAGTGAACCGAATCGAAAGCACCTACACCCATTCGGTGTTCGACCTGACGGCGAGGACGAAAACGGACTTGAAGGGGCCGGCCGACGCCGCAATCCTCGATGTATCCGCCGACGGTACCTGGGCGCTCGCAGTCGACCGCAAAAGCCACGAGTTCTTCGGAGGACCTGGACTGCCTGCACAACAAATTCCAAAGCAGCAGCTATACAAAGTGCCGCTCGATGGCAAGGAAATGACCACCCTCGCCGAGTGGCAGTCGATTGAAACCGCGGCCATCGCCCCGGATGGGAAGTCCTTGCTATTCAGCGGGACACCGAAAGAGTCCGAGAACGGAGTCGCAACTCAGGCCTATCAGTCGGTGTTCCGCTTCGATTTGGAGACCGGCAAAACGGTCGAAATCATTCGGCACGACACGCAGGGTAGCACGGTCATAGGCTGGGCGAGGGATGGAAAGCGGTTCGCCTATCTGTGGTGGGATTGCGAACTCGATGAGGCGCAAAAGGCGTTCCTTCCAAAGACAACTCGGTTGGCGATCTGCGATGCGAACGGAAAGCCAGACAAGACTTGGGAGATCCACGCACACAAGGACGGCCGCGCTAACGGCCCCCGTCTCCTCGGCTGGTTCCCGAGCAAACCCAAAGCGGACGTGTCTGACCCCCGCAAGCGGAATGCCCCAGTGCCGAAGGATAAACCGCGGGAAGTCATCGCGTTCTTCCAGCAATCGGTCGGCGATTTGCGGCTCTTCGATGTTGCGAACGGCACGGAAAGCACAATCCCGAAATTGCTGTTCTCGGAGGTTCGACTTTCCCCCACGGGCAAACACGTTGCGTATTTCAGAGACTTCTCGAAGCGGGGTGAAAGCGGTCTCCCATTGCAATCGGTCTTCGTTCGCGCCATCGATGACGAGGAACCGGGTACCGATCTTGAGGTGACCGGCAAAAGTTTCGCTTGGTCGCCGGATGGACTCGAGATCGCCGTGACCGAACGAGATAGCCGCAAGCTCACGGGGGCGGTTTGCGAGCATGTCATCGTGAACATCGCAACCAAGAAAATAACTCCGCTCGACTTGCCGAAGAATCAGACCATTCGCGATTGGTCGCCGGATGGCAAACATTTCTTGACGGAACGCAATCACACCCCCGATGGAGAACTGGCAGCGAACCGTTTGTACCTCTTCACACGCGAGGGCGTGGAAGTTAAAGCCCTCACGCCGGGGAACAGCAATTTCGGCATGGGCGGACGATTCTCACCCGACGGAAAATCTGTGATTTCGCTCGGCGGAAGAGACGTTAAGGATACGAACAAGTCGACCGGTGGAACTGCGCTGTATCGAATACCAGCGATCTGGAATGTTGCCACGGGAAAACAAATGCAGCTTATCAACACGCCGAAGAACGCGGACGTCGAGAGCGTCTGTTGGTCTCCGGATGGCAAGAGGATCGCGTACTCGTGGAAAGCGATTCCGACTGGCACAATCGAGCAGCAAGGGAATGCCGAGACCGAATCGAGTTTGACGGTCTGCGACCTTGACGGGAGTAACGCAAAGACAATTGCCACGGCGAAAGCGGACGGAGCTTTCCATGTCATTTTCGGCAGTATCGACTGGCGAGAAATGAAAATCCGAGAAGCGAAACCTGACCCCCGCAAACGGAATGCCCCGGTACCCAAAACGGAGAAGGAAGACTTGAAACTTACTCCCACGACCTCACCGGAGAAAGTCGAAATTATGCTCGGGGAACCGACGTCCGTCACCTTCAAGGTGGCGAACCCGTCCGACAAGAATTGGCGGCTGCTCATTGGCGGGGATTACCGGAACCTCCTCGGCCGACCGGAATCGTTCGCCGTGAAGGTGGTCGGCCCGGACGGGAAGGCTGTCCCACAGCCGGACTCGGGCATGTCGATGGGTGGTGAAAGTTCCCCTTCCCCCCTACCTGCGAAGGGGGAACATGCCTTCAGCCTATTCCTGCCGCACTGGGCGACCTTTGAGAAACCGGGCGAGTACAAACTCACGATCATCCGCAAGCTGGAACTGGTGCCCGACGACGAATCCGATCCGTTCCGCGCGATACCGACTCATGTGGAAGTTTCGGCGACGACCAAGATCACCGTGATCGCCCCCGACGCGGCGAAGTTCGGCACCCTGATCGCCGACCTCGGGAAGACGATGCTCGATATGGAATCGCCCGACTGCGAGCGCGCCCAGAAGCGGCTCGTCGAAATCCACGACGTGCGGGTGATCCCGCACTTTATCAAGCTAGCAGCTCGACCCGCACCCGAACCCCGCATGACGGCCGGCGATGTCCTCAGCCGCTTTGACACCGACGAAGCCTTCGCGGCACTCAAGAAGCTCGCGGACACTACAGCCGCCGACCTGCGCGGCAGCGCTACGACCGTGGAACTGGAGGAGTCTTCGGCCGCGGGCGTCCGCCATTCGGCGGTTCACAAGATCGGCAAGTGCCCGCATCCCGACGCTCTCCCGCTGTTCTGGAGCCACGCCGACGATGAGTATTACGGCACCCGCCTTTCTGTGCTGCACCGCGCAGCGGAGGTGAAGTCGGTAAAGGCACGAAGGATCATCGAGAAAATGACGACTGACACGAACGAGACCGTCCGCAACGAAGCGATCCGGTACCGGAATAAGCTGATGAAGGAAGACGACTGAGGGGACGGAGTTCGGACGGAAGTAAGACGGCATCGCACCCATTGCATTCAGGGAATCATCGCCGACTCGCGTTGCCTGCAGAAGTCCGTATGTAGGGAGGGAACCCGTGTTGCAAAATGCCGCAATCGCCATCCTGACGATAGGCCCTCAGCCCGCCGGAGTACCGATTCCGATTCAAGCTCCGGGTGCACCGCCAGTAAAATGGACTGCCAGCCGGGTCACCGTCTGCGACTTGGACGGTTCCAACTCCAAGGTGATCGTCAAACGGGAATACAACGAAACGATCATAGGACTCGACTGGCGGTGACAGGTTCACCCACCCGCGATCTTGTACACGCAAACCTCGGCTTTGCCGATGTCACCGGTGAGCTTCCCCTCCGCCCATTTCAACCCGGTTGGGCGATCCGGGAAGACCGACTTCAGCACGCCAGTGATGCCTTTCGGCAGGGTTAGCGATACCGGCTTGGCTTCTTTCTCAGACAAGTTCACCACGATCACCAGTGACTCCGTTTTACCTTGCCAAATGGCGGCCGTGATGTCGCCACCGTCAGTCAGTTTGGTTCGTTGGCCATCGAGAAGTAAAGGGGCCAGCGTGCTGACTTCCGACGCGAGCGCCCCGCACTCGGCCCAGAGGGCTTTGCTGTCGGGGAGGTACCATTCTTCCCAAGCAGGTTTCCCCTCGGCCTTCTTCTTCGCCTGCACCGCCGCGGAATCGACGCGGTGGTAAATCGACCACGGCATGATTCCCTTGGCCCCGTTCACCAGGCCAACGTAGCATTGGTTGCGATACTCGACCGGGGTCGGTGCCCGCCCGCCCGGCCAAATGAACGACTGCGGCAGCACCCAGTACGGTCGCTTCGCTTTGGTCGCCAGCGATTGCACCAATGCCATTTGCGTCTCGGTCGCCCGCAGCGTCGGGTCGGCCGCTTTCGGGCTGGCCACGGGGTAAATTTCCCAACCGACGAAATCGGAGCAGTTGAAGAAGTCGGCCGTCGGCATCAAGACGTCTCGGTTTTGGGTGCCCAGCGGGATGAACGTGAGCCGGTGCGGGACGATCTCTTTGACCAATTTGTTCATCTTGCCGAGGTGTGCCGCATCGCTCAGCGTGTTGGCATCGTCGTACAGTGTCCAAGCGATGATCGCCGGGTGATCTTTGAACTTCATGACTCGTTCCAACTTGGCCACCGATTCGGTGTGCCCCGCCACGACCCACAAGCCCACCTCGGCAGCCTTATCGAGGAAGCGGATGTCCTCGTCCCACGGGCCTTCGATGTGCACGACCGTACCACCGATCTCGTGAATTTGTTCGACGCACTTCAAGCGCATATCGCCGGTGTGCCCGGTCGAAATGTAGAACCCGTAAGGCATCACCGGCTTACCATCCACGAGCAAGGTGCCGTCGTCCCGGAGCGTGGCCTTCATCGGCTCGACCGCACTCGTCAACCCCGCAAAAAGCAGCGCCGCACCGATGGCGAATGAATGATGAAACACCGGTGATCTCCGCAAGGAAGTTGTTGGAATGCAGCTGTTGATCTCAACGCAATTGAACCGCACCCAGCGTGAGCCAACCGGGGGCATCCGCATATTGCGATTTGTTGGCGAAACGCACCGGGTGCCCTTTCGGCATCGGATTCGGCACCCGCACGGCCAATTGATACTGTCCCGCCGCGACTCCGGTGAGGTCGAGCGTGTCGTTCCACAGTCGTACTTTGTCGCCCGGTAGTAACCCGGTCAGCTTGCCGCTGCCCTTGAAGGTTTTGATCGTTTTACCGTCCATCAACAAGGCATATTCGCCCGGCCAATCAACGTAGAACGGAGCCAAACCGCGGTTCTCAAGTTCCACGGTCACCGGCAACTTGCCATCGGCAATCTTGCCGATGGTGACCGCACCGACGTGGAACTCATACCCCATGCGGTGCACTTCCTCTTCGGCCCGTTTGCGACGGGCCGCGGTCGCTGTTTTCTCGAACATTCCGCTGTCCATCAGCCAGCTCGCATGTGTCTCTTGCACGCATTTGCGGAAGTCTTGGATTTCTGCAACGCCCGGTTTCGCATCGAACACCTTGCCCCATGACTCGGGGCGAATCTCCCCGCCGATCGGCTGCGTCTTCCACTTATCGACTGCCCCGGCCGCTTTCAGTTGCGTCATGTAGAACCAAGAATCGTCCTCCCGGCCGGTATCGAGCGTGCCCCAAGCGAACGAATCATCGTGATAACCGAACTTGCGGCCGGCGTTGGGTGCTAACGATTCGTGTGTCTTCCCGGTCGGGTAGCGCAGCAATACCGGTGTCACTTTGAAGGCCGCTTCGTAAGCGTCCATGACTTCGTTTTGAAGCGCACGGTCGGCGAAGAGTTCTTCTTTCGGGTAGTTGTGCCATTCGCCCCAATGCCCGAGTAGGCCGGCGGTGATGAAGCCAATCCGCGGGTCGTTGTCGTACTTCTTGCCGAAGGCCGCGATGAACTTCGACAAGACCTTGCGCAACTTGGCGTCGGCATAATCCGGGGTGACGCAGTCTTCGGGTGGTTTCGTAGTCGTGTCGCGGTATTTAAAGACTTTCAAGCCATCTTTGAGCAAGAACGTCGGGATTCCATCGGCCTTGCCGGGATATTCCAAATAGATGCGGAACACCACTTGATGACCGCGCGCCGCACAAGCGTCGAGGAGCGTTTCGAGCGGTTTCCAGTCGTACGTTTCCGGCCCGGTCACCAACTTGGCGAGCGGCAGATAATCGAACTCCATGGAATGGGGGAACCGGTCTTTCCAGACGCCGGAATATGGCACAAGCCCCTTCAATGGGTTGTCCACCGGCGCTGGTGCGAACTCCAATACACGCCGACCTTCTTGCGCACGGGAATCGACTGCAACCAACGCGAGAACGGCCAACGCAACGGCGATATAGCGGATCATGTCTTTCCTCCAAGAGGTTTCGAACTCGGCATTCTGAGCTTGGCAATCAGCGTTTGCATGTCGGCGGGCATGGGCATCGTCCAGTGCAGCTGCTCGCCGGTCGTCGGATGTTCAAAGCCGAATTCGGTGGCGTGCAGAGCCAAGCGTTGGGCACCGCTCTGGTCGGGTACTTCTTGGCCATTGGGCTTGCGATGATAGACTTTATCGCCACTGACGGGGTGCCCGGCTTCACTCAAATGAATGCGGATTTGGTGCGTCCTGCCCGTTTCCAACCGGCACGATAGCAGCGTGTAACCGTTCAATTTCTCTTCGACGGTCACATGCGTCGTCGCCTTCTTGCCGGTATTCGCAAAAGTGGTGCTGCCACGTCGGCCGTCACCGCGATCCCGCACCAGTGTGGACGTGATCGATCGCGGCACAAAGTTCCCCGGCACGACGGTCAGGTACCGGCGAACCACCGTGTGTTTGCGGAACTGCATCCCCAACAACCGTTCCCCGAGTGCCGACCGCGCGAAGGCGAGCAACCCACTGGTTTCTTTGTCGAGGCGGTGGACAATCCGCAACGGCGGCAAGGTGCTCGGCTTGCGGTTGAAGTGCTTGGCAATCGCAGCCTGAGCGACATCTTGAAGCGTCGGCACCAGTTCGCGGCGGGCCTCCGACCACTCCAGCTCGGCCGGATGGCGCACGCTACTCATCCCCGCCGGCTTTTCGACGACGACGACATGGTCGTCGAGATGTCGAATGACCAGCCCGTTGGCCGTAGCCGACTTCGGACGATGCACGGCCTTCGTCAGCAGGGTCACGACTTCGCCTTCCTTCAGCCGCCGGGCCGAATCGGTGCAGAGGATCTCGTCGACTTGCACCAGCCGATTCTCGATGAGCGCACGAACATCGCTCCACGACGGTTGGGCAATGTGCATCCGCGACCGCAGCACCTTCGCGAGCGTGTGCCCGACTTCGGGAGCGATGACGGCGAAGGCAGGGAGAGGGGTATTCATTTACAGACGAACGACACAACAAGGTTGATGGCGAGGGTCAGAATTCCGCTGAAGTTCATCATCCGCCCCCGGTTTGTCATCATTGTATCTACGGTGGCCCGTATTTTTCGAGGTTGCTGTGCTGGTCATTTCTCGACAAGCGGAAGAAGCATGAATCGGAACCCTGCGCTGCGAACTTTTCCCCGCGGAGCGTATCCTTGTGTTCGAATCGTTCCGTCAGCAATGCGATGACACCAGAGAGAAGTGGAATGAAAATTCTGTACCCTCAGAACCCGATGATGAAGAAGCTGCCCGATTCCATTTTCGAGCACGAGTTTGATGCCGCGCAATCACTCGGGTTGAACTGTTTATTGTTTGCGGAAGAGGTTTTGTCTTATCAGGGAGCCGAACAGGCCATCAAGAATTTGCCCGACGGGGATGGCGGCACGCTCCTCTATCGTGGCTGGATCTGGACCGAGGAAGTTTACCGTGAGTTCTATCAGGCCCTCATGGCCCGTGGGTATCTTCTCGTCAGCACACCCGAACAGTACGCCGAGGTGACTTACTTCCCCAACTACTACCCGAAGATTCGCGAGATGTCGCCTGAGGCGGTCTGGACGGACACGGCTGATCCGTATCTCGCCTGGTGTCAAAGTCGCAAGTTGGGAGAAGGGCCTTTCGTACTGAAGGATCACATCAAGTCTGCGAAGCACCGATGGCACGAAGCCTGTTTCGTTCCCAAGGGTGCTGGACGTGAACATTTCGAGTCAATCGCTCAAGCGTTGAAGAACGAACAAGGAAAATCGTTCAACCGAGGATTCGTCGTGAAGAGCTATGTGCCGTTGCGCTCTCGGGGCCAAAGCTCGCGCGAATACCCGATGTGTGAAGAGTACCGCCTCTACTTTTGGAATGGGAAACTGCTGATCTCCTCGCATTACCACAATCAGGCGGCGAACCGAGTCGACTGGACTCCGTTCGAAGATCTGGCAGGACGTTTCAGCAGTGCTTTCTTCACGATGGACGTTGCTCAAACAGATACCGGGAATTGGGTGATCGTTGATATGGGAGCTGGGGAGTGTTCATCGTTGCCACCGAGTTTACCCGCTACGGTGTTTTACAACTGCTTACTTGTGGTGTTGAACACGGCCGTCGGAGCAGAATAGGATCGACATGCCTCAGAAAATCCCAAGCGTACCCTCGAACGTGAACCAGTAGATCCGAGATCAGGTTCAATCGAATAATGTCCCTTGAGCGGGATTGCCGGTAGGCTTGCTCGCTTTGGGAGTCTTGTTTCGAGCGCGGAATTTCGTCTCTTTCTTCCTCGAACCATGTTTGGCGTACACGGCGGGGGTCGAGGCTTTGGCCTCGGCAGTCTTGCGGATGGCGTAGAGTGTGTCGGTCATTTGTCGGGCGCGCGATGCAAATTCCACAATCGGCGCTGGGTAGCCTGCCAGTCCTTGGTCGTGCAAGATCTCCGCCGGGGAAACCTCTTTCAACTCCGGGAGCCAGCGTTTCACAAACCGGCACTGGCTGTCCCAATCGGCGAGTTGCTTACTCGGGTTGTAAACGCGGATGGCGTTCCATCCCACCACGCCCGCTTGCATTTGGAGTTGGTTCAAGTGGATACCGGGGTCGTAATCGCGGAATACCTTGGCCAAGTGGGGGTGGATCGTCGACCAATCTAAATGCAGCACATGGCAGGCGAAGCTCACCACCATGGCCCGCATCCGGAAATTGACGAACCCAGTCTCGTCGAGGCAACGCATCACCGCATCGACCAACGGATAACCCGTTTGCCCTGTTCGCCAAGCGCGGTGCAGTCGTTCGTCGTTTTCGTACGGGATATTCCGGTAAGCGGGGTGAATGCTGCGAAACTCCAACTCCGGTTCCGATTCGAGCCGCTGAGTGAAATGGTCGCGCCAGTGCAACCGGCTCAGGAACGCTTCCAAGCTCGCCTTCCATCGTGCGGAACGAGGATCTTCAGGATCGAGTTCTGCGATGCGGGCTCGGGTGGCTTGCCAAATCTGTCTGGTCGTGATCGTGCCCCAAGCTAAATGGACACTCAGCCGCGATCCTGCGGTGTCGGCGGTGTTCGGTGAACTGATTCCCCCACGGTACCAAATGCTCCGTCGCTGGAGGAAATCATCCAGTGTCCTCCCGGCATCGGTTTCGGTCACGGGTTGCCAGTGTGCATTGCGTTCCGGGAAGTCGAAACGCGGGAAGTTCGTCGAACGTGCCAGCGTTGCAATCTCCGGCGATTGTTCGATCACCGGGATGTCTAGCGGTGGTGCTTGCACAATCCGCATTTGCCATTGCGCTTGCAAACGATCTCGATTGACACCGCCACGGCGCACGCTGCTTTGTGGGAATTCCTTGTAGACCACTCCGCGTTCTTGGCACCAACTGGCGACGGCGCGGTCGCGCTGGAACGTGATGGCGTTGCCGATTTCTTCGTGGGCAAATAGGTGGGTGAATGGAATGCGACCGTGCAGTTTTTCGAGCTTCTCGATGATGTTTCCGTGAGCGATGACCAGATCGGCTCCACGCAAACGCAATTCATTCCTCAGTGCTTGCACGGCTTGCCATTGGGCGTGAATGTGCATTGCCGAGCTATCCTCGGCAGCGATCAGGGTCGGCTCGAAGCAAAACAGCGGCAGTGCCAACGCCCCGATTCGGGCTGCTTCGGTCAACGGGGAATTATCGGCCAAGCGGGCGTCGCGTTTGATCCACCAGACTGCAATGGGACGGCTCATGCCGAATTATAGTCACGGGGTAACTTGCCGAATGTTACTTTCCGACACCACCCACCATTGGAAAGTAACTTCCTGGCCAGAAAGCGACCAACTTTCTGGAAGTGGCAATGGCCTCCCGCGAAAAAAGCACGCAACACCCGACTTGATTGGTCTGGAGGTGTTCGATCATTAGAATTGAGATTTCTGGTATCCAGGAGAGAGACACATGACTCGTCAATGGTTCGTTGGCTTCGGGCTCGTTTTGGCCGGGGTGATTTTGACTCCGTTCGCCGACGCTTGCACCCGCGCGGTGTACTTTGGCCAAGAAGGTCAGACGGTCACCGGGCGTTCGATGGACTGGCTCGAGAACATGCACACCAACCTCTGGGTCTTCCCGCGCGGTCTGAAACGCGATGGCGGGATGGGGAAAGGGTCGTACGAGTGGACGAGCCAACACGGCAGCGTCATCACTTCGGTTTATGAAGCCGGTACCGCGGACGGCATGAACGAAAAGGGTTTGGTCGCCAACCTCTTGTACCTCGCGGAATCCGAATATCCGCCCCAAGACGACAAACGGCCTGCCATCGTCATCGCGGCTTGGACTCAGTACGTGCTCGACAATTTTGCCACTGTCGACGAAGCGGTGACCGAAATGAAAAAAGAGAAGTTCCGGGTCGTGCCAACCGAGGCTCCCAACGGGGCCAAAGGCACCGTGCACTTGTCGATCTCCGATACTTCTGGCGACTCGGCGATCTTCGAATACGTGAAGGGCAAACTCGTGATCCACCACGATCGGAAGTATCAGGTGATGACGAATTCGCCGACGTACGATCAGCAGATCGCGCTGAACGAATACTGGAAACAGATCGGTGGAAGTGTGATGCTTCCGGGTACGAACCGGGCCGCCGACCGTTTCGCGCGGGCCTCGTTTTACATCAATGCTTGCAAACAGACGGCCGACGCCCGCGAAGCCGTCGCGAGTGTTTTCAGCGTGATTCGCAATGCGAGTGTGCCGCGGGGCATCAGCACGAAAGAGCAGCCGAACATTTCGTCGACGATCTGGCGGACAGTCGCGGATCATAAGAATCGCGTGTACTACTTCGAAGACACGGCCAACCCGAGTGTCGTCTGGGTGAAACTCGACAAGATCGATTTCAAAGAAGGAACCGGCGCTCGCAGGCTGACGTTGTTTGGCAAACCCGATCTTGCCGGCGATCAATCGGTCAATTTCGAGAAGGCCGAGCCATTCCGGTTCCTGGCACCTGCTCCTGCCATCAAATAAGGATGTGCCCCGTTGACCTAGGATGCGCCGGCATGGCGACCCTGGGTAAAACTGACAGGCCGGAAAACATTTCTCCGAACCACTCTCCATTTCGCTCATTTTTCTCTCGACACGGCGGGGGAGAGTGGCTATCAGCCCCGGACGCAGAGCGAATATCGTCGGATGGAATTAACGGGATCAACTGGTTGGGGAACCAGAGAGTTTCGTGGTTCGAAGGTGGAACTCGGGTTCGTCTCGAAAGAGCGTCCTGGGGGTCTGCACCCGATGGCGCTCGTTCTGCGGTGGGGGAATCACTGATTCTGTCAGTGATCGACCGGTTTTCTTGGAGACCGGCGTGTTCGGGGACGATACTAGCGTAGCGGATGCCGCATACTTCCCGTTGGGCATCCGGGGGACAGCTTTCGACGGCGTTTTGGGCGATTCCGCATTCGGGTGCGGTCGTTCATCAGGTCGGAATTCGCAGGGGGAATGGCCGGGCAGCTGCCGGGCCATTGCGAGTTTCGGTTTCGCCGTGGGGAGCGCTCATCAGGGAGGATCCGATGGTGACGCGTGCCGAGCCAGATATCCAACAGGTGTGGAGAGACTACCGGGCCGACCCGCGAGTCGATCTTCGAAATCGCCTGCTCGAAAATTACCTGCATTTGGTGAAGTACAACGCCGAACGCATTTGGGCCAGGCTGCCCGACGGCGTCGATCTCGACGACCTCATCAGCTCCGGGACGTTCGGTTTACTGGACGCCGTCGATGCCTTCGACCTCGAGCGCGGCGTGAAGTTCGAAACGTATTGCGTCCCGCGGATCCGCGGGGCCATGCTCGACGAACTCCGCACCATGGACTGGGTGCCGCGGCTGGTCCGCTCGAAACAGAGCAAGGTTCAAGCGGCGCTCAAAGGTCTCGAAGCGGCTCTCGGACGACCGCCGACCCGTGAGGAACTCGCCGGGAAACTCGACGTGCCGATGGAGCAGATCGAAGCGCTCGTTTCGGAAGCGTCGGCGGTGGGCCTCGTGAGTTTGAACAAGAAATGGTACGAGACCGACAGCTATAAAGACGTCCGCGAGATCGACGTCCTCGAAGATAAGAAGTCGGAAGATCCGACGAACCGTTTGCAAAACCGGGACTTGATGCGTCTGGTGACCCGGGGTCTCAACCGCAACGAACGGCTCATCGTTATTCTCTACTACTACGAAGAGATGACGATGAAAGAGATTGGCGTGACGCTCAATCTCAGCGAATCGCGAGTGAGCCAGATGCACAGTAGCATCGTCTCGCGGTTGCAGGCCCAGCTGGCCAAACGGCGTCCGGAATTCTCGAACTGATCGGGCACAAATTTCAAATAAAGGTTGCCAACGAATGTTCGTTGGCAACTTTCACCGTCGCAAGAGCCACATCAAACAAACTTCGTGCGACCCGGGGTTGGGTTGGCAGGAACGGGGTTCTTGCCCCATGCGTATTCCTTTGGTTGCAAATCTTGCTTCGACTCCATGATCTCTTTCCAAGTCACTCGTTTGCCGGTGTAGGCCGCTTCGCGTCCCATGATTCCCATGAGGGTGCTCAGGGCCGATGCTTCGCCATCGTTGATGACTTTGCCCGCCCGGATGGCGGCAAATAACTCGTTGTGTTCGACTTGGTACAAGTCTTGGTTCTTCTTCGGGTCGGCCTTCCAAGCGCCACCCTCGCCGTCGATGCTGTGCTTCATGATCTGGGCCGTGCCCTTGGTGCCGATAACGTGGTCGGCCACTTCGCTGTAGCACCCAGACACTTGCCGGCACTGGCTGATGACTTTAGCGCCGCTGGCGTATTCGTACACCACCGTGAAGTGATCCCAGATGTTGCCGAACTTCTTTTCAGTCCGAGTCTGGCGACCGCCCATGCCCGTCGCGGCGATCGGCAGTTCGCCGTTCATTACCCAGGCTGCTTTATCGATACTGTGAATGTGCTGCTCGACCAGGAAGTCACCCGACAGCCAGGTGAAGTAGTACCAGTTGCGGAGCTGGTATTCCATTTCGCTCCACTTGGGTTCATCGCCGCGGAACCAGAGATCGCCGGTGAGGTACGTCGTGTGGATGGCTTGCACTTTGCCGATCTGACCATCGTGGATGCGTGCCACCGTCTCACGCTTGTTCGGCTCGTAACGGTAGCAGAATCCGGAAACGACGTTCAGTTTCTTCTCTTTGGCTATCTTCACACTGTCCAAGACCGAGCGGACGCCGGTGGGATCGGTGGCGTGCGGCTTCTCCATGAAAATGTGCTTGCCCTTTTCCACAGCGTAGGCCAAGTGCTGCGGGCGGAACCCCGGCGTGCTGACGAGCAAGACCACGTCCACATCGGTATCGATGAGTTTCTTGTAACCGTCGAATCCGGAAAACTGGCGTTCGACGGGGACATCGATTTGGGCCGCGTGCTCAGATTCCTTCAGCTCCTCGAGCTTCTTGGTGATGCGATCCGGGAAGACATCGCACAGTGCCACGAGCCGGGTGTTCTTATCGGCGGCCAAAGCGTTGATGGCGGCCGCACCTCCGCGCCCACCGCATCCTACGAGGCCGACCTTGAGAACGGTGTTACCGGCAGCGTGAACGGATGGTGCGCTCAGGAGTACTCCACCTGCGGTCGCGGCGGCGCTGGATTGTAAAAATGTGCGACGGGACGGACGACTCATAGTCAGGCTCCGAGATTCAATTTGGGTGGGAGAGTACGCATAGAAGAATGTACCCGAATGCGGGCGTCAATGAGAGAGTAAAACAAGATCGGTCGAAAAAACAGTCCGATCACCAGTACATCGCCGTCGTCGGTTTGATGATGAGTTCGGGGATCGAGACGCTCGGGGGGAGTGTCATGACGAACAGCACGGCGTTGGCCACGTCGTCGGGTTGGAGGATCGTGGCCCGGTGGCTCTCGCTGATCGGCGTCGGTCGCGCGGCGAGAATCGGCGTGTCGATTTCACCGGGGTAAATGTTGCTGATGCGGATGCCGCTGTCCTTCTCTTCGTTTGACAGCACCATGCCGAGGGCGCCCATGCCGAACTTCGCGGCAACATAGGAAGCCCCGCCCAGTGGGTTCGCCCGTTTGCCCGCGATCGACACCACGTTGATAATCACGCCGTCTTTGCGGGCCAGCATCTGCGGAAAGACCGCCTTGGTGCAGTAGAACGCACCGTCCAGATTCGCCCCCATCATGGTGTCCCACGCTTCCGGCGTGAGGTCGCGGAAGGTGCGATCTTTGATGTTCGTCCCCGCGTTGTTCACGAGCACATCCACTCGCCCGAAATGGGCCGTGGCCGTCGCCAAGAGGTGGACGCACTGTTCGTTCTTGGCCACGTCCGTCGTGATGGCATACAGATGATCGCCGGCGGCAAACTCGGCCGTCACATCAATGAGCTTGGCGGAATCTCGCCCGGCAATGACGACCTTCGCCCCGGCCGCCAGGCAAAGCTTTGCCACGGCTTTGCCGACACCCGACCCGCCACCGGTGATGACCACGACTTTACCCGCGAGATTGCTCATGTTCTGTCCTGAAAGGTTGGGAAAAGCTTTACGGTGCCAATCGATCCTTCACCCAAACTCCCTTCACCATGCGGAAGCGAATTCGGTCATGCAGTCGGCTGCTCCGACCCTGCCAAAATTCAAACGTCGTCGGCAGAATCCGGTAACCACCCCAATTTTCGGGGCGCGGCGGTTCCTGACCGGCAAAGCGTTCCAACAGCTTGGCGTGTTGCTCTTCGAGGAACTCCCGGCCGGAAATCACGGCGCTCTGCGGCGAGGCCCACGCCCCGAGGCGGCTCCCCATCGGCCGGACGTTGTAATACGCATCCGATTCCTCGGCGGTCGAACGCTGGCAGCTCCCTTCGATGCGGATTTGCCGTTCGAGTTCATCCCAAAGGAACACCGCGGCGACGAATGGATTCGCCTCGATCTCACGGCCCTTGCGGCTGTCGTAGTTGCTGAAGAACGTCAAACCTCGGTCGTCGAACCCTTTCAACAGCACCGTACGCGCCGACGGTTTGCCGTCCGGAGTGGCCGTGGCCACGACCATGGCGTTCGGTTCGTTGAGCTTCGCGGCGAGAGCTTGGTCGAACCAAATTCGGAACAGGGCAAACGGATCGGCCCCAGTTTCGGCTTCCGTCAGCCCGGACAGGGTGTAATCGCGGCGGAGATCTTCCAAGCGCGGAGTGTCGGTTGTGGGTTGCAGAGTCGAAGCCATGATACGATCATCCGAGCTAACGGGGTTAGTACTAACCCATAATAGCGGAGTGCGGAGTGGAGGAAGGTCGCC
>JAYSYJ010000330.1:0-8438 GCA_043727675.1 Fimbriiglobus sp.
ACCGATCGCCTGGCCTTGCAGCTCGCCTTCGACAAATCTGAAAAACTGTTGGAGACGGCGTCGCTCGATCAGCACCGCCGTCGGGCCTTCGAGATGCTGACCTCCGCGAACGCCCGCGTCGCCTTCGACCTCTCGAAAGAGAGCGAAAAGACCGTCCGCCGCTATGGCAAGACACGCTTCGGGCAGTCGTGCTTGCTCGCCCGCCGGCTCGTCGAAACCGGTGTGCCATTCGTGCAGGTGAACTGGAGCGACCACGTGGAAGCGGAAGAAGACTCCGGCGACGGTGGCTGGGATCACCACTACCGCAACTTCCAGATCATGCAGGATCGCCACGCCGCTTGGCTCGATCAAACCGTGTCGGCGTTCTTGAACGACCTCGACGAGCGCGGGTTGCTGAAAACGACACTGGTGATCGCCGTCGGCGAATTCGGCCGCACCCCGAAGATCAACGACAAAGCCGGACGGGAGCATCACCCGGATTGTTACAGTGCGCTCGTGGCCGGCGGCGGAGTGGTCGGAGGCCGGGTCATCGGTACCAGCGACGCCCGCGCCGAGAAACCCGCCGATACCCCGCTGACACCAGGCGATCTCTGCGCGACCGTCCATCACGCCATCGGCCTGACCAGCGAGCAACTCGGCGGCATGGGCCTCACGGCATCCGGCCGCGTGATCGAGGAATTGCTTTGAACCCGTTGCGACTCACCGCCGACGGTTCGTTCAAGCAGCACCTACAGTGGGCACCCGATGGCAAGCGGTTCCTCTTCACACGCATCCACCAGGGGAAAATGGCCCTCTGGACGATGACGGCCGACGGCAAGGAATTCATCCGCCTGTTACCCGATCACAAAGAACCCCATTTCGATGGCCACTGGTCGAGCGACGGCCTGCACATCGCTTACGTCTACGACAAGCTCGAAGGCACCGATGGCAAGTTCAGCATCCGCGTTTGCAAAGCCGATGGCACCGACGACAAAGTGCTGATTCCGCACAAGGCATTCGAGGAGTCGCCACGGTGGTCGCCCGACCGCAAACGGCTGCTCTGGGTCTCGACCCGCGACGGCAACCCGGAGTTGTACACCGTGAATGCCGAGGGCAAAGATGAGAAACGATTGACGAGTGAAATCGCCTCCGACTTGCACCCGAGTTGGTCGCCGGACGGCAAACGGATTGTCTTCACGAGCGGTCGCAACGGCAGGCAGAAAGTCCACGTGATCGACGCGGATGGCTCGAATGTGAAGCGGCTGACCGACGGCGACTATTTGGAAGCCTGGCCGGTGTGGTCACCGGATGGGAAGCGCATTGCTTACGTATCGCGTCAGAGCGGCCAGGGCAACATTTGGTTGATGAACGCCGACGGGAAAGCACTCGAGAACCTAACCCGCCACGATGCCACCGATTCGTCACCGACCTGGGCACCGGACGGCAAACAGATTGCATTCGTCTCCAACGTCGACGGCGGCTCGGACGTGTACACCATTCGAGTTATAATCGAGAGACTTAGTCGCTAATGGCTCAACCTCGAGATTCTTGACGTTGGAAGTTGAACACCAGGTCGATGCCGCATACTTCGCGTACCGAACCCCGCTCTCCAGAGGCGATGAGGTGAGGCGTCGGGAAAACCATAGAAGCCGGGTTGAACGTGACGCACTTCGTCATTCCGTCGGCGAAAGGTTGGTGGGTTTTCCTCTTTTACAGGAGACCGATGTCCGGCCACGATCCCTCCTGCCCCGGAGCTTGCCCCGATAGAAGGAGACTCGATTGCCGGAGAAGCGGGAGATGCGGAGTCAGTTCCCGCTCAACCCGTTTGACTTCGGAGCGGACAGTAACGGCAGTTCCAGAGGGATTACGGCATTCTTCACATCCTCGCTAAAGTTTGTCATTTTCCGGAACGAATGGACCTTACGGTTTCCGCAGATTGGCCAACTCACGTTCCAGTCGCTCCGCGAGCGGTTTCAAATCGACCGGGTGAAACTTCGCGATTGCTAACGCCTCGTTAACCGCTTGAATGGCCGCAGGCTTCTGCTTGTTGGCCAGTTGCAATTGGGCGAGGGCCGCATATCCTTCTGCCAAAAACGGATGCCGGGGGGCGAGTTGTTTGCCGAGCGTGATGGCCTCCGTGGTGTGGGCGATCGCATCACGCAGGCTTTTCTCCCGCAGGATCGCGTCCGGGGATCGCTCAAACGCAGTCTTCTCCGCTCCTGCTAACGCACCCAGGGCTAGTACCCGCATTAAAGACTGTTTGCCGAGCGTATCTGCAGTCAGCTTCTCCAGTTCCGTGAACTTGGTGATTGCTTCGACGAAACTATTGTTCTGCCGCAGTGTTTCCGCTAGGGCAAAAAGGATGATGCCCTTGGCCAGCAGATCGCCGTTGGGAAAGGATTTGATTTTGGAATAGAGTTGCGAAAGATTCTCTAACTTTATCCCGCCATCGCGGGTGGCTACCAACAGTTGACACACTTGTAATTTAGTTTTCGCAAGTGGCGTTTTGGAGGAGGTGTAGATGGTCATCGCTTCGTTCAGTTCGGTATTGGATCGTTTGAGCCAAATCTCGCGTTGTTGATCGTAGGTGCTACCGCGCAGTGACATGCGGTTGGCGCACAGCCAGGCCATGCGAACTTTCGTATCGGCCAATTCTGTAAATCGCAGAAAGGGTCGGGGATTGTCCAAAATCTCTACAAACGCATCGTAAGCGGCGGCAAACTCGCCGACTTCATCAAGGTAGCAGGCTTGAGAAAACTTCCAGCGGTCGAGATCTTCGGTGGTCGCTTCGCCTGAGCTATCGAAGGCCTTGCGCGCTTTGGTCAGCGTTGCGACGGCATCGCTGAACATCATGTTGGACCGCATCGCATTGCCAATCATCAAGAGTACTTTGGCCAGTTCATGTGGCTGTGTCGCCAACTCAGTCACGGCGTGAGCCTCCAATTTTCGCAAGTACGATGGTGAGGTGCGAATCTCCTCGACAATGGTGGCCGTCTTGCCTTCTTCGCCGATAAACAGTGGAATGTACCGGCTCCAGAAATCGGTTTCGCCAAGGCTATTGAGAATGTAAGCGGAGAATTGCCGGGCTCGCTTGGCGGCTTGTTCGGCTTGCGCCAAGCGGGTCTTTGCCAACCACTCGGCTTCTTCGGCCCTCTTTCGTTCCACTTCTTCGGACTTCAACGCGATCTCCCGCGCGCCGGATTCCCTCAGCGCGATCTCTTTCTGTTTCTTGGCTTCGAACAACCCCAGTGTGGTCCCCGCCATCCCAGCCAAGAGGGCGAAGAATACCAACCCCGTAGCCACCACCTTCCCCTTGTTCCGCCGGACGAACTTCTTCACTCGGTAACTTCGGCTCGGCGGGTGGGCCAACACCGCTTCGCCACTCAAATAGCGTTGCACGTCGGCCGCGAAGCCGTTGGCCGTTTCGTACCGCCGGGTGCGGTCCTTCTCCAGCGCCTTCATCACGATCCAGTCGAGTTCGTTCCTCAATAGCCCCGTGAGCCTCTTCGGCTCAGTTGCGCGGTTGGCGGAAAGCGTCGGCAACGCATCCGCCGTGCTCAACTTCGTACTCGGCCGGAGCGGTTCTTCTTCTCGCACCACCCTCAATATTTCGAGTAGCCCCTTCTTCTTCAACTCCGCTCCGGAGAACGGCGGGCTACCCGCCAGCAATTCGTACAGCAGCACGCCCAGCGCGTACACGTCCGAGCGGGTGTCGATGTCCACATTGTTGAACGTGGCTTGCTCCGGACTCATGTACTGCGGCGTGCCGACGACCCCGCCGAACCCGGTGTCGATGGTGTGCTCGGTCAATGCCCCGCCGGTCGCTTTGGCGACGCCGAAGTCGATCACTTTCACCACCGGCTTGTCGTCGTACAGCGCGATCAGCACGTTACTCGGCTTGATGTCGCGGTGGATGATGCCTTTCTGGTGGGCGTGCTGGATCGCCTGACAGACCTGCACGAACAGTTCCAGCCGCTCCTTCGGCGGCAGCTTGCGTGCATCGCAGAACTGCGTGATCGGCACCCCCTTAACCAGCTCCATGACGAAGTAGGGGCGGTGCTCGTGCAACCCACCGTCGAGCACCTTGGCGATGTTCGGGTGATCCATCAACGCGAGCGCCTGCCGCTCGGCCTCGAAGCGCGCGATCACTTGGCGCGAGTCCATCCCCGCTTTGATGACCTTCACCGCCACGAATCGCTTCACCGGTTCCGTCTGCTTCGCCCGCCAGACGCTACCCATGCCACCTTCGCCGATGGCTTCGATCAGCTTGTATTTTCCCGCAATCAGCTGTCCGACTTCGCCCACGGTTTTATGAACCTGTGCCGTGCGGGTTCCTTCGGGATCGTAGTTGGCGGTGCCGTCCGGGAAATCGGCGGTGGTTAAGTAATCCTCCCCGGCCGGGCGCGTTAAGAACGAGTCGGCGGCAAAGTGGGCTGCCAGCAATTCGTCGATCCGTCGACGCTGTTCGAGGTTTCCGGAACAGGCCCGATCCAAAAATGTCGCCCGTGCGACCGGGTCAGAAATGGCCAGCGCGTCGGTGAATAGGGATTCTTCAGACATGGCCTGGCCTCGAGTCGATTCGATGGTCATTATCTTCCATGCGGAATCGGCCGGGGGCAAGCACCAAAGAATTTCCGGAAAAATGAAAGTGCAGCACCGACCGCTCACCATCTTGATCTACTTGCGTAACCCCACGGTAAAAACGGGTTCCTAGGAGCTGGCCCTGTGCTTTTTTCGCGGGAGGCCTTTTGCACCCTCATCGTAAACCTTTTCAGGACATGATCTTTCCAGAAAGCTGGTTGCTTTCTGGGCAGGAAGTTGCTTTCCAATCAAGGGTGGGGGGTCGTGACGGAAAGTAGAATTCGAGGGGAGATTAGGCAGCTTAGCTAAGCTATCCCGTATTTGCTGATCTCGCAGCTTCGCGCCGTCCCGCAGCTTAACCCCGTTGCACCGGCTGTTTGGCCGCCTGCCCCTGTCAATGACCGAAATCCATCTTGATTCATTCAAGCCATGTGGGAATGCTACCTCATTACATGCGGGGGGATTCCATGCGGCGATGGGGGCGATGGTTGCCGTGGATGGTGCTTTTGCTTGCGGGGTGCAAACTCTTCGAGAAGAAGCCCAGTGAAACTGCCGGTGGCCTTTCGGCGCTGCCTTCGGGCGAAACTACAGCGCGCCCCAAAGACCCCGTCGGCCCCCATTGGCTCGAAGACCCGGGCGCCACTTGGGATAAGAACAAATCGCCGCCGTCCAGCACGTGGGTTCACCCCAACGATCGCTCGTTCGACCTCAAGGGCGAATCGCGTGGCCTGCTCGCCGGATTCGTGGAGACACCCGAAGGTCGCAAGGCCGGCAAAGTCGAAGTGCAAGTGCAACCGACCGAAGGGGGCAACGCGGAACCGTACGGCATCGTGACCCTGCCCGACGGCTCATTTCTACTCAACAACTTGAAACCGGGCCAGTCGTACACTCTCACAGCACGGGTCAAGGATGGCACCCGTTCGCTCGTCGGCCGCGTGATCACCAAGGCTCCGAATGCCACCATTCGAATCCCGTTGATCGAAGGCGAAGTGACGGAACCCAGTCGCCCCGTGGTACCGACCTCAGAGAAGCCGAAGTTCGGTCCACCAGCCATGATCGCCCCCGAACTCGGGCCATTGCCACCTCCTGGCCTGCAATCGAATGGCCCGCGTTACAATCCGAGCAGCCGCGATTTGCCGACGCCGATCGCACTCGACCAAGATTCCCGAGTCTTCCCCGCCGCC
This sequence comes from Fimbriiglobus sp., assembly GCA_043727675.1. Taxonomy (GTDB): domain Bacteria; phylum Planctomycetota; class Planctomycetia; order Gemmatales; family Gemmataceae; genus JALHQU01. The sequence continues at coordinate 5,745 of JAYSYJ010000330.1, forward strand.
GGCGACCTGCCCCGCGATGGTGGATATGCACCCATCGACCCCACCGACGGTTTGGTTCCACTGGAAAGCCCTGTGCGGCCAAGTCGCCCGGAACTTTCGACAGCAGGCCCCAGCCCCGATTGGCGTGCCCCAGCCGCAACCATCCCACGCACGGGAAGCACGTTGCCATTGCAGCGGAACGAAACCCGCCGCACGGAGTCGGGCGACGCCTTCCAAGTGGTCGACACCCAAGGTCGCATTCGCACATTCCCAAGTGGTCAGCCCGGCGGACTCTTGCTCGTCGACTTTATGACCACGAGTTGCCTGCCCTGTGTGAAAGTCATCCCTGTGCTGACGGCGATACAAGAAAAGTATGCCGCACGCGGTTTGGATGTCATCGGCATCACGTGCGACGACGAACCGTTGAAGACCCGACAACTGTACGCCGACAAGTACCGCACCAAACACGACTTGAACTACCCGATTTACACCGAACAAGGCAAGCGACCCGGCGATCTGATGAAGCGATTCGGCATTGATCGTTACCCCACCGCCGTCCTCCTCGATTCGAGCGGAGCCGTCCTCTGGCAGGGGAATCCCAGCAAAACGAAGGAACTCCTCACGGCCATCGAAGACAATTTGCGTGGCCGATGATCACATCTCCACTTCCCGTCCCAGCCCTTGTGCTCGGGCTCGTTCGACGACCTTCACCCCGACGGCGATATCTTGGATGCCGAGACCGAGCGACTTGAACACGGTGATGTCGTCCGCAGACTCCCGGCCGGGGTAACGATTCACCAGCACTTGGGCGAATTCCTTGACGTCGGGCCAACTCATAATATGTTCCCCCATCGCCGCGACGAAGTCGCCCGCCTCCAATCGACCCTGGTCTTTGCTGTCGATGGTCACCAATTTGGCACGGCGGAAAACTTCCACGTCGGCCTCGGCGCTCGCCAAATAGTTCGACCCCATCAAGTTCACATGGGTACCGGGGGACAACCATTCGCCGAGTAGCACCGGCTCTCGAGACGACGTCGCCGTGATGACGATGTCGCGGTTCACCACCGCATCGCGCGCCGTGGCCACCGGTTCCACTTCCACGCCGCACACGTCGCTCATTTCGGTGGCGAAGGCACTGCGTCTGGCTTCGTCGCGGCCGTACACTTTTGCATTTTTAATCGGCCGCACTTTACAGATGGCTTCCAACTGGGTGCGGGCTTGGCGACCGGTGCCGATCATCCCCACGGTACTCGCATCGGCTCGGGCAAGCTTTTTGGTAGCGACGCCACTGGCCGCGCCGGTGCGCACTTGGCCAAGGTGATCCGCGTCGAGGATCGCCGTGAGGCCACCGGCTTTCGCATCGAAGAGATAGATTTTGAACTGCGGATAGAAGCGACCGGTGGTGTACGCTTTGAAGCCGAGAGCACCGAGTGTTTTCGCAGCCGCCGGCAAGACGTGGAGCATGACGGTGTCGGTCTGACAGCGCTGCCGCGGGATGTTCACCGCTTCATCGAGGGCCAGTTTGCGGAACGCGGCTTCGACCGCCGTGAGGGCGAGTTCTATGGTCAGGACTCGCCGAACATCGTCTTCGGTAAGGAGGAGTACAGGCATAGGAAGATCCTGACGCGGAGGCGAGCCGCAAGTAGGACTGTGACGCGCCCGTCGGGAAAAGTCAAATCCGCGCGGCGCGAACCTTTCCCCGATGCGAAGCCCCTGTTAGAATAAGAATAGCAAACGGAGAGGTGGCAGAGCGGTTTAATGCATCGGTCTTGAAAACCGAAGTAGGATTCGTCCTACCGTGGGTTCGAATCCCTCCCTCTCCGCTGATGGAAGCTCACTTTGGGGACAACCCGGCACGATCGACTGCGAACTTCATTGATACGCCAACACCACCGGTAACCCGACCGCCTTTTCCAGCTTCGCACGAGCTTCGGTGAACCAGAGCGGTTCTCCGTCCGGCCAAAGGGGTGCCTCGGACGTGAGGGAAGTATACTCGGCCAGCAAAAGTGCATCGGGCACGCGGCCGCTGGCCTGCACGACCCTCAGAGCCTGCATGGCGGCGGTGGCGATGCGCGACGCGGAACTGAGACGGGCCGCATCGGCGGCGAATGCGGCCGCGGCGAAGGCCAACTCCGAGTCGACCGCCGCTTGAGAATGGCCGAGTAAGCGAACGATTCCGGCGGCAGCGTTGGCCGTGCCCCGTGCGATTTCTGCGGCCAAATCGAGGGTGAACCGCGACACTTTTTCGCCGCGGGCAAATGCTTCAACAACCCGAACCACGGCGTCGGTCGCACCGGCCCATTCCAGCGCTTCGGGGCCGTAGTCGCCACTCCCCTCCACGATCACGGGCACAAGCCGAGCGGCCGCCCGCACTGCCAGCAACACCACGGCCCCCTTGGGCCGGGTCGCCAATTCGGATTCGACCGTGGCCCAAGATGGAAGTGTGTTGGGCATGATTGGCTTTCCGTGTTCTGGAGTGACACATTGAAGTCACATCTGAATAATTCCTGACGCTTTCTTCTCTCTGAAGGAGCGTCCGATTTTAGCCAGGCCCGGAAGGGCCTGGAATCGTTGTAGAATTCTTTAACTCCGAAGGAGCGTTCGAGGGATCAATCCCACATGTAACGTTGGTCGGATGCGATTCCATGCACATTGAGAAACTCTAAGAGTTTTCTTGGAACGTTTTCTTCCGATGATGCTCCGCTTGGGTGTCAA
>JAYSYJ010000331.1:0-25288 GCA_043727675.1 Fimbriiglobus sp.
ATCTGGCTCGGCCCACCGACCATGTGCAGATAGATGACATTCTTCACCTTGCTCGGGAAGTCGAGCTTAGAGAGTTCTGCTTTCAGCCCGAGGGTGTCCGCTGATTTTGTGTCGGCCGCCTGGGTCTTGCCCAACAGGGCCGCGAGCGCGACGGAGCCGAGAGACAATCCCGTCGAGCCGAAGAATTGCCGACGGGTCTCATGGGTGACGAGTTCCTGGAAGGTTGATTCGTTCAGGAGTTCGTGATCGGTCATAAGAATCTCCGGGTCGGGTGTATCAACATCAAGATTCGAAAGAAAACTCGAGGTCGCAATTTGTGACCTCTAAGCCCATGGCTACTTGTTCAGGAACTCATCCAAATTCATCAGCTGGTTGCAGAGCATTGTCCAGGCGGCGAAGGTCGCCGGATCGAGGGTTTCATTCACTTTGGTTTCACCGACGGCGAGTAGCTTCTTCGCTTCGGTTGGTTTTTCTTTGTAGCCAGCCATCAGGGCGACGAGCGTCTCTTTCACGATGGCCACTTCTTCACCGCGGAACGAGCGAGCGAGTAACTTCTTGGCGAGGAAGTCGATGCGGGCATCGTCGGTCGTGGAGCTACCGAGAGCTTTCTCGGCGAGCACACGCGCCGCTTCGATGAACTGAATGTCGTTGAGAGTCACCAATGCTTGCAACGGCGTGTTGGTGCGCTCCCGTTTCACGGTGCAGGTCTCGCGGTTCGGAGCGTTGAAAATCTCCATCGACGCCGGCGGCGCGGCCCGCTTCCAGAATGTGTACATGCTGCGACGGTAGAGACTCTCGCCGCTGTCACGCTTGTAATCGCGGGTGTCGCTGCCGGGCATTGCCACGGCCTCCCAGACTCCGTCGGGCTGGTACGGTCGCACGCTGGCACCGCCCAACTTCGGCACGAGCAATCCGCTGGCCGCCAAGGCACCATCGCGGATCATCTCGCCGTCCATCCGGTAGCGTGGCCCACGAGAGAGCAAACGATTGAACGGATCCTTCTCCAGTGCGTCTTTCGTTGTCGTAGCGGCTTGGCGGTAAGTCGTGCTCAGGAAAATGGTGCGGAAGAATTCCTTCATGTCCCACTTCGATTGGAATTCCAGGGCCAACCAATCGAGCAATTCCGGATGGCTCGGTGAATCGCCGGTGATGCCGAAGTCGCCGCTCGACTTCACCAGTCCGTTTCCGAAGACTTCCTGCCAGAAGCGATTGACGTTCACACGTGCGGTCAGTGGGTGGTTCGGTTTGAGCAACCACTGGGCGAACCCGAGTCGGTTCTGGGGCAAATCTTTGAAGGCTGGCAATGCCGAGGGGGTGTTGGGCCCGACTTTCTCACCGCGTTTGTCGTAATCGCCCCGTTTGAGAATGTACGCTTCCGGGGCCGTCGATTTCTCAACGGAAATGTGGGCAACGGTGCCCCGCGACCGGATCGCGGTTTCCTCGGCGAGCAGTTTGCGATGTTCCTCGGCGAGCTCTTTGTGCTTCCCGTCGCGGCTGACCAACCACCAATTGAAAAGTTCTTCGGTCTCTTGCGGCGATCGCTTGTCAACGGACTTTTTCAAGATGTCGAGAGTGCTCTGCGAGCCGGCGAGCTGTTGGGCTTCGATCGTCGTTAAACCGCGATCATAAAGTCGCAAGTCTTGCAGACCGATGCCGGCCACACGACTACCGCCACTGCGCTGGCCGAGCTTGAGCGGCACGGTCGTCCGCACCGTCGACTTCAAATTGTCGGACTCGATGTCGAACGATTGCTGTTCACCGTCGATGAAAATCTTCAGCCCCGTGGTTTTGGTCGTGCCATCCCAGGTCACGGTCACGTGGTACCACTTCTTCGGTTCGAGAGCTTTTTTCGAAACGACTTTCAACGCATCGCCCGGCCAACTGTTGATGACATGCGTGCCGACGCGATCATTTTGAATCCAGACATCCCAGCCCCGGTGGGCGTTGGCTTCGTCCATGCGAGCCAGAACCGCTCCGTTTTTGCCCTTGGCATCAATTGAGATCCAAGACGACACGCTGAAGCCTTGGCCCTTCTCGAAGTCGCCGACTGTCGGCAGTTCGATGGCCTCACCGGCTTGCGTGGTGAACGCCTTCTTCCCGGCTCGGCTCAAAGCCCAGTTGTACCCATCTTTGAATTCGATCTTTGTCGATTTGCCAGCGATGGCCGCGGTGAACGACTGTCCTTGCGCTTCGTCGAGCGGAGCCTGGAACACCAATCCGTCCGTTGGAATCTTTCCGGCCAGTTCCGCGGGTTTGGCGGTATTGGCCCACGCTGTGAATTCCACTTTCGCTTCGACCTTCCGGGCGTCGAGTTTCGTTTTCGCCGCGATGACGTCCTTGGTGATGCTGTCCCACTTCGCGCGGTCTTCGAGCTTCGGAACCGGGATCACCGGCGGCGTATTGCGGATGTTGCCGTCCATCGCCACTTGAGTGGTGTTGTTGAAGAACGCCGCCAAACTGTAGAAATCTTTGGCCGAGAAGGGATCGAACTTGTGATCGTGGCACACCGCGCAACCCGCGGTCAGGCCGAGCCAAACCTGGCTGACGGTCTCGGTGCGGTCGCGGTTGTAGAGCACCAAATACTCTTCGTTGATCGCCCCGCCTTCATTCGTGGTGATGTTGCAGCGGTTGAACCCCGTGGCCACTTGTTGGTCGAGTGTCGGGTTCGGCAGTAAATCCCCGGCGAGTTGTTCGATGGTGAACCGATCGAACTTCATGTTCTGGTTGAACGCATTGATGACCCATTCGCGGTAGGCCCAGTTCTCGCGGAAGTTATCGAAGTGGATACCGTGGGTGTCCGCGTAGCGGGCCGCATCGAGCCAGTACCTCCCACGATGTTCGCCCCACTGTTTTGAGTCGAGCATCTTGGCGAGGTACTTTTCGTAAGCATCCGGAGCGGGGTCGTTGACAAATGCTTCGACATCTTCGGGCTTCGGTGGCAGACCCGTCGTGTCGAGGGCCAGCCGGCGGGCCAGCGAACGCCGATCCGCTTCCGGTGCGAAGTTGAGACCCTTCTTTTCCAACTCCGCGAGGATGAAAGCATCAATCGGATTGCGGACGGCTTTGCTGTTCTTGACCGTCGGAATCGCCGGCATCTTCGGAGCGAGGAACGACCAATGCGATTCGTACTCGGCACCTTGGTCGATCCAGGTTTTAAGCATTTCACGCTGAGCCACGGTGATCTTTTTGTGCGACTTCAGCGGCGGCATCAAGCCTTCGTCCGTCTCGGGCAGAAGCATCCGCACGATCATTTCACTTTCGGTCGACTTACCCGGCTTCAATGCTTCCTTCGTGATGGCCACATCGCGCTGATCGAGCCGAAGTTCGGCTTTCCGAGCCGCGCTGTCCGGCCCGTGGCACGAAAAGCAGTTCTCGGAAAGGATCGGCCGGATATCGCGGTTGTATTGCAGCTTCGCCGGCTTGGCCGGTTCCGCAGCGACCGGCGTCGGAGTCAAGTTCAGCCCGAGAACACCCAGTAGGGCGAACAACGTACCGAGACCGAGATAGCGCTGAGGGAAAGTCATCGCGTTGTGCCCTTGGAAGCAAGGAGTTTGATTCGTCGCAGAAGTTCGAGGCGGGTGTGTCACTATTATTATAGCTAAATTATCGTCCCACGACCGCGTGAAGATCACTTGCCCTTGGCCAGCCAAGCTTTCCAGGCTGCGTCGAGCGTATCGGGCATGTAATCGGCCACTTCGAGCGCTTGAACGAGGGTCGGTTTCGGCCGTTCATCGTTGGGTTTGAAGCCGGAAAGCACTTTGGTGAATTTGGTCGAATCCGGGCCGAAGAGCAGGAACTCGACCACGCTCATGGCAACCGTGTCCGTCTCTTTGGTTTTCGTTTCGGCCCACGCATCGGCTGCTTGAAGCGGTGCCGCTTTCCCTTTCGTGGCCAACCCGCGAATCTTGGCTTTGTAGGCCGCGAGTTTGGTGCCGTTCCCCTCCACACGCACGGTCATCAGCTTGCCAAATCCCGTCGTGATCCAACCCGGTAGCGCTACCACACCGCTGGTCACGCCGGCTTTGATATTCAACAGCGCTTCGGCCACAGCTTCCCCGACTTCGGTTGTCATGTCGGCATCGGTCAATTTCGAATCGGTTTCCACGCCGACGAGAATGTACGGCTCCTTGCCACGAACTTGGACGGAACTCGTGTCGGTGGAATCGGGTTTGCGCTGTTCCACGAGCCGGATGAACGTGTTGAACTCTTTGCGTTCCGGGATGAAAAAGACAGTGAGTTTGCCCGCCCAAAGCGTGTCGGCTTTCTCGAATTTGAGGCTCTTGTGAGTCAATTCGTAGACCTTCTGCACGCCCGCCGCCAGCGATTTCACTTTGGCTTCAGGCCATGTGCTATAGATGACCAAATCCGACGTTTCGACCACCGTCGTCTTCTTCAACCCGGCCTTGGCCAACTTCTCGGTGGCCGCTGTTTGTTGTGCCTTCACTTCGGCGGTCTTATCGACTTTGATTTGACCCCAGGCGAAACCCGGAAGGATCAATGCGAGGAATACGGCAACGATTCTCGACATAGAGTTCGGCCTCAGCGGGGGTGAATTTGCTGGCAGTTCGGGTTCGATTCCAACATAGTAACTCCGAAGCACTCCCGAGTCACGCGAAGTCCTGCCCATGCCGACCAAAAATCCTCAGCACCGGACATCTCTCTTTGTGGTCGGGGAGTTCGCTGCTCTGCTTCTGGCACTTGTCTTGGTGCAAGCCATCTTCGCGGCCAACCCACCGAAGGAGAAACCGAAGCCGAATCGCCTCGCTCAAGAGAGCAGTGCCTACCTGTTGCAGCACGCCAACAACCCCGTCGATTGGTATCCGTGGAGTGCGGAGGCGTTCGCCAAGGCGAAGAAGGACGGCAAACTGATCTTCCTGAGCATCGGCTATTCATCGTGCCATTGGTGCCACGTGATGGAACGCGAGACGTTCGAGAACGCGGCCATCGCCAAAGTGCTCAACGACAACTTTGTCTGCATCAAAGTGGATCGCGAAGAACGGCCGGACATCGACGATGTTTACATGACCTCGCTGCAAGTCACCCGTGTCGGCGGCGGCTGGCCGATGAGCCTGTTCCTGACGGCCGAAGGCAAGCCGATCTTCGGTGGCACCTATTTCCCACCGGACGATAAGAAAGTCGGCGACGAGACCATCCCCGGATTCAATTCCATTTTGAAGACGGTGCTGGATCTGCACAAAAACAAGAAGAAAGAACTCCAAGACCAAGCTGACCAAGTTGCGGAACTGACCAACGACGCTCTCGACCGGAACCTGCGCATCGTCAGCGTGGTGCCGCTGGATGCGGCGATGGTGAAAGAAGCGACCGAGTCGTACGAGTTCGACCCCGAGGTCGGCGGCATCGGAATCAAGGCTCGCGGGTACAAGGGGACGAAGTTCCCACGGGTCGCCGCATTGCAATACATTCAGCAACAAGCGGCCAAAAAAGGGAACGAAGCACTCGCCAAAAGTTTGACGCTGACGCTCGATCAGATGGCGTGCGGGGGAATCTACGACCATCTCGGCGGCGGGTTCCACCGTTACAGCACCGAACGAACCTGGACGGTCCCGCACTTCGAAAAGATGCTTTATGACAACGCCCAACTCGTCGAACTCTATGCAGAAGCGTACCGGCAGAAGCCGAATGAACACTACCGGCGGGTGATTGCCGAAACGCTGGCATTCGTGGCCCGCGAAATGACCGCGCCGGAGGGTTGGTTCTACGCCGCACTCGATGCCGATAGCGAAGGCAAAGAGGGAGAGTTTTACGTCTGGACGGCCAAGGAACTCGACGCAATTCTCGGGAGTGACGACGACGCTAAACTCTTCCGGCAAGTTTACGCACTCGAGAAACCAAATTTCGAAGAGAAGCAGTTCATCTTGCGGTTGGCCAAACCGTTGGCCGATGCCGAGCAGTTGAAGAAGTTTGAGCCGTTGAAACAGAAACTCTTCGACGTGCGGGCCAAACGCCCACGCCCGTTCCTCGATACGAAGCTCATCACGGCGTGGAACGGCCAGATGATCGGAGCGTATGCGAAGGCCGGGGAGGTATTGAAAGAACCAAAGTACACCCAAGCGGCGGTGAAAGCGACCGAGTTCCTACTGAAGAATCTGCGGAATTCCGACGGCCGATGGCTGCGGATTTACGCGGCCAAGCCCGGCGAGAAACCGAGTGCCCGCGTTCCTGCATTCCTCGATGATCATGCGTTCCTGATTCAAGGTTTGTTGAATGTCCATGCGGCGACCGGCGAACCAAAATGGCTCGCCGAAGCGACGAAACTTTCTGAATTGCAGAACAAATGGTTCGGCGATGACAAACGCGGTGGTTACTTCAGCACGGCCCACGATTCCGAGAAACTCTTCGCCCGCGGCAAAGATAGTTACGACGGTGCCCAACCGTCTGGCAACGGAGTCGCCGCGCGAAACTTGTTACGACTCGCTCAGCTGACCGGGGAGAAATCCGGGCGACGACAAGCCGAGATCATGGTGCAACGACTTGCGTCGACGCTCAAAACGAATCCGACATCTGTGCCGCTGACCACCGAAGCACTCGACACCATTTTGGCCAGCGGTGGATTTGCGGCCGAATCGAAAGTCGAAGCACCCAAGCCACCGGCCAATCCGAAAACGTCAGCCGATGTCATCACGATGACATTCAAAGCCGATGCCATGAAAGACGGCGTGCAGACATTCACCGTGACTCTGGCTATGGCCAAACCGTGGCACATTTACGCCAACCCTCCGCTCGGGAAGAATCTCGCCGAGAGTGCGACCACGATTGAAATTTTGATGGATGGCAAACCGCTCGACACGACCATCGAGTACCCGCCGGGTACGACACTGAAGGATGCCGGCGGGGAGTACCAAATCTATTCGGGAACAATCGAGATTCGCGGCCGAGTGAAACGCACCGACGACGGCAAAACACCGTTGGCGGCGCGGGTGAAGATCGTCGCTTGCAATGATCGGAATTGTCTGCTCCCGTCGACCCTCAAGGCCGAAGCGAAATAGCCCGCCCATGCCAGACCCGAATGCCAAACGTACCCCCGAAGTCTTGATCCGTCTCGCCAGTTCGGCGAAGGATCGAACGGAGCAACTCCAGGTCTTGGATGCGCTCGTGATGCAGACGTACCTCGGCCCCCAGAGCATGAAGACCTATCAGGCCCTGGCCACCATCAGCACGCATTTGGCCTTCGATTTCGTCATGCGAATGCCCGATCCGGTGCCGAAAGGGGTCTTGCTATTGGCGGCGCAAGCGCTCCCCGATCGGGTCAATCCGTTGCCGTTGCGGTTGGCGGTCGCTGGGAAATTGCTCGGTTCCCTACCGGATTCGAATCAGGCCGTGGGGCCGATAGTGCGCTCGATGACGGCGGGGTTGTCACGCTCACGGGTTTTGGAGCGGATGATTCAACTTCAGAGTCGGGTCGACCGCTGCGATACACTCGACGCGATGGTCGCCGCGGCCGAACTCCGGGTGAAATTGAACTGCCCGAAGTGCCGGGTAAAATTGACACGCCCGGAACTGATTGTGCACCTCTGGCATCGGCACCGCTTAATCTTCGAACGCGGACAAGCTCTCGAACCGCGTCCGGTGATCGAAAAGATTCTGACCCAAATCACGGTCTACCCGAGTGCCAAGCTGCCGGAAGATGCGTTCCGAGCGACCGCGAACTACTTTCCACAATCCGAGCCGCTCCAAGTGTTGCAAGCCGTGGCCGCGCGACAACGCTCTCTCGGGTCGATTCCTCGCCCCTTGATCGAAGAAGCCAACACCGCGTTTCATTCGCTCTGCCCCACCTGTTTAGCTCCGCTACCGGATCGCATTCGGCCGTTGCCACCGCCCTTGGCTGTCACGGTCAATCGTCTCGCTGGAGATAGTTTCAGCGTTCAAGTCTGGGAAACGGCCAGCCGGCAAACGGTCGAGGTGCAAACGCCGGAACTGGTGCGGAACCTCGCCCCGGTCACGAGCCGACGCTGGGGACCACGCGGGGTGGCCGCGATCGTCGCCGGTCTATTTCTAATCCTGTTTTTACTCGGGTTTTGGTTCGCTCCGGCCCGCATACCACCAATCGGGCTGACCGTTTTGATGGCACTGATCAGCTGGGGAATCTACGCTGCCGTGCGGTTCTTACAACCCAAGCTCTCCGGGGCCAGCGTCCGTGCCTTCGACGTCGCTTGGCAAGAAATCGCAGCGAACTTGTCCCCCAATACCTCGTCCACTCGGTTTCTTACCCGGCTCTGTTTATCCTCGGTGGGGCGTGGAACGGCCGTGGAACGCACGCAGCATTTGCAACGGCTGATCGAACAGACTGCGGAGCGTTCGGAACCCACGGCACCGACGATCCAACTCCTCGCGGCGGCGCAAGCACTTCAAACGGCCGACGGGATCGAATTCGGTAAAGACAAAGTCAACGACCTCGTGAAACTGTTTGAAGCGGTCTTCCTCGGGGAGCTGCCAATCGACTATGCCGAGTATCTCGCGGAAATGGCGACAAACCATTTGCAACTCAACGCGGGTGATGCCGGTCGCCTGTCGCTCCGGCTGCTCGGCGTGGCATTCGAGAATAACTTGTTACCGCAAGACATCCTCACGCTGTTGAACTACCTCCCCTGGCTGCGGATGTTGTTCGGTTTGCCGACCCTCCATCAGTTGCAAGTCGCTTGCATCATCTGGCGCGGGAAGAACTCCGAACCGTGGGCCAATATCGGCCCGGCGATGACATTGTTCGACTTGGCCAAGAAGTCACCCTTAGCCTGCCGCAAGATACTCTCGTTCTGCCCGGATGCCCTATTGAAGCTCGAGTTACCCGAAGCCGCACAACGCGGCCTCGGGGATATACTACTCACCCCGCGAGGGTTGCTCATTGGTTCGTCGATACTCTCCGATCCCGAAGTCGCCATCGACCTCAACCGTTCTCCGCGTGGCAGCGGCTGGAATCTCAAACTCGGCCGCGAGATCATTCCTTTAGACCGGAAACTTCCCGCTGAGTTGCTGCCGCTCATCACCGCCTGGCTAAACTACCGCGTCAAGAGGGTGTTGCCCCAAGCGGAGGCTTTGACGCGGACGAACCCTCTCAAGGTGCGTCTCCTTTTGAATCCGCTGGCGACTGCCTGCTCGCTTTGCAATGCACAATCGATTGGCCGCACCGGACAAGTCGGTGACCCTTGGCCTCTCGATTCTTGAGGGACAGTGTGATGGTTCTGCCCGAACGCGTCTGGTTGCTACGCCATGCGGAAACCACCGCACCGCACGTCTTGAATGGTTCCGAGTCAGATGTGCCCCTGAGCGACTTCGGAGAACAGCAAGCCGAACTCCTGGGCCGCTGGTTTGTTTCCCACCGGCCGACGGCGGTGGTGTCTTCGACGATGATCCGCGCCGTTCAAACAGCGGTACCGATTTCCCGTGACTGCGGAGTGCCGCACTCGCAAGAACCTTTGCTGCGTGAACGTAGCATCGGCACTCTCAGCGGACAGCCGTTCCACCTCACCGTCGGGCCGTGGGCCGAAACGGTTCAGCAATGGACGGCTGGAAACACCGCCTTCACGACACTGGGTGCGGAATCGTTCGACGCATTGAAACTGCGGCTCCACGACGGCTGGCGGAACGTGCTGGCCGCGCATCCGGGCGGTCGCGTTGTCATCGTGGCCCATGGCATCGTGTGCAAAGTCTTACTGCTCACCCTTCTCCACGGTTGGGATGTGGGCGGTTGGGAGAAGATCGGGCGAATTGCGAACGCGTCAGTTTCAGAACTGTTCCCCGACGCCGGCGGATCGTGGCACTTCGAGAGAATCTTGGAGGTTCCTGAGAGCATTTTACGACTTACCGAAGCTGCCCAAATCACCGGTTCCATCCGTTCCGAAGCTTGAATGAATTGCTATTGACACTTCAGCAAAACTCTGATTTTTCTATCCTTCTTAATTCTCGCGTTCGGATGAAGTGCTACAACCGGTGCGTCCGATATCTCCTTGCAGAGGAATGTACTCCGCTCGCAGTTCTGGGGATGGGTTCCATGGTCAGTCAAGAAGTCTTCGCCCCACCAGTTCACACTCTGCCCCTGAGCGAAATCGACACCCTCCGCCAACAACTCCTCCAAGCCCAACGCTTGAGCAGTGTCGGCGAACTGGCATCGAGCGTGGCCCACGAATTCAACAACATCCTCGCCACCATCATCAATTATGCGAAACTCGGGAGCCGCGGTGGTAATGCCGCCTCGCAAGCCCAGGCGTTCGAAAAGATTCTCCGCGGCAGCCAACGGGCTTCCGGCATCGTCAACAGTATGCTCGGCTTCGCTCGCAACAACGCCCCGCAACGCGAACGCACCGACATCATCGAACTCGTCGAGGAAGTATTCCTCCTCACCGAAAAAGACCTCGGCAAGCACCGCGTCCAACTCGACAAGCGGTTCCACGGCCGACCCGTCGCCATTGTCGTGCCGGGGCAGATCGAGCAAATCTTGGTGAACTTAGTCATCAACTCGCGGCAAGCGATGCCCAACGGCGGGAAGATGCGGGTCGAGGTCGGCGAGAATGCGGCGGGAGACACCGTCGAAATTAAGATCGCCGACAACGGTGTCGGTATCTCGCCTGAAAATCTCCGTCAAATCTTCGAGCCGTTCTTCACCACCAAAGCCCCGGATGAATACGGTCGCGGTGGCACCGGTCTCGGCTTGAGCGTCTGCCGGCAGATCATCGAACAACACCACGGCCGAATCCGCGTCGAAAGCGTCGTCGGAAAAGGGGCCACGTTCACGGTGAAACTGCCGAAGAGCTTACCCGAAGACCTCGAGTGATTACTTCTGGAGCCCGACCGCTTGGATCTTCCGCAAGATCACCTGTTCGAATGCGAAATCGCGGTGCGGAGCCGGGCCGGCGGGAATCCATTGCGGCGTGGCCGAACGAGGACTCGTAATCACTTCCGAACGACGGTCGACCGTCGGTGCATCGCGAAAAATCGCGGTCGTGCTGCTCGTGAGCGTCGGCGACGGTAGCACTTCCAACTCTTTGTACACTTCGATCGACACGCGATAGCCACCCCGTTCGCCAGCCCAAATCTTGGCGACGGCGTAGTGCCGCATGGTTTGGAATGTCGCCAGCCAACGCTGGTGCGAATCGGGCGAACTGATTTTCCACGGTTGCTCGTATCCTGGGGCGATTTGGGGCAGCGTCTCGATGACCCCCGAATACCGCGACGCGGGCTTGATTTCGAAGTAGTCGTCGAGTGTACTCAGCACCCGGTTGTAAATCTCTTCGTACCCCTCGGCCGTCGGTTGCCCAGGTGCTAACAATACCGGATTTTCGGTGGTATTCGGCCCCGACTGGATGAGCGCCGGATTGTCGAGTGGGGGCATGCTGGCGCAGCCGATCCCGCCCAGCACTGTCAGTGCGACCGCTCGTTTCGCCCGCGTTCGCCAATTCATACGGCGTCCTCACCTTGTCGATTCCCGTGCGCTAGCCGTTCGCTATGCCATCTTGGGAGTGCATCGTCAAGACGGGTGAGAGAACGGGATTCTGAGGAGCTTGAGGTGCTTTTCCGCCTGTGCAGCGGTACCACCGCTGCACAGGCGAAGAACTTCTGAACAGAAACTGCAGAGCAAAGACTTACGACGAGGGTAGAAAAGGGTTATTTCTTCGGTTCGTCGTCCTTCTTCAGCCCGTCCTTCTTAGGCTCCTTCTTTGGTTCTTCCTCGGTCTTCGGCACTTCTTTTTTCTTGTCGCGTGGGAGCAGTTCTGGCAGGTTCGCCACGCGGAGTGCGGTCACGCCCATCACTTGCGCACCTTGTACCAAATTCGGAATCTTGACGTGATCGAAGGTATCGGTTTGGGTGTGGTGGGTCAGGCGGTATTCATCCATTTCTTGATCGCAGGCGAAACCGGGCACGCCCTCTTTCTCAAACGACAGGTGGTCGGTACCGCCCATGCCACGCAGGCTCACACCCTTCCAGCCGTCGACGGTTTTTAGCGTTTCGAGTTCGGGATCGAGAATCTTCCGCACCGCTTCGCGGCCTTGCAACCCGAAGCCTTGCACTTTGCCGGTGCCGGTGTCGTGAACCAACGCCATCGATGTTTTCGGCATCTCGTCCATATGACGTTTCACGTACTGCTTCGATCCGAATAGCCCTTGCTCCTCACCGCTGAAGAGTGCGAACCGGATCGTCCGCTTGGGCCGAACACCTTGTTTGGCGAGTGTGGCCAAGGTGCGGGCGATCTCGAGAACCGTGCAGCTCCCGGTGCCGTTGTCGGTGGCGCCGGTGCCCAAGTCCCACGAGTCGAGGTGGGCGCCGACGACGACGAATTCGTCCGGCTTTTCGCTGCCGGTGATTTCGCCCACGGTGTTATAGACGGTGATCGGGCCGGGGATGAACTTGTTGGTCACTTCCAACTCGACTTGCGGTCGCGGGCCATCCTTCGCGGTGGCGAGGCGGTGCAACATGGAGTAATTTTCGTGCGTGACGAACAGCGTCGGAATCGGGTCACCGGCGGTTCCACGATCCCCTTCGGGCCACGATCCGGTCATCGTCAACAAGCCGTGCGGCTTCGCCGAGTCGAGCAGAATCGCTGCGGCGCCTTCGGCTTTCAAGAATTCACCGAGTGCGGCCCGGTAAGCACGCATGTCGGCAAAGGTCGGCCGTGGCCCCGGCTGTGGCAGTGTTTCTGGTGTCTTGGTCGGTTCTTCTTTTTTGACTTCTTCTTTCTTCGGTTCGTCCTTTTTCGGTGCTTCTTTCGGCACCGGCGGGGCGAGGTAGGTCATATCGGTGATCGGCTTCACGTCGGAGGGAGTGCTCCGCAGAATGATCGCGTTTTTGAGCTTCCCTTTGTATTTGGCCAAGTCGTCCTTGGTCTTCGCATCGAGAAACACCACCTCGCCGGTGATTTTTCCCTTGGTGCCCGGCGTCCAAGCCATCGAGGCTGCGATCAACGCTTTGCCGGGGTTCGGCTCAACCATCTTGAAGGAGACGGTGCCACGCTCCCAAGCGACGGGGATCTCCCACGGCTCGAGCTTCACGTTGGTCAGCCCGTATTCCTTCATCTTCTCGGCGGCCCACTTGTTGGCCTTTTCGAGGTTGGCGGAACCGGTGACACGCGGGCCGATCACATCGCAGAGGTGTTGCAGATTCCCCTGGAGTTGGGCGTTGGCCTTGACCTCGGCGATCACTTTCCGGTCGATCTCGACGGCCGGGGAAACTTCGACCGCCTCCCCTTCGGCCCGTGGCTTGGGGGCCGATTCCAGTTTGGCTGTGTCGCCGGCGTAGCCAACCCCCACAGCGAGTGACAGTAATCCCAGTACGGGAACAAGCCGCAAACCGAGTGGGGGAACCCATCTGAACGTCATCACGAAAACTCCCGATGTTCGAATCTGAAAAATGTGGTCGGAGAGAGAATGAATTGTGAAGTGGCCGCAATTGAAACGCAACAGCAGAGTTTTCACTTCTCATAGTTTGCGTCGTTCTCGCCGCTGCAGACTTGTTGCGAGAGCCGCTTTTTCAGCCCCGCACTTCGAATCGAATCCACTCGTTAACGCAAATGTAAACATCGGTAAACACAACTCAATTTATCGCACTGCGTTATTTGACACAGTCGGCAAAGTTGTCCTAAGTACTCGTCGCACCGCAATCCGGCAACCCCCACCCGTTGCCGTCGTCGCTCGTCTCGACCGGTTGCAATTCGTTCTGGCCCTGAAAATTCAGGGGGTTCCAGGCCTTTGACCGTACTCAGTCCTCCACCCGAGACGCACCCCTATGTTGCTCACGCGTTGGCTCGAGCCCAAGAAGACAGTTAGCACAACTCGCAAAACGACCCTCCGCATGGATTGGCTGGAAGCCCGTGATAATCCGTCCGTCACGATCCAGTTCGACTACAGCTACGACACGAGTCACTTTTTCGATCAGCAGAGTCGGCGCGATGAACTCCAACGCGCCGCCAACACGCTGACCAGCCAAATCAGCACGAACCTCGGCGCCATCACATCGAACGCCGCAGCGGGGAACACCTGGACATTGACGACGTTTAATCCGTCCGACCCGTTCAATCACAACTCGGACATCTCGATCACGAATTTGAACATTGCCGCGGATACGCTCGTCATCTACGTCGGGGCCGAGACGGGGATCGGTGGCGGGGAAGCCGGGCTGGGTGGCTACGGTGGCTATAGTGCGTCTGGCTCGCAACCATGGCTCGACAGTCTGCGGACACGGGGCCATAGCGGCTTCGCTCCGTGGGGCGGTTCGATCACGTTCGATCCGAACACGAATTGGAATTTCAGCTCCGGCGCTCCGAGTGCCCAACAGATCGACTTCCAGACGGTGGCCGTGCATGAACTCGGCCACGTGCTCGGGTTCGGTACCGCCCAGCAATACTTCCAGTTTGTCTCCGGCGATATTTTCTTCGGGCCGAATGCGAAGGCCGTCAATGGCGGTGCGAACCCGAATTTGCAATCCAATGCCGATCAGGAACATTTCCGCCAGGGCACAACGAGCGCCGGCCAACCGGTGTCGATGCAGCCCGTGGTGACAGCCGGAACCCGGGTCGCCTTTTCGCAGCTCGACTTCGCCGTGTTGAGCGATATCGGTTGGAACGTCAGCGGCTTCCAAGCCCCGACCGGCACAGCCCCGACGGCTCCGACCGGCAATACCAACACGACCCCGATTCCGACCTCGCCCATCGTGGCGACGAGCTTCTCGGTCGCACAAGATCCGGTGGTCGTCTCCATCGGCAATGGTTCGTACCAACTGTACAACGCCAGCGCCGGTGGACTGACTGCAGTCGGCAACCCCGTCAATGCGTTCCCCGGCTATTCCGGGCCAGTTCGCGTGGCCACGGGTGATATCAACGGCGACGGCGTTCAAGATATCATCGTCGCCGCGGGCCCGGGGGGCGGGCCGCACGTGAAAGTGTTCGATGGGGCGACTGGCCAACTCATCCAGTCGTTCTTCGCCTTCGAACAAGCTTTCACCGGAGGAGTGTTCGTCGCGGCGGCGGATATCAACGGCGATGGCAAGGCCGATATCATCGTCAGCCCGGATGTCGGTGGCGGGCCACGCGTTCGGGTCTTCTCGGCCGGCGATCCCAACCGGGAACTGGTGAGCTTCTTCGGGATCGAAGACCCCGGATTCTTCGGTGGTTGCCGGGTGGCCGCGGGCGATGTCAACGGTGACGGTGTCGCCGATCTGGTGGTCTCGGCCGGTTTCGGCGGCGGTCCACGGATTGCCGTTTGGGACGGTCGCTTGTTGGCCCAAGGCCGACTCGTCCGGGTCACCAACGATTTCTACGCCTTTGAATCGACGCTCACCAACGGGACATATGTCGCGGTGTCCGATGTTGATGGCGATGGCTTCGGGGATCTCGTCTTCGGAGCCGGCCCTGGCGGTGGCCCACGTGTCCGAATCGCCAGCGGAAAACTGACGACCCAACAAGGGGGAGTTGTCGCGCTGAACAACCAACTGCAAAACTTCTACGCTGGCGATCCGAACGGACGCGGTGGCGTCCGCGTCGCCGGTGGCGATTTCGATGGCAACGGCCGCGGGGAAGTCCTGATCGGCAGTGGTGGCGGTCAAGCGGGCGCCATCTACCGCCTCACCGAAAATGGTTTGATGGCGAACCCGCTGACCAACAACCCACTCGCGCAAGGTGTGTTCGTCGGTTAAGGCTCTGCTTATTTCGAAGTCGCTGCTTCGGCCCGGAGATTCTGGGTCGTTTGCAGTACCTT
Source organism: Fimbriiglobus sp. (assembly GCA_043727675.1). Taxonomy (GTDB): domain Bacteria; phylum Planctomycetota; class Planctomycetia; order Gemmatales; family Gemmataceae; genus JALHQU01. The sequence continues at coordinate 15,700 of JAYSYJ010000331.1, forward strand.
CTCGTAGGTCGCTTTGTCGGGGGTTCCGTTCACTTTCAAGCGCAAGTAGCCGGCGGCATCGATCACCACAAGGTTTGGTTGGCTTTCTTTGACTGTGAATTTGTCGGCCATGACGGTGCCGAAGTCGAGCCAGACGGGCGTATCGGCCGCGTCTTTCTTCAACCCTTTGCGGATGAGCATTTTAATCGGCCCGGGCACTGACCCGGTGCAAGCCACCGGTATCACGACCACATCTGGAGACTCTTGACCCGCAGCGAGGCCCGGTAGTGCAACCACCGGCGCGATCCGTGCTTTCTCGGCTGTCTGACCGGCGGCGGTCGGGTGGAAGAGCACGTGCAGTTTCTCGCCGAGTTCCTTACTCGCTTCGATTCCATTGCGATCCCCGTAGACGAGGATCACCACTTTGCCCTTCAGATCGCCGAGGTTGTGTTTCTTCTCGAATTGATCCTCGAAGGCCAATTCGACCGGCTTGGGCTTGGCAGCGTCCGGCTTTTGAGCGACCGCGAACGTACCGCAAGCTAACGACAGGAGCAGAATTGTCTGTGTGCGAATCATGTGTATCCGCGCCGACGGCGCGCCTCCGAGGAAACCAATCGTGCCACCGCGACCGCGAGAAACAGCGCTGAGAAACCGGCGACCACCGAAACGCTGAGGAACGAGTCCCAGAATCCGCGCCCCTGCCATGTGACGTTGTCGAAGCCGCGCATCGCCCAGGTCGTTGGCAACGCGAGCGACAAATCGCGTGCCCAACCCGGCAGAACGAATGAAGGAAGCCACAGCCCACCGAGCATCGACACGCCGAGAATTCCGAGGATGCAAATGCTGCGGGCCCGCGCCTCGGTGCCACCCACGGCGGCAACCAGTAAACCCGTCGCTGCCGCCAAGACGCTGACCCCGAGGGCGAGCAACAGGAAGCCGATCCATGATCCCGCGACGGTGACGCCGAAGACGGCGTAGCCGAACGCGAACGTGGCCAAGACTTGGAGGAACGCGATGCTTGCTGTGGAGAACGCTTTCGACAGCAGCAAGCACCACAAGGGGACCGGTGCGGCACGCATGCGTAGCCACACACTGCGCTGGCGATCTCGCAGCAAAAGTAGCCCGCTCTCCATGCCCCAGAAGAGCAGATATTGCAGGGTCATGCCGCTGAAACTGTGCGAGTAGCAATTGAATCCGGCCCGGTGCTCCGAGGCCTCCACGGTCTGCACCACAAAGGGTAGCGTCAACTCTTGTTCGTTCAAATACGGTGATAGCTTCGCTTTGGCGAGCTTGCGCATGACCACCTCGGAAACGATCCCTTCGGCCCACTGCCCTTCGCTCTCGCACATCGGATCATGCAACACTTGCACCGTCGGCCGTGGCCCCACGCCACCCGGCTTCCAATTCGCTAGCGCTTCAAATCCCTTGGAAAAGACGATCGCAATTCCCGGCCGACGGTTTGCGAGCCGCTCGTCCGCTTCGGCCCGCGATACGATTTCCGCTTCGACCCGATGGCTGGCGACCAGCTCCTCCGCAACGCTGCGCGTGAACGGGCCGTCGTCTTCGATCACCACCAGCAACGGCAACTTCACACCGCCGGTGCGGCCTTGGGGCTTGTCGAAAATCAATCCGAATGCGGACGCCAAAATGATCGGCACGGCGAAACAGAGCAGCGCCGCCCGCTTGTCCGCGAAGAACAACCGCCAGTCTTTGCCGGCCAAGGCCCAGATGAGATTCAACTCGCGTCGCACGGTTCCCCCTGCACGATGGCCACGGGTGCGGAGCGCTGAAGCGTGTCGAGGCGACCCGGTGGCGTGTGGAATGTATCGAGCGCGATACCGTCGCTGAGTACCAGTCCGAGCGCCCGGCCGAGTTGTTCTTGGTTCTCAGCCGAGAGCCGCAACCGTCGACCGACCACCTCGATTTCAACTCCCGTTTCGAGCCGTCTGCGCAGCCCTTTGACGAAGAAATGGGCCACGTTCTCCCGGAGCTGTCCATAAAGAATGGCCCGATCCGTTGGCGTATGCCGGATCAAATCCGACGGCTTGCCCTGGGCGACGATCTTTCCTTGTTCCAAGACGGCGATGCGGTCGCAACCGTACTCGGCTTCATCGAGATGGTGCGTCGTCAACAGCACGGCATGCCCCGCTTCGCGCAGGCGGTGCAAGTCGGCAAAGAGGGCATCGCGGGATTTGGGATCGAGCGACGCCGTCGGTTCATCGAGGAGTAACAACGGCGGATCGTGGAGCAGAGCGCAGGCGAGATTGACACGCTGTTTCATGCCACCCGAAAATGTACCGACGCGGTCGAGGGCACGATCCATGAGTCGCACACGATCCAGCGCCGTGGCGACGCGGCAGTTCAATTCGTACCCGCTCAGGCCGTACAAGCGACCGAAGAAACTGAGGTTCGCTTCTGCCGAGAGTTCGTCGTACAGAGCCGGTTCTTGCGGGACGAGGCCGATTTGCTTCGCGTAAGCCGACGGGTCGGTATCGCGGCGGACGCCGCCCGCCGACACGACACCGCCGAGTGGATCGATGATCCCAGCCGCCACGGCGAGGGTCGTGCTTTTGCCCGAGCCATTGGGCCCGAGCAACCCGACGATTTCACCACGGCGGACCTCCAACGTCACGCCGTCGAGTGCGACGGTGTTCCCATAGCGCACCCGGATATCGGTCATCAAAAGGGCTTGTCGGCGCGGCATGGTCGTTCCGCCGGGGAGACGCTGGCGTCCTTGCCAGCATTCGGGGATATAGCCGAACATCCCCTCCGCCGTCAACCCGAACCGCCAAGCGCCAAGCAACGATTCTTGGAGTTTTGCTTTGGCGTCCTCGCCGGTTCTTGGTCGGCCGGCGTCCTCGCCGTTGATCGGCGTCCCGCCGATTCCTGGGTAGAACCGGCGTCCTCGCCGGTTTCCACCTCCAAATGACCGCAGTCAAAGATTGACAGACTCCGGCGAGACGCCGGAGGTACCCAGAAACCGGAGGTAACCACATTATGGTGAGACCCCCGGACTAATCGTTTCCTTTTACCGGACGCGAACAGGATCGAATCATTTTGGCGACACTCCCTGTTCGCTGGGGTGGTACACTAATTTTGTTAGCCTGCTGAGTCCTATTGCCTTTAACCTGACGGTTGAACTCCCACGCTCCGCTTAATATCGGGCCTTCGCCATGAACCTCTCGCTCTCGCATTTGCAGCACAATACCCGGCGGCAGTTTCTGGGGACGGGTTCAATGGGTCTCGGTGCGGCGGCGCTGGCCTACCTCACGGGAGATGCGGTCGCCAAGCCGGATGATCCGTTGGCCCCCAAGCAACCTCACTTTCCGGCCAAGGCCAAACGGGTGATCTACCTGCACATGTCCGGGTCGCCGCCGCATCTCGATCTGTTCGATTACAAACCGGAGTTGGTGAAGCGCAACGGCCAAGAGGTGCCGGAGTCGTTCTTGAAGGGGAAACGGTTCGCCTTCACTTCGGGAGTACCGAAGTTGCTCGGCACACCGCGCAAGTTCAAACAGTACGGCAAAAGCGGCACCTGGATGTCGGATGCGATCCCGAATTTCCACGCCCACGCTGACGACATCACCGTCATCAAATCGATGAAAACCGACGAGTTCAACCACGCCCCCGCCGAGCTACTGCTGTTCACGGGAAATAACCGTCAGGGTCGGCCGGGCATGGGCGCCTGGGTGACTTACGGCCTCGGCAGTGAGAACGAGAATCTGCCCGGATTCGTGGTGCTCATCAGCAGTGGCGTTCAACCGAGTGGCGGGGCCAATAACTGGGGCAACGGTTTCTTGCCGAGCGTATATCAGGGTGTGCAGTGCCGGAGCAAAGGCGACCCGGTTCTGTACGTGTCCGATCCCGCCGGAATGGATCGTGCCACCCGCCGCAAGACCATTGATGCCCTGCGCGACTTGAACGAATTGCAAGCCCAAGACATGGGCCACCCCGACACGGCCACGCGTATTCATCAGTATGAACTCGCCTTCCGGATGCAGACTGCGGTGCCGGAAGTCATGGATATTTCGCGGGAAACCAAGGAAGTGATCGAAAATTACGGCGCTCAACCGGGCGGCGCGAGCTTCGCCAACAACTGTCTACTCGGCCGGCGGTTGCTCGAGAAGGGCGTGCGCTTCGTGCAGCTCTTCGACTGGGGTTGGGACTTCCACGGCACCAATCCGACCGAAGACATCCGCGACGGTTTGACGAAGAAGTGCGCGACGATGGACAAGCCGATTTCGGCACTCATCAAAGACTTGAAGCGACTCGGCCTGTTCGACGATACCCTCATCGTCTGGAGTGGCGAGTTCGGCCGCACGCCCTTCCGCGAGGGCCGCACCGCCGGCAGCGCGGTGCTCGGCCGCGATCACTACCCCGATTGCTACAGCGTTTGGATGGCCGGCGCCGGTATCAAACGCGGCCTGAGCTACGGCGAGTCGGACGAACTCGGCTTCACCGTCGCCAACGACAAAGTCCACGTCCACGATCTGCAAGCGACAATCCTGCACCAGTTGGGCATGGATCACACGAAGCTGACCTACCGCTTCCAGGGTCGGGATTACCGGCTGACCGATGTGCACGGTAAGGTGGTGAAAGATGTGCTGGGGTGAATGTCGTGCTTTGCTCGCGCAGCAAACAGACGAGTCTCTCTGACGAACACGGATGATACCCGAACCTCTTATTGTCGCGGTCGATGTGGACTACCGCGAAACCGGTGCTGTCGCGGCGGGGTTGTGGTTTCGCGGATGGGCTGCGGAAACGGCCGAGTTCCAAATCACCGCGCAGTTCCGCGATGCTGCGCCGTATGAACCGGGAGCGTTTTACCTCCGCGAACTTCCCTGTTTACTCGGCGTCTTGGCCCTCGGGCCGAGGCCGGATGTGATTGTGGTCGATGGCTATGTTTGGTTAGGCGATGGCGTGAACGGGCTGGGTGCCCACCTTCACAATGCGACCGGAGTTGTTGTGGTCGGAGTTGCCAAGACGCGATTTGCCACGGCGACCGATGCGATGGACGTGTGTCGTGGAACGAGTCGTTCGCCGCTATTTGTGTCAGCCGTGGGAATGCCAGTCGCATTGGCAGCGACCAACATCGCTGGGATGTCTGGGCCATTTCGAATCCCCGCACTACTGAAACAAGTTGATTCCCTCGCCCGATTCCGCGGCGCAGTTGCCGGCGAATCGGGTATATCTGGCAGTATCGAAGTGTCGCACGGCGATATCATCGCCGGGAATTGAGAGGTGCGCGGTGGAGTTGCCCGAACAGGAAATCTCGTTGGAAACTTGGCAAGGTCTCCAAGCGGCTTGGAAAGCGATTCTGAGCGCGGAATCGAGCATCGATGCGTCCCGCCTGAGCATGGACGGGCTGCGGAACGACATGGAAGCGGCATTCCGGAAAACACTGGCAGTCGAAGAAAAACTCAACGCCTTGCAGATCGACGTCACGCAATGGAACCAAGCCAAAAGCCGGGTTCATTACGCCCTGCCGAAAGTGCGTGAGTTCATCCACCGAGCTACTTGGGCATCGGGTGTACCGGAACGGAAAAGCCTTGAGGAAATTGTGAAGAACCACATCGAGCCGCGGATCCCGTTTGCCGAGGTCGATGCTGTTCGGGAGCAGATGGAACACTTACTGAAGAGCCGGCAAGTGTTATTCGCGCAGGGCAACGCGGTCTACCAAGAATGTCGGGGAATTACCGCCGGGATTCAAAACACGTTGAGCACGCTCCAACGCAATGCAGCAGACAACGCCCGCCGGAAACGGGACGCCAAACGTCAGAAGGGGAAGTATTAACCCCGGTGAGCCGGCTCACCGGGATCAGCATCGATCAATTCGTCACTGCCGAAGGCGCGGTGGCGGTGGTGCTGATGGGTACGGCGGCTGCGGCGAGCAACGCCGGGCTATTGCCTTCGCCGAAGATCAACAGCAGTGGGCTGGCGATGTAGATCGACGAATAGGTCCCGACCAACACGCCGACGACCATTACGAACGAGAAGAGGTGAACCCCTTCGCCCCCCGCCAAGTAGAGCACGCCGACCACGAGGAAGACCGTGAGGCTGGCGAGAACCGTCCGGCTGAGAGTTTGGTTCACGCTGTCGTTGATCATTTGAACCGTTAGCACGGGCGACTTGCCCCGGACTTCCCGGATTCGGTCGAACACGACGATGGTATCGTTCACCGAATACCCTACCAACGTGAGCAGCGCGGCCACGGATGCGAGGTCGATCTTGAAGTCTTGCAAGCCCAAGAAGTGGCCGAAAGCCGTGTCGTGGACATAGTGGCAGACCGCGATGGCTCCGAGCGTGAAGCAGAGGTCGTGGATGAGGCAGATGACGGCGGCGAGGCCGAACTGCCAGCTACCGAAGCGGAGCCAGAGGAAGGCTAAGACGGCACCCCAACTCGCAAGGATGGCCAGGAAAGCGTTGTTGCGGGTGCTGGCTGCCAACGCCGGGTCGAACACTTCCAACCGCTCGGGGAGCGGCCTGGACTCGAACGACTTCTGGGCTTCCCCGAGAATCTTCTCCAGCGCGGCTTTGTCTTCGGCTTTCTTCTCCGGTTTGGCTTTCGCGTCGAAGGCGGCGCGGAATTCCGTGTTCTCGGAGAGGTCGAGTTTCATGGTGGTGAATCGACCGGTGCGATCTTCTTCCGATGCGACGGTTTTATCATCGGCCTTGATGCCGACGATGGTCAATGCCGTGGCGGAGCCGACCGGTGGGATGCGGTTTTCGAGCTTCAGTTCGCGCTCGACGAACCGCTTGAAGTAACCGGGGGAGGTCGGTTGGTCGAAGGTGACGGTTGCCGTGAAAATGTTCTTCTCGACCCCTTTATCGTCCTTGACGGGATCGTTCGAAATCTTGACGTTGGTAATCTTCGTACTGGCCATCAGGGCCGCGTTCGAGTTTTCGTCGCGCAGCAAACGGTCGAGCATGACCTGCACCAATTCCGGCTCTTTCTCGGTGGTCCGTACCGTGAAACTACGGGCTTTATTCCCGCCGAAGCTGTCCCCTTTCAAGAAGACCTGTTCGACGGATGAATCCGGCAACGCACTGGCCCGCGCCTTGAGATTCGCCAGCCGTGCAGCCAAGTCGGCCCCTTCGGGCCTCGAGACCAGCGTCACTTTCTCTTCGACGAATTTGCCGTTGCCTTCGTCGTAGACGATCTTGAAAATGTTGTCGGCTTTCTTGTCTTCCCCGGTCGTATCGTCGATGCTGCCGATCGACATCGGCACGACGTCTTTCACGTTCAACCGCGATTTTTGGCGTGCTTCGCCGAGCAATTCCACCATGCCGATTTTGCCATCGGTGCCACTGAGCGAACGCTCTTGACCTTCTTGCAAGCGGCCACCGTAAGCGGTGCCTTGGGTGAAGTCGACGTTGAGAACCTTTTCCCCGCGGAACAAGAAGAGCCCGAGGCCGAGAACCGTGAGCGTCGCGGTGAGGAAGAACATCTTGTTGCGGATTCGCATGAAGTCGAAGTTCGGTCGGGCGAACAACCGCTTCATATTGAGTTTGGTGACCCACTTTTTGTGCATGCAGTAGTCGAACATCAGACGGGTCATGAACAGCGAGGTGAACAGGCTGATGATGAGGCCGACGATGAGGCTGATGCTGAAACCTTTCAAGCTGTCGTTGCCGAACATGTACATCACGATGGCGGTGAAAATGCTGGTCAAGTGGGTGTCGATGATCGTCGGCAAGGCACGGTCGTAACCGTTGCGGATGGCCCCGATCAGCGTCGCCCCTTTCTCGCGTTCTTCGCGGATGCGTTCGTAAATCAGCACGTTGGCGTCCACAGCCATCCCGAGCATCAGAACCAGTCCGGCGAGGCCTGGCAGCGTGAATGCGGCGTTCACGGCGACCATGAAGCCGATGGTGAGCAGCAAGTTGGCGAAGAGGGCCACGCATGCCACGATACCGGCGAAGCGGTAGTAGTACACCATGAACAGCAGCACGGCTGCGAACGACGCGAAGACCGAGATCAACCCCTTGCGGATGGTCGATTCGCCGAGGGTTGCCCCGACGGTATTCTCACTCACTGGGTCGGGTTTGAGTTCCGCATTCAAGTTGCCCGAACGCAGAATATTGACGAGTTGGTTGACGGCTTTCTGGGTGAAGCTACCACCGCTGATGGTTCCCGAGCCTGGCAAGACGGCATTGAGAGTCGGGGCCGAGACGATCTTATCGTCCATGATGACCGCTAGACTCCGCACCATGGCGTCGGTCGGTTTGTTGCGCTCGGTCATGTCGCGAAACTGTCTCGATCCATCGGGAGTTGTGAATTCGAAACCGACGGCCGGGTTATTGTCTTTGTCTTCTCGTGACGTGGCAGAAATACGCACGTCGCCGATAACGCGGACGTTGTCGGCCGTCGAAACACGTGTGAGCAAAAAGTATTCGAAGTCTTTGCTTTCGTCTTCTTTGGTACGGGTCAACTTGCTAACCGGGCGGTTGTAGTACAGATACGACGCCGGTTGGTTATTGCTGCTTCCAATTCGTTGGACGAGGGTGCGGTTGCGATTGGCTTCGAGGAGTGGAAAATCCCAGTGGCTCTTTTTCTTCAAGGGGGCCGTCTTGGCGTAGGCGCTGCTCAAACCGCGACTTTCCCGCTCTTCTTTGCCCAGTTCGACCCATTCGTAGCGCACGTCAATTTCGTCGCCGCTGGCCTTCACTTTGAAAGTACCCGTCGGCGCGGGTGGAACTTTTCCCGCTTTGGCCCGATCGGCAATCGTCGTGTCGCCGGCGGTCGGAGTATCGAGGATGCGCTGAGCTTCGAGGATGCCTTCGCGGTCGTCGTCCATGTTCGCTAGAATGCGGAATTCGAGCACACCGGTCTGTTTGACTTGGTTACGCACATCTTGCACGAATTCTTCGTTCAACGCTGTTTTGTCGCCTCCGGTGCTGCCTGCAAATGGCAAAATGATTTCGACGCGGCTGTTGCCGATGGGCCGCACGACGACGTTTTTCAAGTCGGTCGGGTCGATCCGCTTCTTCAGCTTCTCGGCGAGTTGTTTGATGTCGTCGCCGGTGAGTTCCCGGACGCCTTCTCCGCGCGCTTGCGACTTATCGTCCATCCGCTCGCGGTCGACTTCGTAGACGAGAATCGTCCCGCCGGCCAGGTCGATCCCCCGGCGGAAGCCGATCTGCCCGTTCGACTCCTTCCAGAAGGCGTAACCGGCGAAAATGGAGGCGATGATCGTCGGCACGAGGCAGAGAATCAGGCGAGTCGTGAATTTCGGTCGCATGGAGTACTCGGAATAACGCCGGCGGCACAGCCCCAGCTCGAATGGGTGAAGACGTCGACTAGCTCTTGATTTCCGGGGTTTCTTCGGACACCACGCGGGTGATCGTGCTCTTCAACACGCACAGTTTGGTCTCTTCGGTGCGGATGATCACTTCGTCGCCGCTGTCCTTGATCTTCACGATGGAACCGACGATTCCCGACGACGTGATGATCTTCGCGCCGGGTTTCAGGTTGTCCATCATCTTCTTGGCTTCGCGTTTCGCTCGCCGTTGAGCCGGCAACATGACTACCAAGAAGAACAGCCCGAAAATGGCGACCATAAACAGCGGGTTAGCCCAAAACGGAGCCGCGGCTGCATCTTTGGCCGGG
>JAYSYJ010000332.1:0-2741 GCA_043727675.1 Fimbriiglobus sp.
CAGGCGAGAATTCTACTTTAGCCGATTTCGGGCAGCACATGATCTACGATCAAAGCGGATTGGCCAACAAAGTAGAAACTGGGGACTTCCCGTTCGCTCAGTCTTCGCGGATACTGGAACCATCACCGAGGAAGGTCTTCCATGCGAAACCTGTTTGCAATCACTTTTCTGGTACTCGGATCGTTGGCAGTAGCGGCACCAGTACCCAAGGAAGTGCGCCGCGGAGTCGGAAACCTCGAAGGGACGAGTTGGAAAGGCGACGGCGTCGTCGGCCCCACGACTTACACCTTCGAAAAAGGTGGCACACTGATTTACCAGTACAGCGACGTCATCCATACCGCGGGCAGTTGGAGTCAAGACGGGAACAAAATTTATTGGGAGACTTGCAGTAAGTACTGCGAGTTCAACGGCACCTTCGATGATGGTGAGATGACCGGCCACGCCCACAATCAACCCGGCGGGCAATGGGATTTGAAGATGGTGAAAGTGAAGTGATGAGTTCGGCACCGTGGATCGAATTTTTGTCGGACTCGATCACGGCAACCGACGACGCCAGTAGCCCGGTCGTCGGCTGGAATGCATCAACGAAACGATGAGAATCCGATGGGACTCTTCGATAAAGACCACCCAATGTCTGAAGCCCGGAACGCGGGCCGTTCTCGTTCCGACGAGGTAGGGTGAACAGCTTTTAGGCATACTCGAGACACGATGGATTGCTTGATCCATCGCAACCAAAAATTTGTTGCCCACGGTCGCTCCACCGTCGCGGATGTAGCGTGCATGGGCACGGATGATTTCTCGATCTGCGAGATAGTGGTATCAACCGGTGGCGGCATTGTTCATGTCCACCATCTTCTGGCGTACGACTTCCCACGGAACGGTAGCCGCCGCGCCGGATTGCGCATCATCAATGCGATTCTGAAGCTCCTCAGCCCATGCGATCTCGTCGGCTTCTTCTGAATTTTCGTCAAGGGTGTCCAACAACCGCGCGGCCAGCTCGCCGCGCTCGGATTCGGGGAGCTGCAGCGCGGCGTCGAGTAGGGTTTGCAATTCGGTGGACATGGTTTTCAACCTGTGTATTCGAGTGGCCCGTTGGGGTGAAACTCCTCCGGGGTACAACAAGGATCACTTCCCCTTCACGGCGTCGGCCACCTCCCCCTTTGGCAGGTTCGGCACCGCCTTCAAATTCGCCATCATGTTCTTCTTGTAAGCTTCCACTCCCGGCTGGCCGTAGGGGTTGATATTACTCAAACGCCCTTCCACCACCGTGGCCAGCATGAGCATCTGCATCAGTTGGCCGACGGTGTGTTCACTCAGGTTTGGCAAAATGATGTCGGCGCAGGGGCGGGCCGCTTCTTGATACGCTTGGTTGGTTCCTTTGATGGCGGCGTCCAAAATATCCGGAAGTCCCTTGCGGCTGAATTGATTCAATTCGTCTTCGTTGCGATCCGACATGCCGACCACCACCGGTGAATGCTTGGCTGTCCGCACAATCAAATTGTTGATGACTTTGTCACGGGTGCCTTCTTGGTGCTGCTGACCTCGGCTGTGCAGATCCCGGCTGTAAACAGATGTGATCGGTGTGGCACCGCGGTTCATCTTGCCGAGCGACTCACTGAGGAGTTGGTCGTACCAGAAGCCGACCGATTCGAGCTTCTTATTCCAGATGGCCATGACGCGAGTCTTCTTACCTTGTTCCTCGTTCATGAGGTGGTTGATGGCCGCGAATTGGAGCACCGGGTTGCGGTCGAACGGCTCTTCGAGGAACCGTTTGGTCATCGCGGCGGCCCCCAGCAGGAGCGCACGGACGTCGATGCCCATCACGGCGGCCGGTAGAAGCCCAACACCGGTGAAGACGCTGTAGCGGCCGCCGATGTCGTCTGGGATGGTCAGGATATCGTCCTCGGCAATCCCCTCGGCTTTGGCCAAGTCGCGAAGTTTGCCTGTCGGCCCCGTCACGGGCACGATGAGCTTTTTCAGCCAGTCCGATTTCGGCCCGTAGAACTTGAGCATTTCGTTGCGGAAGGCCCGGTACGCCGCCGCGGTTTCCATCGTCCCGCCCGACTTGCTGATGACGATGACGCCCCAACGTTCTTCGGCCAGATCGGGTTCGACGCAGGTGTTCTCCAAGAGTTCGAGCAACTCTTGTTGGGCGTCGTTATCGAGGTGATTCCCATCGAAGTAGATGCGCGGCTTGCCCATCCGCAGCTTACTGGGCAGTTCGTTGTGGAAAGCGTGACACAAACTGTCGAACAGGGCCTTGGCACCGAGGTAACTGCCACCGATACCGAGCACGACGACACGGTCGGTGTTTTCCTTCAACCGTGTGGCCACCCGCAAGGTGCGACCGAGTTCGCTGGCGTCTCCTTTGCGACGGTATTGGTCGAGCATTTTCTGGGGCAGGTCGATAAAACCCGCTTGCAACGGTTGGAGTTTCGGCGGCGGGTTCTGCAATTCGCGTTCGGCGGCCACCTGTCCGCGCACGGCATTCAGCAGCGTGCGCATCTGTTCGACACGCTCGGGCGCGAGGAAATGCTGGGCTTGCAACTCTGCCAAGGGCGTCCACGCTTCCGGCAGCGGGGCTAGCAGCCGTTGGTAGTTGTACTCAATCGCTTCGTCGGGAAGTTGCATCGCGGCGGCCTCAGAACGGTAACGGGCTATTTTACTGTACTTCAAGTGACCCCGTGCGGACACGGAAACCCGTCTGGAAGGGCGAATTGGACGAACGGCGCGACGGAACG
>JAYSYJ010000333.1:0-2741 GCA_043727675.1 Fimbriiglobus sp.
ACGCGGAAAAGCAGGATCAAGAGGATCGGAAATAGATTGTTTCAAATCCTCTTGATCCTGCTTTTCCGCGTCATCCGCGTTCCTCTTGGTTTGATACAGTCTCAAGGAAATCGACCAACTTCACAAATGGGTCGAAGCCGATCACATTCTTCGCGTCGGCGACGAAGTTCGACAGCGCGTTGATGTCGTAATACACCAGCTGACCGTCGCGGTCGTCGATCATGTATTCGATGCCACCGACATCGATACCCGCTTCGAGCATGATCGCTTCGCACGCCGCGATCACCTCGGCGGGTGGCATCGTACCTTCGACTTTGAGTTTTGTTTTCGGGGTATCCACGGCGCAGGCCGAGCGCTCGAGTGCCACCCCATCGCTGCGTTGGCAGATATCGGCCGGGCAAAGATTGAAGGTGTCCCCGGTGGTGAAGACGTTGATCGCGTAGAGGAATTTGCCGCCCAAGAGTTCGACTCGGGTGATTTTGCCACCGCGATTCGGAACAAACTCTTGAACCAGCGCTGTGTGGTCGACCCCGAAATCGAGGCGATCTTCCTCGGCGGCACGGGCCAAATCTTCGATGGTGTCGAATCGGACGATTCCCGCACCGCTGCCACCGATGTTCGCTTTGATCACAATCGGGAAGCGCAAACCAGCGCAAGAAGTCACCGCTTGGCTGGGGTGGTTGATCACCCGGGACTTCGGGTATGGTAAGCTAAGGGATTCAAGCAAGGTGAGCTGGCGGGCTTTGGATGTTTCCAAAGTGAAGGCGCGCAAGCCGTTCACGGTTGGCACGTTCAATCGTTCGAGGTGGGCCAGGTAACCCAGTGTGTAGAACATCCCTTGCAAACCGCCGCGCAAGTAGGCCGAGGGACTCATGCGGTTGAACAGCAGTGAATACGGTGAACTGTTTTCGGCGGGGTTGTACTGGTGGGCACTCGGGTCGAGTCGAACGTAGGGAATCGCCCGGCGATCCAGTTCCGCGAATAGCGGCTTGAACCAATCGGGATGCTCGTGATATATGGCGATCGGCCCGGACTTCGACATCTGGTTGGCTCCGCGTGCGGGTTTCTCTATTCGAGTGTATCAGGATTGCTCCGGCGGTCACGATGGTGGGGAGTTGTGAATTGAGCGTTCATTTGCCGAAGTTGGATGAATTCCTGCAAACCGAACCGGTGACGTCGTCGGACTTGCTCGACTATTTTTACGCCGGGGCGAAGCCGCGCGAGTCTTGGCGCGTCGGTGCCGAATTCGAAAAGTTTGCCATCGAACGCCGCACCGGGCGCCACCTGACCTACGGGGAGCCGGGTGGCATCTGCTCGATTCTCAACGCGCTGGTCGAACGGTTTCATTGGGAACCCCATTTCGAAGGCGAGCATCTCACCACACTCAGCCGCGCGGGGTCGATGATTTCGCTGGAACCGGGCGGGCAAATTGAGTTCTCGACGCCGCCGTTGCAAACCATTTCCGAACTGAATACCGCCTTGGAAAATCATCGCCACGAGATCCGCGCGGTCACCGATTCCAAAACGGTCGCCTGGATCGCATCGGGAGTTTCACCGTTTCAATCCGCCGACGATATCGCGCTCGGCGTCCGGCCACGCCACCGCCTCATGGCCGAATATTTGCCGAGTCGCTGCCCGATGGCCCTGCCCATGATGAAAGCCACGGCGAGCACGCAGGTGACCTTCGACTATTCTTGCGAAGCGGATGCGATGCGGAAGTTCCAAGTGGCTTTGAAACTCAGCCCGATCATCAATGCTATTTGGGCCAATAGCTCGCACTATGCTGGCCAGCCGACCGGTTTCGCTTCGTTCCGCAGCCAAATCTGGCTCGGGATGGATCCGGATCGCTCCGGGTTGCTCACGGAATTTCTGAATGCCGGCCCGAGCTTCGAACAGTGGGTGCAGTACCTCTTAGCCGTCCCCATGCTCTTCGTGAATCACCACGGCCAATATCGCGCGTCGGAAGGCATGACCTTCCAAGAATTCATTCTTCACGGGCACAATGAACGTTTCCCGACCATCGCCGATTGGGAAATGCACATCACCACGGTGTTCCCCGAAGTCCGGTTGAAACAGTTCCTGGAAGTGCGCGGAGCCGATGCCAACGGCCCGGCACTGGCGCTCGCGGTGCCCGCATTTTGGAAAGGTCTACTCTACGACGAAGAAGCCCTCACCGAAGCGGCAGATCTCTGCGAAGGTTTTCTCTCGGATGAACTCCCCGCGCTGTTCGCTCAGACGAGCCGCACAGGATTGGCGACTCCTTTTACTGGAACGACCGTGCTAAATGTCGCCATTCTTTGCGTCGATATGGCGGCCCGGGGATTGGCTCGGCAAGGTGAACTCGACGCCGTATGCTACCTCGATCCCGTACTGGAAATCCTTCGCACCGGTCTCTCACCCGGCAGCAAAATGCTAGCACGATCGCTTCCGCATTCCGAACTCGTCCGTGCCTTTGAATATTGATTTGGCCTTTGCGGACTTGCGGAGTAAGCCCCTTTCAGACTACAAGTATCTCGCCTAGAAGCATAACCGAACGCGAAGGACAGGATTCATGCCCGATTGGTTGTTGAACCCCGCAGCGGCCAATGGCGAAGCCCGTTTACCACTCGAAGAATTGTCGTTTCAAGTCGGCGCGTCCGTCGTCGCCGGCTTCGTCGTGGCAACCATTTTCCGCGCCACCATCGTCACACGGGATCGCTCCGCGTCGCTGCCGACAACGCTGGTTCTGCTCACGGTGATGA
>JAYSYJ010000334.1:0-8352 GCA_043727675.1 Fimbriiglobus sp.
AAACTTCACTGCAAGGGTTTTGGACTTCAGGGAGTTCGCCGAGCCTCCTGAGCTTCTTGGCCCTCTCGCATGCCGTACGAACAGATTTCACGATCTCGCGGAAATCGCATTTTCCTTTCGCGTACTGCGGCAGGTGCTTTCTCTTCAACGCACTGACAATCGCATCGCATTTCAAACTCGATTTATCCCACTCTTCGAAGTGAAGCATCACCCAGTGTTCAAAACATAGGGTGGAAATGGCCAATTCGATATCGTTCGCTTTCGCACACGATCGCGCAGTGGGGATTTTGTCGCGGTAGTCCGGCTTTGTAACGCATTGAGCTAAATCGCCCTCAATGCGTTACAGACCGAATTAAATCGTTTCAGGCTATTCCGTATCAGGCGGGGTCATTTCGTATCAGGCCCGGCTTGACCTACTTACGCTACGCTGCTATCGCCTTCCCGCTGGTTCCCCAGAGGGCGGTAGGATGGTCAAGTGTAAAGACTGCGGCTTGGTCATGGTGCGGGAAAAGGAAAGCACCTCATGCATGGAACTGGACGATTTCACGCGCGGAACTGGGCACGCGACAGACCTTATCAATCGCAAGGGGCACTATGTCCCCCTGTGCCTGGTCCTCGCTCACGACCTCGCATCGGAGTTTCTGCCACAAGACCCGTATACGCAGATGCATAAAATCTTCCTGAAAGTGCTCATGGACGAACGAGAATGCGGCTCGTTCACGCCATGGCTTCCGGGATTTACTCCGAAGGAACACGTCCAAATGGTTCACGACAAAGCACTTCGTGAAGAAATCGAACAGCGCCGAAGGAACGATGAATCCGCCCGGATTATCGCGGCAGAGAATAACGAAGTCGCCCGACTTCTCGCTGCGAAGAACGAAGAATACAGACGGAATCGGGATTGGAATTGGAGCGTAGGACAGATGATTGCGCAAGTGATCCTCGCAGCGATCCTCGCAGCGATCCTCGCAGTCATTGTTGAACCTTGGAAAGAGAAGGCCAAACAAAGTGTTCAGCCCGCCCCCACTGTCGAAACGGTTCCATCACGCTGATAGCGGCAGCACTTTCTCTTCCGGGTTCGCTTTAGTGAACATGGCTTCGATGCCGAGTTCACACTCTTCCTGATTCAGGACGCAGAGGTTGTGGGCCAGCACCTTGCACAATACCTCGTTCACCATCGCCACGTCCGACTTGCTCCGCACCGCGTCCCCGAACTTCCGCTTCATCATGGAGAACGTGGATTCGACGTTGCTCCGCTTGTGGTAGTGGGTCATGTACTCATCTTGCTTGAACTGGAAGTAGTGGAACATCTTCTGGAAGAGTCCGCCTTTCGCCCCCGTCGCGTTCTGCTTGAAGGCCATGAACGCGGTTCCACCGAACCCCGCAACAGCTTCAAAGTTTTCGAGCGACGTGTACGCCTTGTCGGCGGAGACTTCGCCGATGGTGAAGGTGCGGGCCGTCTCGGTCACGAGCGGGACGAATTGCGGACTGTCGGCCGCGTCCTTGTCGAGAATCCGAATCGCGGTGACAATGTTCGTCTTCACCCCGCAAGCGATGTGGGCCTTGACCCACACGCACTTGCTCCGCGTCACCCCGTACTTGTGGTCGAACCACTTCTCGAACCGGTTACTACCGAACCCGCTGGAATCGACGGCGAAGTCCGTCTCGACGGCTTTCAGCGGGGCGGCGCTCTTGGCAATCAGTTCCTTCAAGATCGTGGTGAAGTCTGCGTTCTCCATGAATTTGCAAACCTTGATGCCGGGAACGTCGGCCGACAGATACCCGCGTTCGTGTGCCGAGCGGAGGTCGGAAGAGAAGCGGCGGGCGCTGACCGTGCTGTAGACCTTGAACACCATCGAGAATACGGAATCCTTGACGGTGTGCGGGCGACGGCCCCGCACACCGTTCTCCGGGTCCGACAAGTCGCGGCAGAGGTCGAAAAGCAGTTCTTGAATCCGATCCTTTTCGCGGGCTTGTGCCCGGTCGTACGCAGGCCAATCTTGCTTGTACGTCGTCTTCTCGGTGACTGTGACGGACTTCGTTACCGTTACCGTCCCGTCCTTGGCTACAGCCGTTTGCAGCTTGAATTCTACGGCGAAAATGTGCTTGCACTTCACTCCGAGATTACCGAAGTCGGGGCATTGGCAGTGGGCGTTACCGTGTTCGTCCTTGCCGACGATGTAGACGCCTTTCCCGGTTTGGGAAGGAACCACCCACTGCGCGCCCATCTTGGAGACAGGCATCGTCTCGGCAATCGTTTGGCCGCGCTGCTGGCGAAGGTTCATGGCTTGGATTCCTTGTCGTCTCTGTGTATTTAATTGTAGTTACAATAAATTATGGGTCAAGGGCATTTTGTGTATTGACTTGAAGTTTTTTGTCACTACAGTATTGGCATGGGAAAGAAGCGTGGCGCCCCCCGCAAAACGGCCGAACGCTCGAAACGTGCTCTTGTTCAAATCCGCCTCAGTGACGCGGAAAAGAAAGCATTCGAGCTAGCGGCCGAACAGGATGGCAAAAAACTAAGTGAATGGATTCGGGATCGGTTGCGACGACTTTCCCGAGAGGAACTGCAATCGAATGGGCACGAAGTGCCGTTTCTCGTTGGCAAGCTTTCGGGCAACGAGTAGACTTGCAGAAAAGGGCCATCCGTGGCCGGAGTTGGCTACCATGACGATTTAGGCGTCACGATAGCCAACGAACTTCCGTCCCGCGCCAGCCGAATCGACTGAAACGCGGCCCGAGGAAACCGAGACATCTGAACCACCTCCCCAACGCAAGTTAGGGTTCAACTGCTGCTTCCGCCGTGAGAAGTAGTTGCAGCAGTCAAACCGGGTGAGTGGAAAGCTCCGGCCTAGCCCCAGCGGCTAGGCCGGTTCTCTTCCGGGTTGTGTATCAGGCTTCTGCCAAGCAGAAGTATGCTTCGTTCCTCTTGCCACGGCGCTCGACCGTCACGAACTTGCTTCGGTGCCGTTCGTACAAGATGGACTTAATCGTCATGTCCCGCAGACCGATAGCCTTGGCCATCTGCTTGACCGTCATCGGCTCGTTGTTGTTGGCGCGGAAAATGGCTTCGAGCTTTTCGATACCAGTTACCGTATCAGTCGGCGCATCATCGGGAGCGTTCGCCGCTTCTAGCTCTTGCTCAGTCGGATCGTCGTCTATGGCAGACTGAAGCTGCCTCACGAAGTCTTCAAACAATTGGGGGAAGCGGCGCTTAACGCTCCGAATCGAAGAAATCACGCCTTCCAATTGCCGAAGCGCAGCCAATTCAGCTTCAAGCTGCGCCGCCCTCGATTGCACCGTCGGCTGCGGGCGCGGCTTCGGTATGGGGTGAGGCTTCGGTGTGGGTTGACCGGGTAATGGCATGACTGCACTCGCACCTAGTTCAGATAGGTTCATACTACTCCAGTCGCACGCAGTGTCAATGGCTCAGAGGTGAAAAGTGGGAAGTGCGTGCGACTAGGCCGATTTACGTTACAGTCCGCTGCTTTCCGTTACAAAGCGTCAATGCGTTACAAAGCCGCGGTAGTCCCCATCAATCACGCACCAGACTTGTTCGAACTGTACGGTGCCGTTGTCATCTCGGGCCGCATTTTTCTTAATCTCGACAGCACGTTTGACAACCTGCATGGGCTGCGAGTATCCGCCGCTACCCACCACTTCAATCGATGCAGCCGTGAGGTTGAAATGCTTCTTCAAAGCTTCAAAATAGTGTGGTGCCGATTTGTTATCTTCGCATACGATCAAAAATCGCTTCGCTAAATTTCTTGTGCCTCTCTTACGACGGAGTTGATCGAGTAGGTGCGTTTTCTTTTTCGAAAAAGGCTTCATGGTTTTGGGGCTCTGGCTCATAACGAGAGCTTCTCCACCGCGGGGATCGCCCCGTAAATGCCCGACAGGTAGCGTTTGCGAATGTTGTGGACGGGCCGCGCATCGTCCTTGAACTCTGCCAAAGAATAGAGCTCGGAGGCACCTGTGACATCTTTCTTGGTGAAGTACACTTGATCCCGCCGGAGGGCTGGCGGCAAGTCATCTCGACCCTCGAGAAGCCCCGTGTCGTGCGTCGTGAATATGAGCTGCGAGTGGACGCGATCCGGCGCGTCGTTGACGGCCCGGATCAACCGGTCGAGCAACCGGGGATGGAGGCTCGCACTCAGTTCGTCCGCGAGAAGGGTGCCCGATTCGTTCGCCAGCCGCCACCAATCGCCCGCGATGTTGAAGAGCTTCTTCGTACCGGAGGATTCGAGTGCGAAGTCGATAGCGTGCTTCACGCTACCATCGTGGACGAAGGAAACTACAACCATAGTATCCGGAAACTCAAGCTGACTACCAACACGGGTCTTCTCGATTATATCCATTAATTCGTTTGGATACTTGACACTTTCGCGCGGGGTATTCACTTCACAAATTCCGACATCGGCCGTCCGCATGAGATGGCACATGATCCACTCTCGGTAATCGGGATCATCCGCGAATCGTTCGTTGTTGGTACCCACGTTGAAAACATGTGAATTTGCCGCATTCGAGTAGTCTGCAAAGCGAGTTGCGGCCTGGATCGCTGAATAGTAAGGTAATACGGATTCCTTGCCTTTGTGGGGGCCGTGCTGAGCGAGCTTCGACAGAACGGCCACATTGGGTTGCATCTCCTTAACGTAGAGTCGGTTGGCAGCGCTGCCCGCGATCAGTGTCCCACTCACTTCACTCGACGCGAGGCGCTCGATCAGTTTTTCTTCGCGATTCCCGTTGAGGCGGGTGAGCGTTTCTGTTTGGATCGCCTTTTCACCGTAGGAGATTTCGTAGCGCAGGAGCGACTTCTTGCAAACCACGTCGCAACCGAGTTCGACGGTTGCAGATCTCGATTCGGTATCGAGCAAAAATGGCTCATACGTCGGTATTTTCGAATCCGGTTTCGACGCGTTACTGGAATGACTCACGAGCCAATTCAGCGCACGGGCTGCGGTAAGTACGGTGGATTTTCCGGAAGCATTCGGGCCGTAGATCGCCACGGTACGCAACAACCGAAGGGATTCCGACAAGCCGGTGACCGGCACTTCGATGACGCCCCGGCTGCGATCCTCATCTCGTGTCAGATCCGCCGCGACCATCGACAGCTCGAATTGATCCCGGAGCGAGCGGAAGTTCCGACCGAACAGCCTGACGAGCATGACAAATTCCCTTAAGGCTCGGTACAATTGCCGCGCAGCATTCCTGCGCAAGTACAATTAAGATATACAACCTACCTTCCTCATTTCAAAAGCTGAAATTGTGCGTTCGCGAATCTTGGTTTTTCAAGAGTTGTGACCAGTTTCATTTCGTGGCCCAATCCAACCCTCACCGCAATCCCTTGAGCAACGTCGCATCGTTTCGGGGGAGGCTCCACGCTTTCAACGTCAGCTCCGCTTTAGCCCCCTCTTTGCTTTCGGTGAGGCGGATGAGCGCGTCGTAGCCGCCGCCGGTGCGTTTGGCGATCCGCCAAGCAGTTCCGGCCGGGGCGTTGGTGAGCTGGAGCACCGTGGCTTTATCGCCGTCCTCGGGGAGCAGGAGGGTCGTGCCGAGTGCGGGGAGTTCGGCGTCGGCGTTGTCGAACGGAACGAGTTTGCCATCGGCGTTGTAGGCGCGTGGTTCTTGGCTCGAACCACCGCCGCGGAACCAGACGGATTTCCCTACGGGCAACTCCAACGCGAACTTGCGGATGACCCCGTTGGCCAATGTCACTTGCACGGGTTGTGGCGTCTCGGCGATCACCAATGTCGATTTGCCTTCGTCGGCGGTCACGCGGTATTTGAAGGTCGGATTGCCCCCGCGATCCAGCGAATAGCCGTCGAAGGTCACCGCTTTCGGCCCGAGGTAGACTTTGCCTTCGGGCAGCGACGCACCGTAGGCCGGGTTCTTCGATTGTTTGTCGTAGTCGGGCGTTTCCCGCGATTCGGAGACCAACCAAGGGTTGCCGGTCGGGGCTGTCCAAAACTTGGATCCCAGTACTTTTGCGGGGTTCCCGCCGCGATTGTTCCAGACCTCGGACATCTCCAAAAAACTACCGCTCCAGGCGTAACTGAGCCGGGCCTGCGTCGAATCGAACACGACGTTCAGCCCTCCCGCAAAGCCGACGGCGACGCACTTGGTACCCGCGTCTCCGGGCATGAATGTCCGCATCACTTCGGGACGTTCCGTGGCGACGACGACGATCCCTTTGGGGGGTTCTATGCCAATTGGCAGTGGTAAACCTGGCCCCAAACTGAAGTAAGCCCACAGCGCATCGACCTGTTTATCACCGTCGCCATCGTAGACGGTTTTCAACAGCGATTGGCCATCCAAGAACGCCTGCGGCATTTTGGTACCGGGGGCAATGCGCTGAGGTTGGTGCATCCAACGGACGTACCATTCGTAACGGACACGCTTGTTAGTGGTGGCTAAGTCGGGCCCACGGGTACCGCCGCCTGAGATCCCGGAAATATCGTGGCACGAAATGCAACCGTGCCCGGTTTTCCCGGCGAGGGTGCGCCCCGCCGTCAGTTTATCTTCGGTGAACTCCGCCTTGCCGATCGCGTCGTCGGTAGTGCTCCCCTCCAGTGCGGGAATCGCATTGGGCAAATTGCCGACGCAATCGGTGCCATATTGGGGCATCCGCAGGCCCATCCACGGTCGGGCACGGCCCCCGGCAACCAGTACGTCCTTCAACCAGCTCGTGCGCAACTTGTGACCGATACCCGTTAACCGGGGTGGTTGCACATCGTCGGCGTTGTCGGCCTTCTCCAGCATTTTCATTTTATTCGACAGTGCCTCGTCAATGCCGCCCTCACCGTCGCGGTTGTGGCAGTTTAAGCAATTGAACCGTTTGAGCGCTGTTCGAGCCGCGTGGACTGGCGCTGGCAATCCGGCCCCAGAAAGGCCATCCGCCAGAAAGGCTTTCAAAGCGTCCTGTTGAGCCGGGTCGAATCCAAATTTCGGTGCGCTCGATGGAGCATCCGACAGACAGCCCTTCTGCGCGGATTTGGCAATCGTGGCGAGTTTCAAATCGACGTATTCCTTGACGGGTAAAGCGTTTCCAGCCGCTCCCACCGTATGGCAATTGACGCACCCCATGGCACTCACCAGCCATTTGCCGGCTTCTTTCCAGGCATCTGGTCGGTTCATCGGTTTTAATTTCTCAGCTTGGGCCGCATCCACGAGTTTGGTCGGGTCGCCCTTCGGCTCCGCTGGCATCGCCTGACTGAGCTTTTCGTCGGTGACCCGGCAAAGGAAACGGGCAATATCGGTGGCCTCGGCCGTGGACAGTGCCATATTTGGCATCCGCCCGTGCGCATTCGTCGACAATGGGTCGAGCAGATACTTCGCCAATGCCTCGGGCCGAGTTTTACTCCCGATGAATCCGAGTGTGTAATAGCTCTGCGGGCCGGTCTTGGTGCCCAATCCGTAGACGCTGTCCTCGGGCTTGAGCGGCTCCTTCGGGTCTTCGTCTTCGTCCTTCTCCTTTTTCACCGGTGCCACTGTGATCTGATCACCGTGGCAAGTCGCGCAGCCCGTCGTGATGTAGAGCTTGCCACCGCGTTCCACGCTTTCCCGTGACTCTTTTTGAAGCACGGTCGCCGGTTTGAACTCAGGCAGTGGCCCGCCCAAACTAGCGAGATAGGCCGTGACGGCGTAGCGTTGTTCGGCACCGACGGCGTCGTCCGTAAACATCTTCGGCATCGCCGTTTGCGGCCGATGGGCCTTCGGATCTTTGAGCCATGCATCGATCCAGCCAGGGTACGCCCGCTTGCCGATCTCGGTCAGGTTCGGGCCTTGCCGTTCCACGACTGTTTTAGCCAGGGCGTCTGATTTCTCGGCCGCATGGCACCGAATGCACGCGTGTTCCTCGAACAGAAAGCGCCCGTGCTCCTTTTTCAAATCGGTGGAGAACTCGGCAGGTCGCTGGGCCAGCGTGTGCCCAAAAAAGAAGTACGGGATCGGTTCGCGGCGGAAGCCGGGGCCTTCCCATTGGAGTTCGATCCGCACCGCTTTGGATGTCCGCGTCAGCTTCACTTCGAAGGGTAAAATGCCGGGCTTAAGCTCGATTTCGACCCCGGCTACGGGCTGATCTTCGGTGGTCGTGCCCTTCAGCACCTCTTGACCGTCGATGGTGACGTTGAGTTGACCATTGAGCAGACTACTGAACTTATATTTACCAGCGGTGATGATCTGGATGTAACCGTTCCAACGGAAGTTTTCCCCGCCGGCGGATTGCGGGTGAATCGCGTCCCCGGTCGCCAAGGTCATCCCGACGAGCGGTTCGAGCCGGGTCTGACGGAATGCGGGTTTCAACCCACCATCGGCCACAGTGAAGAGCAAACCGTGCTTGAGATCAGCCCGTTT
>JAYSYJ010000335.1:0-2714 GCA_043727675.1 Fimbriiglobus sp.
AGCTGCAGCAACAACATGAAGCAGTTTGGGCTGGCACTGCATAACTACGCGGGCTCAAACGATAACAAACTCCCGGCCAGTCGGGTCACCGTCGGTGGCGTCAGCAAGTTTCGGTCGTGGACACCGGTGGTTTTGGCCTACGTCGAGCAGGACAACGTCGCCAAACTTTGGGATTTCAACACCAAGTGGAACACGTCGACGAACTTGGTCACTTCGCAGAATAACTTCAAAGTGTTTCAGTGTCCGTCGGCCCCTGGAGTGCCACGCCGTCAAGCGGGCCCTGTGATACTCGGCGCCGGGGACTACGGCTCGGTGAATGCGGTCCGCCGTCGGTTTTACACGGCCAACGGGGTGCCGAACTTCCCCATGCCGGGAACGAAGCCGGGCGACGAAGTGATCGGGGCGTTGGCCAAAGAAATTGACACGCCGATTTTGGCCATCACCGACGGAACCAGCAACACGATCATGATCGCCGAAGACGCCGGCCGGCCCAATCTATTCCGCCAATCGCGTGATATGGGTATTACCACGAGCGACGGTTGGGGCTGGGCCGATCCGGATTGCGGGTTCAGCGTCGATGGCGTGCAAGCCGACCTGATTACTCCCGGTGGTACTTGTTTCATGAACTGCACCAACGACAGCGAGTTGTACAGCTTCCACACGGGTGGCATCAACGTCTGCCTCGCGGACGGCAGCGTACGATTCTTGCGGTCGAGCATTGCCCCGGCTACGTTGGCCGCACTCGTCACGCGCGCCGGTGGCGACATCGTCAATGATTACTGATTGACGGGTGCCGCACTTCCAAAAATAGCCATTGCGCTGTTGCCAAGCGTCCTCATCGGACTACAGTTGTAGTAGGTGAGTATCTTATCCAGAGTGGCGGAGGGTTCAGGCCCGACGATGCCACAGCAACCGGCCGGTTGACGGAATCGCACGATTCCTGCTTTCGGTGCTGGTGCTACCTCCTGCTCGATGCACGCTCCGATGGTTAACGCCATCGGGTCGCCGAATCGGGGCAGATAAGATACCGACAAGACTGCCAAACCGATATCGCCCACGGATTCCGTGCATTGGTCACCTTGTCGATTTCTTATCTCACCAAACGCTTCCGAGCGTAAATTCTGGATCGGTCGAGAACTCACCGGAAGCCCGCGCCAGTTTATGGGCGCACTCTCCGGACTCCGGGTGCCTGCGTGTCGGATTTCTCCACGGGTTTGCAGTGCAAGGTCTGCGGCAAACTCTACGCGAAACAAGCCCTCAATTTCTGCACCGACGATTTCGGGCCGCTCGAGGTCGTGTACGACTACGACGCCATCCGGAAGAACGTCAGCCGGGCCAAGATCGAGAGCCGCCGCAAAAACATGTGGCGGTACCGCGAGTTCCTGCCTCTGGAAGGGGAGCCGACCGTCGGCCCGCAAGTCGGTGGCACCCCGTTGATCCGAGCGGATCGCTTGGCCGATGCCCTAGGGGTCGACACGCTTTGGATCAAGAACGACGCGGTCAACTTCCCGACGCTTTCGTTCAAAGATCGTGTCGTCTCCGTGGCTCTGAGCAAAGCTCGCGAGTTCGGCTTCAAAACCGTCGGTTGCGCGAGCACGGGCAATCTCGCCAACAGCGTCGCGGCCAATGCCGCCCAGGCCGGTTTGGAAGCGTACATCTTCATTCCCGCCGATCTCGAGAAGGCCAAAGTTCTCGGCACGACGATCTTCGGTGCGAAGGTCATCGCGGTGAACGGCACCTACGACGAGGTGAATCGCCTCTGCACCCAAGTGGCCCTCAAGTATAATGCGGACGGCCAGAACAACTGGGGCTTCGTGAACATCAACCTCCGGCCGTATTACGCCGAGGGGTCCAAGACGATGGGCTACGAGATCGCCGAAGACCTCGGCTGGCGTCTGCCGCAGCATGTGGTCGTGCCGATGGCCGGCGGTTCGCTGGTGAGCAAGATTCACAAAGCGTTTACGGAACTGGTGACAGTCGGCTTGATCGACGGCCCGGTGACGACGAAAATGTACGGTGCCCAGGCGACGGGGTGCAACCCGATCAGCGATTGCGTGAAGAGCAGCCGGGAACGGCCCAAGCCAATCCGCCGGCCGAATACGATCTGCAAGAGTTTGGCCATCGGCGATCCGGCCGATGGCATGTACTCGTCGAAGCTCATCAAGAGCACCGGTGGCTGGGCCGACGACGTGAGCGACGAGGAGATCGTCGAGTGTATGTTGTTGCTGGCGCGGACGGAGGGAATCTTCGCCGAAACGGCCGGCGGCACGACGCTGGCGGTGACCCGTAAGATGATCGAATCGGGCCGCATCCCACGCGACGAAGAGATCGTGATCTGCATCACCGGCAACGGCCTGAAAACGCAAGACGCGGTGACCAAAGCCATCCAATGGCCGACGACGATCCAACCGAGTTTGAACGAGTTCGAATCGGTGTACATGGGCGCCGGCGAGTTGGTGGGGGTATAATTTGGAAACGGTGTACTTGGAAACGGCATCTGGTCAACCCGTCCATTTGCAAGCGGGTGGAACAGCTCTGCGAATCGATGGGATTTCGAATGCCGCTGATCTGCACACCCGAGTCTTTGATGGAGGACTGAACCGATGACAAGCGATGCGATTTCCGATGAGATTTATCGGATCAAAGTGCAGATCGCCGAAGAATGCGGTTACGACTCGACACGCTTCGGGGCCACCATCCGCGAAATCGAACTC
>JAYSYJ010000336.1:0-8316 GCA_043727675.1 Fimbriiglobus sp.
ATGAATCGCGGCCCGATGTGGGCAAATTCATTCCGGAACTCGGCGTTTTTGAACAGTACGACCATTTGCAATCGGTGGAGTTTTACTTGCTGCCAACGACCGATTCAGACTCGGTCCCGTCGGGCCTCGTGGCCGGGGGACGGTATGGGTTCCTCACGGCCAGTTTGAGCAAACCGAGTCCGGACGGATCAACTCGAACGGAACTCGAACTCGGCGATCAGGTTGAATACTACGTGGCCTGTTACGACCGCAAATTCTCGTTGGTCAAAGACGAAGATCGGCGGCGGTTGCAGCAGCCGCCGAACGACCGCAACGCACCGGGACGGAAACCGGGCGCTTCGGAATCGCGGATCAAAGATGTGGTGTCACAAACGGATGTCGAAGAGTGGAATCGCCGGCGTTCCGAGAGCCGCGAACGACTGCGACGGTTGGAAGAACTCCAACGGGGCGTTTTCAAACCGACCGATCCGAAATGACGACTGCGCCTCGCTTCCCCGGAACTTTCCGATTGCGAATGGCCTCAAATTAACCAATACTAAAACACACTCGCCGATCTGGATCGACGTACCTCTGAGGTGATTTCGATGACCCTCCGCCAACTGGCCGCGACTCTTTTGACAGCCGCATTGACCACGTCGATGATGCCGGCAGTCCGTGCAGTCGACCTTGATCCGGCCGCGCAGAAGAAGCAGCAACAAAAGGCCATTGCGGACGTGGAAGAGACCGCCCGGCGGATCACCACGTCGCTGCGGGTGCTGGGGTACCAGAACGTCAACGCGGTGAAAGAAAAGGCGTTGCTCAAGAAGATTTCGGGGCAACTCACGGGACTGTCCCAAGATCAGATGCAGGCGGTTTTGGTTCACCTCGACAATGTCGCCAAAGCGCCAGATGCCGATACGGCGACGGCCGAACAGCGGGCGGCCTACGAGCAACACAAGCGCATCGTGAGTACGCTTCGGGAGCTTCTGAGTGAAGTCGACGCCTTGAAGTCGCTCGACCATGCCGCCGAGAAACTCGACCGGATGGCCCGTGATGAATTCGACTTGCACTTGAAGTCCGTTCGTACCGAATCCGCCGGCCCCAAGCCGAGAAATGTTAAGAAGCCGCTGGACGACCGCGAGGAGCAAGCCGACGCGCAAAGCGATCTCCGGGCGAACATGACGAATTTCTTGAAGCAGACCGTGATTTTGAAGTCGAAACTGACACCCGAGCAAAAAGAACGTTACGAGTCGGCCGAAGTGGCGAGCCGTGGCGGTCGCCTCATCGCCGAGATGGAACTCGCGCGGATGTCGCTGAACAACGGTGACTTCAAAGGCGCGGCCGAGCGAGAACTGGCGACGTCGAAAGAGTTGCAAGCTCTCGCCGTGGCCCTGCGGACACCGCGCGACAAAATTGCCGCCCTCAAAGAGGCCCGCGAGAAGATCGCCCAAGCGATCCTGACGCAAAACGCCATCAAACAGGAAACGGAAAAGAAGCACGACCTCAAAGAGACTCCCAAAACCAAGCTGCCGGATGCGGCCAAAGAGTTAGCCAACCAAATTGCCGACAAACAGGCGAAGCTGGAATTCGAGACCCGCGAGGTCCGGAAGGCGTTGGAACAGACGGCGAAGGAAGTCGCCGCAAAGATCACCCCGGCCGAATCCGAAATGCGCCGGGCCCAAGAGGATCTCCGCAAGAACGCCGAACCGAAAACAGCGGTCGAAGCCCAGAAGAATGCCGAGGATCGCTTGGCCGAGGCGAAGGATCAGCTCGACAAAATGATTGCCGCCGCCGAGAAGGAGAAGTCGGACGCACTCGCCACTGCGAAAAAGGCCTCAGAAGAAATCGAGAAGGCCATTCAAGATCAAACCGCTGCGAAAGCCCTCACGGAAAAGAACGAGAAGAAACCGGACGCGTTGAAACCGGCCGCCGATGCCCAAAAGGAAGTCGCCAAAAAGACCGAAGAGATCAAGAACTTACCGCTGCCGGACAACAAGGCGGTGAAGGACGCGCTCGAGAAGGCCAACGACCAAGCGAAGAAGGCCGCCGAGGATCTCGCCAAGAAAGATCCCGCCGAAGCCAAACCGAAGCAGGATGCAGCCCTCGACGCCCTGAAGGATGCTAAGAAGGCACTCGATGACCAAATCGCCGCCATTGATAAGCGTCGTGATGACATCGCCAAGCTCGAAGATGCTGCGAAGAAGCTCGATGCGTTGGTGAAAGACGAAAAGAAAGTGGCCGACGACGCGGCCAAGGCGGCGAAGAACGAAGACAAAGCACCGAAGATCGACGACATCGCCAAGAAGCAAGACGATCTCAAGCCACCGACCAAGGACGTGGGTGAGCAGGTGAAGGACGCCGCGCCCGAGGCCGCCAAGAAGATCGACGACGCGGCCAAGAATCAGGACATGGCCAAGGCCGACCTCGACAAAAACATGCCGATGCCCGCCGCCGACGAAGCCAAAATGGCCGCCGAGAATTTGGCGAAAGCCAAAGACGAAGTCAACAAGAAACTGGATGATTTGAAGGCTAAAGAGATCGCCGACCAAGCGGCCCTGCAGCCAGACAAGGTCGATCCGGCCCAGACCGCACAGCAAGTGGCTAAGGCCATCGAAGAAGCGACGAAAGCCGCCGACGAGGCCAAGAAAGCCGCCGAACAACTCGGTCAGAAGCCGATGGACGGCGGACCGATGCAACCGAATGACGCCAAAAAGAACCTCAGTGAACTGCAAAAGCAAGTCGCCGAACAAGCGGAAAAGCTGATGCAGCCTGAAGCTGCCAAAGACGCGGCTGACGCGGCCAAGTCGATTGAAATGGGCGACATTCCCAAAGCGGTCGAACAGCAGCAAAAAGCGATCGACAAACTGAACGAAGCAGCCAAAGCAAGCCCGATGAAGGGTGACCCGATGAAGGGTGACCCGATGAAAGGTGAAGGTATGGGAATGGGCATGGGGATGGGCGAGCCGATGCCCGGAGACGCCAAGGATTCTGGCCAACTTTCCAAGGAGCAACAAAAGCTCAAAGAGGCGACCCAGGCACTCCAGCAATCCCAACAGGCGACAATGGCGGCCCAAGCCGCTGTCGATCAAGCTCAGGCTCAAGCACCGATGGCAGTGCAACAGCAACTCCAACAGGCCCAACAGCAGCTTCAACAGGCCCAACAGCAATTGAAGGACGGTCAACCGGCCCAGGCGCAGCAAGCTCAACAACAAGCGACCGATAAGCTCCAAGAGGCCCTCGGTGCGTTGAACCAAGCCGCGCAGGGCAAAGGCCAACAACCCGCCCAGCCAGGCCAAAATCAACAAGCTCAAGCTAACCCAGACATGGGTATGGGGATGGGAATGGGTATGGGCGAAGGGATGGGAATGGGAATGACGCCCGGAATGGGCATGACACCCGGGAAAGCACCAGGCATGGGAAAAGGAATGGGGCCGGGGCAAGAGAAGAACGATGGCCAAAACGGCACGGGAGAGCGGCAAGCGGTGGGCGAGAACAAAAAGACGGAGTCGAGCGGGAAAGCCGACAAAGGCAATGGATCGTTTATCGAGCTTCAAAAGCAAGAACGCAACAAGGTGCAACAAGCGACCGAAACGGCTTTCCCCGCCGAGTTCCGCGAGTTGATCAAGCAATACAACTTGAACATCAAAAATGCCACGAAACCGACTTCGCCGAAGGCCGGAAACAAGTAACTTCTTCACGCTTCGACTTCATTCTCTGGGCGATTTCCGATGCGTAACCTCGCTTTCTTGCTGATTTTGGCTCTGCTCATCGCGGTCGGTACCACGGCACGTGCACCCGCAGCGGAAGAGAAAGTCAAGATCGACGAGAAGACTAATAAGGCGATGGAGCAAGCTTTGGATTGGTTGAAAGATACCCAAAAGAAGGATGGCAGCTGGGGCAACAACTCGGCGATCACCTCGTTCGCGTTGCTGGCGTTCCTATCGCAAGGTCATCAGCCGGGGCAAGGAAAGTATGGCCCGGAGGTGGCCAAAGCCGTTCGGAACCTCGTGGCCGGGGCACGGGAATCCGACGGTTATCTCGTCGGCAACACCGGTGGCAACATGTACGCCCATGGCATGGCCACGCTCGCCCTCTCGCAAGTTTGGGGGATGACCGGCGACGAAGAAGTGAAAAAGGTACTGAAGCGAGCCATCGACTTGATCTGCAAAACTCAGAACCACGAGGGCGGCTGGCGGTACGAGCCCCAACCGACGGGCGCGGATATCTCCGTGACCATCATGCAAGTCATGGCCCTGCGCGGTGCCAAGGACAGCGGCTTGTACGTCCCCGACGAAAAAATGAAGAACGCGATCAGTTACATCAACAAGTGCTACGATGCCCGCACCGGTGGCTACCGGTACCAAATCGGTGGTGGCCCGGCCGGTTACGCTCGCACCGCCGCTGGCGTGTGCGTGTTGCAACTCTGCGGAGAGTATGACAAGAAAGAGATCGCGGGGGCACTGAAGTATTTGGATAACACCGGCGACGACCGCCAGCACTACTGGTACGGGGCTTACTACGCCGCACACGCTTACCATCAAATCGGCGGCAAGGATTGGGAAAATTTCTACGACAAAATGAAGACCAAACTCTTGGCGAGTCAGCAAAACAACGGTTCGTGGAAAGACTCGAAAGAAGGTCACGTCGGCCCGGAATATCAAACCGCGATCGCGATCCTCATTTTGTCCATTCCCTCGCACTATTTGCCGATTTATCAGCGGTAAGCAGCACCGCCGAAGATCGCACCCAGCGTGAGGCGGTTATCGAATCGATAGACTTTGATTTTTGCGTCATTGATGGGAATGCCGTCCTCATCCGTAGGCCAGACTTGCTTCGAACGCGGATCGGCCGCCACCCTTTTGGCTTGCTCCACCAGATCTTGGTTGAGTCGTTTATCTTCCGCGTCGCCGCCGTTTCGCAACACGGCATATTCCACGAACCGCTCTTCCGCAATCGGTGGCTGATACGTCGTTCGCTTGGCGTAGTATTGAGACCACTCATAGGGATCGGTGAGCCGATCTTCTGGTTGAATCTCCTGGGCCAGAAACTCCCCGGCCTGTTTGAATCCGATCCGGTTCTGGTGCATCGGTTTCGACAAACTCGGGATGCAAACTGCAATCAGGACCGCCACCCAGACCCACATGGCAGCAGGATGGCGATAGAAGCCGCCGATGACAGGCCGACGAGCGAGCCAGCCGAACAGCGGCTCGAGACCGGCCATCGTGAAGTAGGTGGCCACGAATGTCGCTGTGAGCAAGTGCCGCTCGGACGCATACCCTTGCGAATAGGCCACTCGGCTCAAGGCCACCAAGTGGACACCAACGGTCGCTAGGAGAACGATCCACTCGGGCTGAGTTCGGAATCGTTTGCGAATCAATAGGCAACCGATGATTCCCAAAATTCCGACGCCGTAGTGCGAGGCTTGGAGATACTCGCGCGTCATAGTCAATCCGACTGCCGATGCCTTTTGCAAACCGGAACCGCGATCGGGATCGGTGTTCTGTTCGGCGAAAATTGGGCCGTTCAAGACATTCAGGCCGAAGCCGGGTCGCATCGGCCCCGAAGGCCCTTCGATGGCTTGTTTGCCGGACGGTTTATTGGTCAACCCCCCGATGAGCAACATGTATGGCGCCGCCGAGATTCCCGTGCCGACGATCAACGCGGCGGTACAAGCCAGCATACTTACACGCGGTCGCCAACTCACAACCGCCAAACCGACCATAACGATCGCTGCGCCCAGAGTGACGGCCAGCCCTTCCGGCCTGACCAAATAAGTCAGCCCCGATGCGACTCCGCAAAGCAAGAATCGGCCGATACTCTCTTTTCGTAGTCCCGCGACGCCCAATGCGAGCGCCGTTGCAAACCCGAGGAAATACAACCCCTCGCTCAATCCATCGCTCGTATCGCGAGCGGCCACCGGCAAAAATTGAAACAGCAGTACGGCCGCAAAACTCCGGTTCTTATCGAGGAGCATTCGACCAAGCCAATACATCGGGAAGACCGCGAGAGTCATCGCGCCGGCTGCGGCGATCTGTGCGGCACGCAATAACAGATTCAACGAGAACTCGGACCGATTATCGGGCGGGTCGATTCGGTGGAGGATGTAATAGGTGGCGTAAATCGTCGCCGGGTAAGCGGGGGGCTGCTTGGCGTCTTTGAGCACGTCGGGCAATGTCCGCACCACCGGTTTCGCAGGGTCACCCGACGGGTGCGCCAAATTCAAAGCCAACTGCGCGAACCCGAGGCTATCGCGGGCCGTCATCACGCTGTTCCGGATTAACCAGGTGTGCAGCAGCAACGTGATCAGCAGGAGACCGAGAAGGCGCACGCGATCCGACCAATCCGTGACGCGGATCGGGGCCACGGTTTCCATCCGTCCGCCTACATGGGTCGACATCGCTCAGCTTCCTCGGGTCGTAACTCAACCAACAGGGAAGATGCTAAGATATTGCTTACCGATGCGTCAAGACGGGCATTCATCGCGTCCAAAGGAAGATCGAGCCGAGCCATGCTACAAATCACCGATGCGATTACCATAAACGATGACGAATTGAGTTGGACATTCTCACGTTCCGGTGGCCCCGGTGGGCAAAATGTGAACAAAGTCGCGTCGAAAGCGCAGCTTTCGTGGTTTCTCGAAGGTACATCGGCCGTGACGGACTCTGTAAAAGATCGCTTGCGAAAAGCCCACCCGAGTTGCCTGACACTCGACGGCTACTTCCTGATTACTTCCCAAGAGACTCGCGATCAGGGCCGGAACAAAGAGTTGTGTTTGGAAAAATTGACCGAATACCTACGTACGGCACTCATCCCGCCGAAACCACGGTTCGCCACGAAACCGACGCGATCCTCGAAAAAACGTCGTGTGGCAGACAAAAGGCTGAACTCGGATCGGAAAGCCCGTCGGAATCCCGGATCATTACACGACTGAACGAAAACAGCGGGGGGTATTCCCGCTGTGAAAAGACTCGAACTCGGATTCAGTTTACTCGCTGACTTTGATCCCGAGTGTCCCGGCCACCCCACGAACCAGAGAATCGCTCGTCTTGGTCGACTGTTGGTAACCCCACATCCCGCGTAGCACTTCAAAGCTCATCATTCCGCCGATCAGCACCACGATCAAGCACGGGATCAGCACCACGGCCGGCAGCGGCCCCCAAGACACCGGCTTGGCCACAACGGTTCGCACAGGAGCATAGTCGTCATCGTATCTGGCCTTCCGCATGGCCGAACTGGCCGACGAACTGTCATCGGTTTCGATGTCGTCCAACATGACATCGTCGTTGGCCAGGGAACTTCGACGATTGCTCCCTTTTCGTGCCACAGGAACTACATCGTCTTCATCGACCAGCAACACTTGACTGGCACTTTCGTCTTCGGCGGGTGCATCATCATCGCTGATGGCAATGTCGAAGTCCGAATTTTCCAGATCCGTGTCGGCCGAGTCGATGGCGACAACTTCCGAACCAGATTCTTCGTCTGAGATGACCGGCAATTCGAAGTCGGTTTCGAAGATGTCCCCTTTATCGGAGTTCATATCTTCGGCGATTGCATCGGTGACGCCGGAGTTGTCGTCCAGACTCAGCTCGAATTCGCTGTCGGAATCATTCGGGCGTTTCCCACCGGACTTCGCCATGCCGATCCTTCCGGACGCGGCCCCGGGTGCATCGAGGGAAAGCTCGAAATCGAGATCCGATTCGCTATCCGATTTGTCTTTTTCAAGTGAGACGCCGCTGTCGACCGGCTTACGCAAATTGATCCCACTTTGACCACCGCGAGTTCCCGAAGGAATCGCTCCACCCAGATCGACCTCTTCGGAACTATCGGTGTTGAGTTGCAGTTCGAAAGAATCGCTATCCGAATCGAGACTCAACTCGAATTCACTGCTGCTATCGTCCGAGGCCGGCTGGCCTTTCGGGCCGGGGATTTTCGAAGAATCGTTCCCTTTGAGCTTCCCACCTGTCAATTTCTTGGAACTCGGAGATTTCAGAACGCCACTGCGAGGCCCTGAGAGATCGAGCGAGATTTCTTCGGTGAGTTCTTTGGCGGCGGCCGCTTTTTTCGGAGGTGTTTTGTCAAGCCGGACGTCGCTGTCGCCACTGGTTTTCGGTTTCTTTTTCATAACACCGGAGTCGCTGGTAAGCGAAAGAATATCGTCGTCGCTGTCATCGAACGACAGTGGCTTTTCAGCGCTCAGTCTTTTAGGTTTCGGAGGAGGTGTCAGTGGGACATCCAACCCGATTTCGTCGGACGAGTCACCCAGTGCTGAGGCGTCGCCTGGCTGGAGACCGGGGTCACTGGCTTGACCGAGTGTCCGGGCGAGTTCGTCGATGTCTG
>JAYSYJ010000337.1:0-8298 GCA_043727675.1 Fimbriiglobus sp.
ACCGCGTCGAGAGGTTCTTCGCCAAGATGAAGCAGTTCCGCCGCGCCGCCACCCGCTACGAGAAACTGAAGACCACCTTCACCGGCTTCCTGCACCTAGTGTTCGGATTCATCAAAGCACGGGCAATCGTCAACAGGGCCTAGTAAAAACTAGGAATCACCCGGCGCGAACTCTCTTTTCGACCCAGTTTGACACCGTTTCGGAAAGTATCAGCCCGTGGCTGAACTCTGGCTAGAATACCTTAAAACATCTATTTGCTCAGGACGAAAATGACTCCACCCACCGCCGGTTTCCCGACTGTCCGACCGCGCCGGATGCGATCTTCGCCACTGTTGCGAAACATGATTCGGGAAACGGAACTTCGCGCCAGCGATTTCGTGTTGCCGCTGTTTGTGCGACCGGGGAAGGGCATCCGCACCGAAATCGTGTCGATGCCGGGGAACTTCCAGTTGTCACCGGATACTTTGGTGGATGAAATCGGTGCCGCGCGCGATCTGGGTGTCAAAGCGTTTATGTTCTTCGGAATTCCCGCGACGAAAGACCCGGAAGGACGAATCGCACTCAGCGACGACGGGATCGTGCAGACAGCACTTCGCACCGTACGACAGGCTTTCGGTCAAGACGTTTATTTGATTCCCGACGAATGCTTCTGCGAATACACCACGCACGGCCACTGCGGCATCCTGTGCAACTTCCACGGTCAGCTCGATCTCGACAACGACGCGACGTTGCCGCTGCTCGTGGAGCAATGCGTGAGTCATGCCAAGGCCGGTGCCGACATGGTCGCGCCGAGCGGAATGCTCGACGGCATGGTTCAAGCAATCCGAACCGGCCTCGATGGGGCGGGATTCTTGAACGTGCCGATCATGAGTTATTCGGCCAAATACGCCAGCGGTTTTTACGGTCCGTTTCGCGATGCGGCCGAGTCGCCCCCGCAATTCGGTGATCGCACGACGTACCAGATGGATCCCGCCAACGGCGACGAAGCAATGCGTGAAGTAGCACTCGATGTGGCCGAGGGGGCCGACATCGTGATGGTGAAACCGGCGTTGTCGTATTTGGACATCATCCGCCGTACCAAGGAGACATTCCAGTTGCCCGTGGCGGCCTACAACGTCAGCGGCGAGTTTGCGATGGTGAAAGCCGCCGCGGCGAACGGCTGGATCGACGAACGCCGCGTGACACTGGAAATTCTCACAAGCATCAAACGCGCCGGGGCCAGCATCATCCTCACGTACCACGCCCGCGATGCGGCCCGCTGGCTGCGGGACGGTTGAGGATGTGGCGGAGGTGTGCGGGGAAGTGTCCTGGAGTGGCGGCTAAGATTGACTTTTGTGTGATCCGTGAACAGCACGCCAAATTGTGATATCCTGTAGTGTATCGGTGCAAATGATATCTACGGCTGTTTCTGACCGATCCCTCGTTTCGTATGAATTTTTTCCCGTGGACGGCGTTCGTTCGCGGTGACATGTTGCTCCGTCCATTCACCCAAGAAACGAGGATACTGCCGTGCCCGCGCTCCTCGACTTGCCGGCTGTCCGCCGGTTCACGGATGAGTTGACTGCCGATGTCGCCCGCTGCGGCAATGGTGAAGGCATGGAGTGCAGCACCCTCGAAGCCAAGATTCGGCACTTCGTTTCCCTTTGCGCCGGCCTTCGCACTCAGGTCAACGAGTGGGCCAAGAGCGTGTTCAAGGGGCAGGCGACCGTTGATCCTGAAATCGAACTCCTCTACCGACACGCGGTGGAGACGCTCGCCGCCCGTGCCAAGCTAGTCGTAGCCGAGGGCATCACGGCCAACGTTCCGTGCTACTACCTCGACCGCCTTTCCAGCTTGGAATGGCACGTCCGCGACCTCGAATACCTCCATGCGAACTGGCGGACGCCGAAACTGTCCGTCGCCCCTGGCCCGCGAGTGCCGCTCTCCGAGAACGCCATCGCCGAAGGGCTGAAGGTCATCGAGCAGATGCGCCCGTTGCCTACCGACTGGCAGCCGATTACGCCCGAGCAGTTTGAAGCACTCCGCCGACTTCGCGCATCCAATCCTACCACCGATTGAATCGGGCCGGAGCGACCTTCCCCTTCCGACTGCCTTTCCGAGCCACGCATGTCTGCGCTGAGTACCATTTCCTCTTCCCGCATACATCCCGCGCATAGCGATTACGCCGCAACCCTCGCTTGGCCATTCCCGACTGAACCATTTTACGTGGCCCAAGTTCTCGACCTTCTTCGAGGTGACTTGCCCGAGCGGGTGTTGTTCAACAGTTACTGTTTCGTCTGGCTCTACCGCGACTCGGCCGGCACCCCGGTCGGTTTCGGGAGCCTTGACGTGTGCGACGAATATATGGAGTTTGCCGACGGCCGTTCGCACTGCTACCTTCCGGTCTTGGCAGTCCACCCAGAACATAAGGGTAAAGGGTACGGGAAGCAGATCATTGAACACCTCGTTTCCGAGTCTGTGTTGTTCCACGAAAGTCCACACGACCTCTCCGATCTCCTGCTACTCGACGTGTACCGAGCGAACACGCCGGCCATCGGCCTCTACGCCAAGTGCGGCTTCGAGATCCTCAACGCCGACAACCCTATGGTCGATGCGAAGCAGAACAACGAGCCTTTCGTCGTCATGGCTCGCAAGCTCGCCTGACCCTCGATCGAGGAAGAGATCGACGGAAAAGAAAATCGACCCCCGCGAATCGATAGCTGAAAAATTACCAGAGACCGTGGGTTTGGGGCTTTTCTTCAAACATCAATTTAACCCACCAACGTATGGTGGGTGGGGTGCTGTCGGAAAGAGATAACGAAATAATGCCACTAAAACTCGATCTCGGCGCGGCCCGGTGGCTCCGCGATGGCTGACCCCGTGCCGGGTGTGAATCGCCATCCCCTCCGCCGCCACGCGCTGCGCATCGCCACGGCGATCATCGCGCTGGTGATCGTCGTCGCCGTCGGCTGGACGTTCGCGGGGTTGCTCAAATCCCCCGCCTTGCAAGCCCGCGAGAACTCGGTTCGCTACGAGTACCTCCTGCCCGCCGGGTTGCTGTATCTGGTGTGCCACACACTTTGGGGCACCTTCTGGGTTCAGTTGCTATGGGGGCAAGGCGTTGCCATATCGTGGTTCGCCGGGGTGCGAATTTACTTCGTCAGTCAATTCGGCAAATATGTACCCGGTAAAGCATGGGTGATCTTGCTTCGAGTGGCTCTGTTGCGTGGGCAGGGGATTTCCCCAGCCGTCATCGCCGTTACGGGCACTTACGAAACACTCACGAATATGGCGGCCGGGGCGGTGGTGGGCGTCTGCTTTTTGCCCTGGGCCGGGCTGGGTATCGAATTCGATTCGACCAAAGGCTTCGCGTTATTCGGGCTTTGCTCCATCCCCTTGGTGCTCGTGGTGGTGAACCGATTGGGCCGACGGGTGATCCGTAAGTATCGTGGGCCGAACGCACGACCGCTGCCAGCACCGACTGTCGGATTGTTGATTCAGGGTTTCGCCCAAGCTCTCGTCGGCTGGACGTTGTTAGCGCTGAGTCTCTGGTTGACAGTCTGCGGGATCGCCACCGAACCGACGCCGCTCGGCGTCGACCTGTTCCTGCAAGACCTCTCGGCAGTTGCCATCTCTTACGTCACCGGATTCGCAGCGTTGATCCTGCCCGGGGGTTTCGGGGCACGCGAAGAGGTGTTGAGGACAATGCTTGCCGGGCAGTTAATACGCACCGAAGGGAGCGCCTCCGAACCGGTCGCGGCCTTGGTCGCGGTGGCCTTGCGAATCGTCTGGACAATTTTCGAGGTGGCTTTCGCGCTGGCACTTTGGAAACTAGGCCCATCCCCTTTGCAACCCGCGCAGGAGCCGGCTTGATGGAACTGCCCGAACGACTGCCACCCGTGCCGGGATTGCTGAGTATCATCGTCCCTCTTTGCAACGAATTTGAAAGCTTGGTGGCACTGAAGGACGAGATCCTCGTGTCGGTTAGCAAATTACCCGAGTGGACGCTCGAACTGATTTTCATTGACGATGGCAGCCGTGATGATTCTTGGAGCCGGATTCGGGAACTCGGTTCCGCCGACTCACGCATTCATGGAATCCGCTTCCGACGAAACTTCGGTAAATCGGCGGCTCTCGAAGCTGGCTTCCGCGTGACGTGTGGCGAGATCGTCGTCACCATGGACGCCGACTTACAAGACGACCCGAGCGAACTCCCACAGTTTCTTGATGCGATTCGGGCCGGGCGAGATTTAGTGAGTGGCTACAAGCAAAAACGGAAAGATCCCTGGCACAAAGTCTACCCGAGTCGGCTGTTCAACGGTGTCGTCAGCTTCGTCACGGGGGTAAAACTGCACGACCACAATTGCGGGTTCAAAGCCTACCGGGCCACCGTTGTCCGAGACATCCGATTGTACGGCGAATTGCATCGTTTCGTCCCCATTTTAGCGGCAGCGAAGGGGTATCGAATCGGCGAGATCGTGGTGAATCATCGCGCGCGAAAGTTCGGCCGATCTAAATTCGGCTGGCGGCGTTTCCTCAACGGGCTACTCGATTTGCTCCAGGTCAAGTTCGTCACCGGCTTCGGATACCGGCCCATGCATTTCTTCGGCAGCGTCGCGTTGCTCGTGTGGTTCCTCGCGGCCGGCGGCTTATTCCTCTTCGCCATCGGCATGATTCTGTACTGGTCGAACGCCATGAATGGTTTGTATCCGGCGCTGTTGCTATTGGTGACGCTGGCCGCGATGGTGATCGGTTCGCAGTCACTTTTGATCGGCTATTTGGCGGAGTTGGTTACGGCCCAACGGCAGGATGATCCCTACTGCATCGCGGAACGAACGCCGCCCGGGAGTGCCGATGTTAACGAATGACCTCGACCAAACTGCGGCTTTGCGACGGCACGTCTATTTACTGCTCGGCACGGTAGCGGTGTTTATCGCCGGGGCGAAGATCGTCGGCGCAGAAAACGTGATCGAACCGAGTCGCTATGCACCGGCCACGGAAACCAATTTCGGTTTCGACCGCGCGGGTAAGCCGGAACGCAAATGGCCCGCAACCCGACCCGAGCCGACACCGATGTTCGGCAGCAACGACCGCTCGCGTTGGGCGACGGTGCGTTCACTCGTCGATGAGGGCACCTACGTCGTCGGCCGCCGGGAAGAGGGTCAAGCCGATCGCGGCATCATCTTCGAGAATGGGTATCAATCGATCGATAAAGTCATGATTCCCGAGACCGGCGAATTCTACTCGAGCAAGCCGCCACTGCTGACCACGCTCTTGGCCGGCGAGTATTGGTTGCTCAAAAGCTGTTTTGGTTGGAGCATCGTCCGGGATCGCTGGCTGGTCGTCTGCACAATTTTGCTCACGGTGAACGTGCTACCCTTCGCAGTTTATTTACGCGTATTGGCCAAGCTGATCGACCGGTTTGGAACCACCGATTTCGGACGGATGCTCGCGTTCACCACGGCGTGCGTCGGGACATTTCTGACGACGTTTTCGACGACGTTGAACAACCACAGTCCGGCCGCGTTCGGCGTCGTGTTCGCACTGTATCCGCTGCTCCGAGTGCGTCCACTCGGCACTGCAGAAACATCTTGGGACATGTTCATCGCCGGCTTCTTCGCGGGGTTCGTCCCGACAATGGACCTGCCCGGCGCGGCATTCAGTGTGGCTCTGCTTTTGCCGTTGCTTTACACCAGACCGAAAGTGACGCTGTTCTATTTTATACCGGCGATGCTGGTTCCTATCGTTGCCCTTTTCGTGTGCAATTACGCGGCACTCGGGCGATTGGCACCGGCCTACAGCGACTTCGGCGGGCCGATGTACGAGTTCGCCGGGAGCCACTGGGATAAGCTCAAGTTGGTGCAGCAAGGCATCCCGCAAAAGGGGATCGACTTCGCTAATGAACCGAAGAGTACGTATGCGTTTCACCTGCTATTCGGGCACCACGGGTGGTTCAGTTTGACTCCCGTGTTCTTGGCGTCTCTCATCGGGATCGCCATTTTGGTGCGACGGTCGTTCCCCGACGTCCGACGCGTGCTGACACGAAACGTGCCTGTCACCGAACCCGTGTTCAATTTGCCCAACTTGGGTTCGATGACTGCCGTCATTTCGGCGGTGGTGATGACCTACTTCATCTTCAAAACCAACAACTACGGCGGCTTCACGAGTGGCCCACGCTGGTTCTTCTGGCTGATTCCCTTATGGTTGCTCACCGGGTTGCCAGGCTTTGATCGCCGCGGACAAACTCGTACCGGTCGGCTGGTATTGGCTATCCTCCTCGGGTTCTCGGTATTTTCAGTCTTCTACCCCGCCTGGAATCCTTGGCGACCACCGTGGATTTTGCAAGCCATGGAACGCTTGGAATGGGTGAACTACGACGTGATTTGAACGGGCAGTCGCACAGCCTGCGCCAACCTTTGTAAATAATCGGTGCGCGGAATTTCAATCGCTCCGAACTGCTCGGTGTGGTCATTAATGATTTGGGTATCGAAGAGTGCGAATCCTCGATCCCGCAAAAGCGTCAGTAAGCTGATCAACGCCACTTTGGAGGCATCGCGGACCCGGTGAAACATCGATTCCCCCGCGAAGAATCCCCCGATGGAAACTCCGTAAATCCCACCGACGAGATCCTCCCCGAGCCAAACTTCCAAGCTATGGGCCCGACCGCTTTGGTGCAGTTTCGTGTAGGATTCGATCATCTCAATCGTGATCCACGTTCCTTCCACACGCTCCGCGGCACACCCTTCCATCACGGCGCGAAACTGTTGATTTACGGTGATCCGGAATTTCTTCTGCTTGATCGTCGCGGCGAGACGCCGGGGAACATGAAAATCGTGGAGGTCGAAGACGGCACGCGGGTCGGGCGACCACCAGATGATCGGATCGCCGGGGTTGTACCACGGGAAGATCCCAGCAGTGTAGGCTTCGATCAAGTGCTCCGGTTGCAGATCTCCCCCGACGCCCACGATCCCCTCGGGAGTGGCGAATTCGGGCAGAACCCACGGCCGCTTGCGATTCACGAATTCTGGATCGTTCACAATCCGCACCAGTTTGGCGGGGCCACTACTTCTTCCCCAAACAGTACACGGAGCCTTTCTCGGTGCCCACCAAAATGCAATCGGGGCCGACGGCGACTGAACCGGACACGCTGCTATCGAGCGTGAGTTCTTGCAGCTTCTTGCCGGACTTCAAATCCAACACGTAGAACTCGGCGGTGCTCGATTGGCAGCCCACATACACGCGGTCGCCGACGATCACGGGGGACGCATCCACGGACGCTTCACAAGCGAAATTCCAAATCTCTCGGCCCGTTTTGCGGTCGAGAGCGTAGATTTTCTTATCGCGGCTAGCAGTGACCACCAGTTCGTCTGTCACTGCGGCCGAAGCATAAAACGGCTGGGCCCGGCGGGCCGGTTCAAAGAGCCAGGCCTTCTTCTTCGCTTTCAAATCGATGCCGATCACTTGGTTGGTCATCAAGCCCACATACGCGAAGTCCCCACTGATGGCGGCGGTGGCTGCGGCTTGACCGCCGAGATCAACGTTCCAGAGTTCTTTGCCAGACGAGATATCGATGGCGTGCAAAATACTGTCGCAGCCAGCGACGAAGGTGGTGCCGCCGAGAATCGCTGGTGAGCCGTTCACCGGGCCATCAATTCCGAACTCCCATGTTTTTTTGCCGTCGGCCGTCAGACAATAGAGCTTGGAATCGTGCGAACCGATGAGGATGCTCTCTTTGTGAAAGTTGGCACCGGAAGTGATTTCGCCATCGGTGGCAAACTTCCAGAGTTCCTTGCCGGTAACGAGTTCGACACCGTGCACGGTGCCTTCCACATCGCCGACGACGATCAACTTGCCGTTGATCGCCGGCGACGCCTTCATCGGCCCGAGTTTGACCTTCCACTTTTCTTGGCCGGTGACCAAATCGATGGCGTACAAGTTCTTGTCCAACGACGCGATGTAAACGACCCCACCGACGATTGCGGGTGCCCCTTCGATGGCGTCGCCAGTTTTGAACGCCCAGCGCTCTTCGAGTTTGTCCGGGAGTTTAGCCACTCCGATACCGGACATACTGGCATCGCCCCGGAACACGGGCCAATCAGCGGCCCTCGCCGAAAGAATGGACAGGATCGAAGCCACGGAACACGCGAGGAGTCGGTACATGTGTCACCACGCGGCTTGGTAAATGGAAAGGATTTCGGCTTCGTCGACGACCCGCGGGTTGAAACGGGCCGTCCATTGCTCGTTCGCTTCGACGGCCATCAGTTGCAAGATACTGTCGCTGACCCCGCACTCTTGCAAGCGTGTCGGCAACCCCGCGGC
>JAYSYJ010000338.1:0-8281 GCA_043727675.1 Fimbriiglobus sp.
AAGTGGGCCGGAATATTGGCGAAGAGTTGCTCGATACTACCCGCACCAATGCGATCCAGCATTGCGGCCACATCTTCGGGCGTGTTCAAAACGTATTCAGACATCGGGGAACCTGTGCCGAGTTCGAAGGTTGGGAATGGAATGAAAACCGATAATACGAGTTCGGAGTTAACGTTTTAGTGCCCGGCAATTTGTGCATCGTATTGCGTCGCGTTCAGCAGATGGTCGAAACTCGCGCCGGGGGCCAGTTTCAGTTTCACCAACCAGCCGGCGCCGAATGGATCATCGTTGACCAATGCCAGGTTCTCGAGTGCGGCTTGGTTCACTTCCACCACTTCGCCGGGAACCGGGGCGTAAATCGACGACGTACTCTTCACGCTTTCGATCACACCGATTTCGTCGGCCGCTTTCACCGACTTGCCACGCTTGGCGAGTTCCAAGAACGTCGGTTCCGTCAACTGTTCGACGGCGAATTTAGTCACCCCGATGGTGGCAATGTCGCCATTGAGTCTGACCCACTCATGCGAAGGAGCGTAATGCAGTTCGGTCGGGTTCGTCATCGGGTTACTCCGGATTAAACTTTGGGGCGCGTGTAAAACGGCAACGGAACCACTTTCGCCGGCACTTTCGTGCCGCGCAGATCGACCAATAACTCGGTGCCGGACTCTGTGAACTTCTGGGACAAGTAGCCCATGGCAATCGATTGTTGAAGATGGGGCACGTAGCTGCCACTGGTGACGACACCCAGGGACGAGCCTTCGGCGAACAGCAGCGATCCTTCGCGGGCGGCTCGTTTTCCTTCGAGCAGGAGACCGACCCGTTCGGGAAGCGCCGGCAACCGATTGAGCAGACCCGACCGGCCGACGAAATCACCTTTATCCATCTTCACAGCCCAATCGAGCTTCGCTTGAATCGGGTCAATCTGTTCGCTCAGTTCGTGGCCGTATAGCGGCATGGCCGCTTCGAGTCGCAGGGTATCTCGCGATCCCAATCCGCACGGCAGTGCCCCTTTGGCGAGCAGCGCCTCCCAGAGCGGCACGGCCAGGGCGTTGGCAATCACGATTTCGAAGCCATCTTCACCCGTGTACCCCGTGCGACTCACCGTCACCGCGTGACCGTTCCAGGTGCTGTGCCGCACCGTGTAATATTTCAGGGCGTTCACATCGTCGGCGAAGAATCCGCGGACCATGGCCACCGCTTTGGGGCCTTGAATCGCGATCATCGTCGTTTCGAACGTGTGATCGATGATGGTGCAATCGAACGCCCCGAGATGCAGATGCAACCAAACCAGTATCTTCTCGCGGTTCCCGGCGTTCACCACGGCTTCGAAGTGATCCGAAAACCGGTAAACCAAAATGTCGTCGAGGATGCCCCCGCGTTCGTTGCAGACCAACCCGTAGCGAACCTGACCCACTTTCATGGTGGCCACGGAGTTTGTAAAGACGCGTTCGAGCACCGCTAGGGCATCAGGCCCGGTGAAACTGAGCCGTGCCATGTGGCTGATATCGAACAGGCCGGCGCCACCGCGCACGGCGTTGTGCTCTTCGATGATGCCGGTGTATTGCACGGGCATTTCCCAGCCGCCGAAGGCCACGATGCGGGCCTTGTGTTCCACGTGCCACGGGTAGAGTGGCGTGCGCAGGTCGGACATACGAAACTCGCAGCGGGAAAATGAAAACGGGGCAGTCCCCCGTTTGGGAGACAACCCCGTACCAGCAGTGTAGGCACCGTTTCTTCAGTCGGGTAGATCGCAAAGTTCTTTCAGGACAGCTCCACGCAATTGCGCTTCCAATTCTTCCAACGCTAACGCCGCGGTCAGGCCATCCAACACTCTGTGATCCGCACTGAGGCGGACTTCGACGGTGCCATCGGCCGCCAGCGGCCCGTAGGTGAGCGTCGTGGCACACGGGGACAACACGTGCAGTAACCCCACTTGTCGGGAACTCACCGTGGTCAGGCCAAAAGTGCCGATCGACTTGGCCCGGTGCTTGCCGGTGAGGTTCATCCCCATCCACCAAAGA
Source organism: Fimbriiglobus sp. (assembly GCA_043727675.1). Classification (GTDB taxonomy): domain Bacteria; phylum Planctomycetota; class Planctomycetia; order Gemmatales; family Gemmataceae; genus JALHQU01. The sequence continues at coordinate 2,022 of JAYSYJ010000338.1, forward strand.
AACCGGCGAATCGGTTTCGGATAGCGCGTGTATTTGATCAACCGAGCGAATGGGCGGATCTGTTCCACCGGCTTCGTTCTGAAATCGTCGAGGTGACCACCGAGTTGCGCTAACGACTGTTGATCCGGGGCGTGGAGCAAGCCGAAGAAAACGGCCGGTTCCCCCATGTAATCGCGGGCCACGGCCACCGATGCGACCGACACATCGGCTTCGTAAAAGTGGGCCCACGGAAATAGTTGATACGACCGCCGCAGTTCGGGGCGACGGTTGGCGACGAGGGAATAGGCTTTGACAAACATTGCCGGCCACGGCGGCGGATTCGTGAGCGCAGCGCGGGCCGACACCAATTCCGCAAGATTCATCCGTCGATCCGCGACGAAGTACGGCATACCCCGGCTGAGGTGCATGACGTCGACGATCCATCGTCGTGGCAGGGACAGCGGAACCCGCCGTCCCGTGATCTTCGCCATCGTGTTCGGTACTCCATAGCGGATCGACTCGGATCGGGTCAGTCCTTCAACTCCACGACTTCCGCTTTGGCGGCGCCGTCTTTGATCGACTCCACCGCTTTCTCGGCGTCGGCTTTGGCCTTATAGCCTTCACTCGCACTGGCGATGACTTGGCCATTCCCTGCCTTGAGTTTCCAACGGTATTCTTTCTTGGCATCTTCGTAGACTTCGAATTTCATCTTCTCGTCGGTGCCGCACTTCATCACGTTCTCGACGCCTTTCTTGGCGTCGGCGATCTTCTTGTATCCCTGGCCCGGCGTGGCAAGAATTTCGCCGTTGCTGGCTTTCAATCGCCAGCGGAATTCCTCGGCTTTGTCTTTGTAAATCTCGAACTTCATGGCCGCGTCGGCAGCGAAAATCGGTGTGAATTGCGTCATGAGGCCGGTCAACACCAACACGGCGAAAAGGCGATGGAACATGGTCATGCACCCGAGTGGGAAGTGTGTGCGAGTGGAATCATCTCGCGCCGTTTTTATATCGGTTCCCGTCGGCTTTTGCAGCCCACATGGGGGCCGAAAGGCACTGAACACCCTTCCTTTGGTAAATAACTGGACAAACTTTCCAGAATCATTTGACAGCCCGGAAGCTGGAGCTTGTATATCTGTGTATACTGAACTTTTATTCATATAACGAGAGACTTCATGCGATACTCGATTCAATCGATCTCCCTTGCGGCGATTGCGACATCGCCAAACCAGAACCCTTATCCCAGTCAGAGTGAAAATGAAACCGCAGCCAACCGCTCCGGCGCCTTGATTCCGTGCGTTGAGCGACATACTATTCGGTATCCTCGTTTCACCTAGTTACGACGACGCACCGGGCGGCGCATATGATGGCAGGTAGGGAACTCCGCGTGCGTGCGGCCGACCCGACCGACGGAGAAGGCACCGATGTATGAACGATTCACAGACCGCGCCCGGAAGGTGATGCAACTCGCCAACCAAGAGGCCCAGCGCTTCAACCACGAATACATCGGCACCGAGCACATTTTGCTCGGGCTGGTGAAAGAGGGTTCGGGCGTTGCCGCTAACGTACTGAAGAATCTCGACGTGGATTTGCGGAAGATCCGCCTCGAAGTCGAACGGATCGTGCAGCACGGTCAAGGCGGCGATCAAGTCGTCATGGGGCGACTCCCGCACACGCCCCGCGCTAAAAAAGTCATCGAGTACTCCATCGAAGAGGCTCGGAATTTGAACCACAGCTACGTGGGGACGGAACACTTGCTCCTCGGCCTCCTGCGGGAACAAGAAGGGGTGGCGGCTCAAGTCCTCATGAACTTGGGCCTCAAACTCGAAGATGTGCGGGAGGAAGTTCTCAACCTGCTGGGGCACAATCCAATGCCGAATGAAAACGAACCCGCCGGTGGCGGCGGTGACCGCGGCTCCTCGAACGAGCGGACTTCGTCCGGCAAGTCCAAGTCGAAGACCCCGGCCCTCGATAGCTTTGGCCGCGACCTCACCGAACTCGCCCGTCAGGGCAAGCTCGATCCGGTCATTGGCCGCTCCAATGAAATCGAACGGGTCGTGCAGGTGCTCAGCCGCCGCACGAAAAACAACCCCGTTCTCCTCGGGGAAGCCGGCGTGGGCAAGACCGCCATCGTCGAAGGCCTCGCTCAAATGATCGTCGATGGCAGCATTCCGGACTTGCTCCGAGATCGCCGCCTCGTCGTGCTCGACCTCGCCATGATGGTGGCGGGCACCAAGTACCGCGGCCAGTTCGAAGAACGCATCAAAGCGGTCATGAACGAAGTCCGCCGTGCCAAGAACACGATCCTGTTCATCGACGAACTGCACACGCTCGTCGGGGCGGGTGGCGCCGAAGGGGCCATCGACGCCAGCAACGTGCTGAAGCCAGCCCTCGCCCGCGGCGAGATCCAGTGCATCGGGGCGACCACCCTCGACGAGTACCGCAAGTACATCGAAAAGGATTCGGCCCTCGCTCGTCGCTTCCAAGAAGTGATCGTCAACCCGCCAAGCAAAGACGAAGCGGTCGAGATTCTCAAAGGGCTGCGTGACCGCTACGAAGCGCACCACCGTGTGCAGATCACCGATGCCGCACTCCGAGCCGCGGTCGAACAGTCCGATCGTTACATCAGCGGTCGTTGCTTGCCGGATAAAGCCATCGACGTCATCGATGAGGCCGGTGCCCGTATCCGCCTCAAGGCGATGACCCGTCCGCCGGATCTCAAAGAGATCGATGAGCAGATCGAGAAGCTCAACGCGGAAAAAGAACAGGCCGTGGCCAACCAACTGTTCGAGGAGGCCGCTGCACTCCGCGACAAAGCCGACAAGCTGAAGAAGAAGAAAGACCAAGTCACCAAAGATTGGAAAGACCGAGCCAAGGAAATCGACGGCGTGGTCGACGAAGAAGTGATCGCCGAGGTCGTCTCGAAGATGACCGGCGTGCCGTTGAAGAAAGTGGGCGAAGACGAAACCCGCCGACTGCTGAAGATGGAAGACGAACTGCACGGCAGCGTGGTCAGCCAAGACGAAGCCATCAAAGCCATCGCCAAGGCCGTTCGCAAGAGCCGGTCGGGGTTGAAAGATCCACGCCGACCCATCGGCAGCTTCATCTTCGCCGGGCCGACCGGCGTCGGTAAAACTTTGCTGGCCAAGGCCCTCGCCAAGTTCCAGTTCGGCGACGAAGCCGCGATCGTGCAGCTCGACATGTCCGAATACATGGAGAAGCACAACGTCAGCCGGCTGGTCGGGGCACCCCCCGGCTACATCGGTTACGAAGAAGGTGGTCAACTCACCGAGAAGATCCGTCGCAAACCCTACAGCGTGGTTCTGCTCGACGAAATCGAGAAGGCCCACCCGGACGTTTGGAATCTCCTGCTCCAGATCATGGAAGACGGGCGCCTGACCGACAACGTCGGCAGGGTGGTCGACTTCAAGAACACGATCTTGATCATGACCTCGAACGTCGGGGCCGAGACGATCATCGCTCCGGACAACCTCAGCAGTGTGTTCACCAAACACGTGACCCGCACCGCCGAAGTGAACTACCAAGACATGAAGAAGCGTCTGCTCGAGCAGATGCACAAGGTCTTCCGGCCGGAATTCTTGAACCGCCTCGACGACACCATCGTGTTCCGCTCACTGACCAAGGACAACCTGAAGCAGATCGTCGAAATGGAATTGGCCAAGGTCTCGAAACGTTTGAAAGAGAAGCATCTGACGCTCGTGGTCACGGAAGAGGCCAAGGAGTTCATCATCGACAAAGGGAGCAGCTTGGAGATGGGGGCGCGACCGCTACGCCGCGCCGTCGAGCAGCACCTCGAAGACGCCATGGCCGAGGCCTTGCTTCGCGGTGAGTTCAACGACAAAGGGATTGTCACCGTGAACGTCGGTGACGGGGAAGATGGCGAGAAGAAACTGGTGTTCGAAACCAGCGGCGTCGCCGAACCGGTCGTGCCCGAGATGGCTCGGACGTAAACCCTTTGTCGTTCTTCGTTGGAGTTCAACCTTCAGGTTGTCTTCGTCGGGCCAAGTATTAGGCCCGACGTGCTTGACAGCCACCTGAAGGTTGAACACCACCCCAGAAAAATTCACCTGATGCTCACCGACATTTCCGACCGCATCAAGCACAACCCAGCCGGACACCATTATGGCGTCGCCATCTTCGACGCTGACGGCGACGGGGCATCCGAAATCTTCGTTTGCGGCTTCGGTGGGCCGAATCGTTTATTGAAATTCGACGGCCACCAACTTCGCGACATCGCCTCGCCGGCTTTGACTGACGATGGTTTCCGGACCGTCGCCGCCGCGGCGGGAGACATCGACGGCGATGGCCGCGAAGAATTGTACGTGATGAATTCGGACAGCTTCGCCGGGCCGAAGGAACAAGCGGATCGACTTTTCGCCAACCGTTCCGGGGGCTGGGAAGATCTCTTTTCGACGCCGGTGAATTGGGCGGCGCGGAACCTCATGGCCGGGCGCTCGGTTGCCGCGATCGACCGCCGCGGTACCGGCCGTTACGGCTTCTTCGTCGCTAATTATTCCCGTCCGTTCAAGCTGTTCGAACTCGCCGCCGACGGTGCGATCCACGATATCGCCCCCGCCATCGGCTTGAACCCCACCACCGGTGGCCGCGGGTTATTGATCGGCCCGCTCGCGTCGGATCGCTCCGATATTTTTTGCGTCAATGAACAAGGGCCGAACTTCCTCTATCGCAATACCGGCCTGGGGACGTTTCTAGAAATCGGCAGCGAACTGAACCTCGCCGACGCGCTCGAAAATGCCCGCGGCGTCGCCATGCTCGATGCCGACGGGGATGGCAAACTCGATATCGTGTACGGGAATTGGGAAGGCCCGCACCGCTTGATGATGCGGCAACCCAACGGCACGTTCAAAGATCGTGCCACCCCGGCGATGGCTCTGCCCAGCCCCGTCCGCACGGTGATCGCCGCCGACTTCGACAACGACGGCTACGAAGAACTCTTCTTCAACAACATGGGTGAGGCGAACCGACTCTTCAAATTCGACGAAGTCGAAGGGGTTTGGAAAATGCACCCCATCGGTGCCGCCTTGGAAATCGAAGGGTTCGGTACCGCTGCCGCCGTTGCGGACATCGACAACGACGGCCGGTTAGAATTGCTGATCGCCCACGGCGAACAAACCCCGCAGCCGCTGAGTTTGTTTCACGTTGCGGAGGCCGATGGAAATTGGATTCGCATTCAACCGCTCACCCGCCAAGGGGCACCGGCACGCGGGGCGCTCGTTCGCCTGACGGCTGGCTGGCGTGTCCAAACCCGCGTCATCGACGGTGGCAGCGGTTACCTCTGCCAAATGGAGCCGTTCGCCCACTTCGGCTTGGGCCGAGTGCCCACGGTCGAATCGGTTCGCATCATCTGGCCCGACGGTGCCAACCAAGTGGTCACCGCCCCCCCTTGCCGGCACACCCTACGGGTGCCCTATCCGGGGTGAGGGTGACCGGGTCGCTGAACGGACATTTTCCGCCATCCCCTTCCATTCGCGGGCCGTGCCGGCTATCGTAAGGCGAAGCATTCCACCCGTAGCATGAATTTGTGACCCATGTTGTACCGCCCCTTCCGCAACGATGATCCACCGGCGCTGGTGGAAGTGTGGAACGAGGCCCTCAGCGGTCGTGGGTCGTACCCGTTGCGCCTCGCCGGACTCTTCGATCGCTGGATTCTCAGCAAGCCCTACTTCGACCGCAATGGACTGATTCTCGCGGTCGATCCCGACACCAAGACGCTCGCCGGATTCGCACTGGCCGGATTCGGGCCGAATGAAGAACGCACCGCCCTCGACCCCACCGGTGGCGTGATTTGCTGCGTCGTCGTCCGGCCCGAGTACCGCAAACGCGGCATCGGCCGCGAACTCGTGAAGCGAGCCGAAGCCTACCTCCGCGAACGCGGCTCCGAAGTGATCGTGTTCGGGTCGCAACGGCCGTTCAACCCGTTCCTATTCGGTTTATACGGTGGTGCCAATTCACCGGGGATACTGGAAAGCGAACCCGACGCCGATGCGTTCCTCAACAAAGTGGGCTACGAACGAGCGGAAGCGCACGTCACCTTCCAACGCCGACTCGACACGCCGATCCATGTGGCCGATGCCCGCTTCGCCGGATTGCGACGCCGTTACGACATCCAACTGATCCGGCCGACGGTCAGCAGTTCGTGGTGGGAAGAGTGCATCTGGGGCACCCTCGAACCGACGGAATTCCGCATCGTCGACAAAATGACCGGTCAGCCGGCCGGCCGGGCGGTGCACTGGGATCTGGAAG
>JAYSYJ010000339.1:0-24589 GCA_043727675.1 Fimbriiglobus sp.
TGCAAACCCCCTTACTTGGATCTTCGAGGTCATCCCGCTCATGGCGAATCCTGTTTTGGCCGCCCCGGCCCCCACCCCAGTGGACGATTCCTTGGGAATCGACCGCGCGTTCATTATCTCGATGGCTCGGATCCCACTCTTGGCCGCCGTTTGGGTCGGCCTCGCTTGGGTCGCTCAGATTGCCTGGGCCCAGTTTGGCCCGACCGAATACGGTAATCTCGGCCCCATCATCGTACTGGCCTGCGGCATGGTGCTCGCGGCGGTGATCGATGGCTACGCTTTCAAAGTCCCGAACTGGCTCACGCTCTCGTTGGTCGTCAGTGGTTGGTACCTCGGCATTCTCAACGATTTGGGGTTCGACTGGGTGCCCTGCGTCGGCGGGTTCAGCTCGGCGTTGCTTTGCACGGCCCTCGGCTTCATCTTGCTCTTCCCCATGCTCTTCATCCAAGGCATGGGCCAGGGGGACGTGAAGATGCAAATGGGCTTCGGCGCCTGGATCGGCGCACTCTTCGGCCTCGGCGTCGGGGCGTCGGTCATCATCTGGGCGTTCTGTCTCGGTGCGATTGTCGGCGGTGTCTTCGGCATAGTGATGATGTTCGCCCGCCGGCAGTTCGGCAAGAATGCGGAAAATTTCCGCGCGATTATGGGCGATCTGCAAACACTCGTGACCGACGGCCCAACCAAAGCGGCCGCCCGAGCGAACACCCGCCGCCCGGCTTGGATCCGATTGCCATACGGGGTTCCCCTTTGCATCGGTTTCCTCGGCTACCTGTGGTATCGCATCATCTTGAGTGCATAATTTCAATTTTCTCGAAATCATTTTCCACGCCCCTGCCAATACGGGGGGGGGGCGTTGTCTTTGGGATACTGGTGAAACTCGACCGGATCGATACGACCAGAAAAGCTGAAGGATTCGGAAGGGATCGGTCGAAAGAGTAGTTGTGTCAATCTCCCTTACCAAATGTAAACCCGGCGGATCAAGAAAAAGCGTTTCGATGCAGACTTCTTGCGAAATGCGAACTTCGTACTAGGGTTGGTTGCTCAATTGATCAGCGCGCCTCAAAAGTGCGATGTTCCCTTCTGAGTCATCACCCTGCGGAATTCGCCGGCCCAGCCGCAGGAACGGTCTCCACGCCGAAGCACTCCGTAGCTCCGCTTCGGAATGGTGGTGATCGGGCCGCAGTCGATTTTTTCTCCGGGGGGATGGCACCAGTGAAACAGAAGAACATTGTCCTTGTGGTGGTGGCGGTGGTGTGCGGCTTGATCGCCGCGTTCCTCACCACCTTGGGGGCGAAGGGCAAGAAGCAGGATGTCGACACGGTCCAAGTACCGGTCGCCATCGCCGACTTACCCGTCGGCACGAGACTCAAAGCCGAAGATTTGGAAAAGTACGTGGTCATGAAAGCGTTGCCCAAAGATGCGGTGCCCCCGAATTCCGTGGAGCTGACCGACTTCTTGAAAGACAAACGTTTGACCCGGACGGTGCGCCAAGGCGAATCGTTCGGCCAGAACGATGTGACGACGAACGTGTTTCTCAATCCGCCGCCGGGCCACAGCGTGATGTCGGTCACCATGTCGACCGTCGAAGCGGCCAGCGGGTTCATCGGGCCGGGTGCCCACGTGGACATCATCGCTTCGGTCCTGTTGAAGAAGTCTCAGAAATGGGTCGTCTTCCCGTTGTTCCTCGACATGCTCGTGCTGGCCGTGAACTCGGATTCGGCCCCGTCGCAAGTGCCCGGTGGTGCGACGCCGAACGTCGGGATGGTTTCGCTCGCGGTGACGGCGGAGCAGCAACTCTTGCTGCAAGGCGCGATCTCGCGTGGCGCCACCATGCGGATGGGTCTGCGGCACCCGGACAACCCTTCGGTGCACCGCGTCTTGAAAGCGGACGAAATTTGGGACATTCTCACCGACAAGATCGAAGAGAAAGAAAAAGACCAGATCGCCCCGCCCGCGCCGACAGCGCCCGCGGTGGAAATGGTGAAAGTGAAAGTGCCGACGGTCGACTTGGCCGCCGGGACGCTGATCACCGACGATTTGATCGCCAAGAGTTTCAAGGATGCGGAATACCCACTGTCGCTGGTGCCCGAGACCGCCGTAAAAGAGCTGAAGAGCTACGCCGCGAATGGGGATTACTTATTGAAGGATCTTCCGGCGAATTATTTCGTGCCGAAGACGTTCTTCGGACCGAAGCCGAAAGAAGAGCCGAAGCAGGCGAAAGTCGGCCCGGATAGTACGGGTGCGACACCGAAGAACGGCGATGTCGAAATGCTGAAGCCGGTGCCACCGAAGCCCGTGTATGTCGATGTGACTCAGCAGACGCCCAAAGGAGTGATGAAGTACCGCTACCAGAAAATGCCGAACGGCGACCACAAGTACGTCGGTGTGATTCGTCCGGAATCGGAAGACGACGACTCCAAGTCGAACGACGGTAAAGGTGAGAAGAAGCCGGAAGAATCGGGCAGCTCGAAAGGCCCATTCTCGGCACCGTGAAGTCGGTTAGAAGCTCGGTTTTCGGAGGGATTCGAGAGCCGAACAGTTCCCCTGCCGAGGGGAATGGAACGAATTGTTTCCGAACTGGGGATTGACCTCGGCTCGGTATTACGAACACGGTAGGTCTTCCCGACCTATCAGACTTGTGGGGAGGGTGAACGGATGCACCTAATCAGTAATCGTCGCCGCCGCTGGATGGCGGGTTTGGCCGTTCTCACCGGGTTGACCGGTAGCACCGCCCTGGGCCAACAACCGAGCAAACCGCCCGTCGGCGGTATCAGTGTGAAAATCGAGCCGAAGAGTGGAGCCTTGCTGGTGCCACTCGGTGGTCTGGCCAAGTTCGACCCGAAAACGGACAAGCTGATTACGGACATCACGCTCAGCAACGGCGAAGTCGTCGAAGTGAAGCCGATCGCTCCGGAACTGAAGAAACTCGATCTCGTTGGGAAGCTCGGAGGAGCGACCCAAATGACGCTGACCTTCGAGGATCGCTCGAAGGCCGTCTACACCGTGGTCGTTCAGCCGGATTACGAACAGCTGAAGTTCGTCATCAAACAAGCGGTGCCCACGTCGAACGTGGAGATCATTCCCGGCGTCGGCAACGTGATTGTCATCAGTGGGTCCGTCAGCCAGCCCGGCGATGCGGACATCATCGTTCGGATCGCGAGTAGTGCGGTGGGTGGCAATGCCGCCAACGTGATCAACGCGATCCAAGTCGGCGGCACGCAACAGATCACCATTGAAGTGACTGTCGCGCAGGTTGATCGGACGCTGCTCCGCGAACGCGGTTTCTCGTTCGGGGGCGGTGGCAAGAGCTTCGGGATCAGCTCGGTTCTCGGCGGTCTGGCGAGTTCGTCGGCCACGTTGGGCGGGCTTCCCTCCTTCAGTACCGGGGCGAACGCGAACATTGTGGCTGGTATTGTCCCGGGGCAGTTCACCGGGGCTTTGCGGGCACTGAAGACCGAAGGCGTGGCGAAGTTTCTTTCGGAGCCGAAAATCACGACCACTACTGGTCGGGCGGCGTTCTTCCGAGCCGGTGGTCTGCAGGCGATCCTCAGCCCATCGTCGGGGATCAACGGGCCCGGGGTCACGTTGACCCCGGTCGGCACCGAAGTCGAAGTGATCCCCGTGATCACCGCAGACAATCGGATCTACCTCGAGATCAACCCGCGGATTTCGTCGGTGAACGTCGGTCGCGGAATCACGACGGCGTTCGGCTTCACGCCCGGTTTCAACGAGACGCAAGCCCGTTCCACAGTGACCTTGCAATCGGGTCAGACGTTCGCGATCGGTGGTTTGCTAGAAACGACGGTGCAATCGAACGCTCAGAAGGTGCCGTATTTGGGTGACTTGCCCTTGCTGGGAACGGTCTTCAGCAGCGTGACTCACGATGAACGGGAGACGGAACTGTTGATCCTGGTGACCCCGCGACTGGTCGAAGCGTTGAACCCGGATCAGCTTCCACGGCGAGTTCCTGGTAAAGAAACGCGCAGCCCGGACGATTATGAGCTATTCGTTGAAACGCTGCTCGAGGCACCACGGGGTGCCCGGAAGATCTGGAACGGCAAAACGTACGTTCCCGCTTACCGCCATGCTCAGAACGGCGGCCAAGGATTGTCTGCCAACCCCGGCTTGACCGCCACGGTGGGAAGCCCGGCTTGCCCGGCAGTGGCTCCGATCATCACGGAGTCTTCGGTACCACCGAGCCTGCCTCCGACGGTTCCGATGCCTCTGCCGGTGCTCGAAGGCAAGTAAGCCTCGAGCGAGATCGACGCAACGCAAACGCCGGGCAGCTTCTTAGGAACTGCCCGGCTGTCTTCACAACCTGACGAACACCCCGACTTCGGTGATTGAGATGCAAAGAGTCGCCATTGTTGATCCATCCGAATCCTCACGCGAGTCGCTCCGCGCTCTGCTACTGGGTGTCGATTTCGTCTGGCTCGAAGCCGAGTGCGCCCGCTACGAGTATTTTTTCGATGTCATCGAGCAGCAAGGCGAAATGCCGGATCTGGCCATCGTGGCGCTCGATGCCGACAAGAACAAAGCCCTGCACATGATCGGCGAGTTGTCGATCAAGTATCCGAAGTTGGCCATCCTCACGATCAGCCAAGATCACCAAGCCCTTCTGCAATCGCTCCAACGCGGTGCCAAGTACTTCCTCACGCATCCGGTCGGCTTGGAAGACATGCTCGCGGTGCTCCGGCGGGCCCTGGGCGAATCCAGCGGTTCGATCGGGGATCAACCCAGCAATGGCGGCATGGTTCGCCAACAAGGCGCCAAGCAGATGATCGCCGTGCTCGGCTCGCGCGGCGGCGTCGGCACCACCAGTATTTGCATCAACCTCGCTGCCACGTTGTCGACCGATCCGGACAACACCGTCGCGCTGGTGGATCTCGATCTGGCACTCGGCGATGCGGACATCGCCATGGAAGTCAACGGGATGGACAATATCAGCATCGCCGATTTGGCCCGCAACATCGAACGACTCGACATGAACTTCCTGCGGCGCGCGTTGGTGCGCCACGAGGGAACCGGATTGTCGATCCTCCGGCACCCGATGGAAATTCAAGAAATCGGAGTGCTGCACGAAGGGCATGTCGAGCGGATTCTCAACCTCTTGAAAATGAGCTATTCGCACTTGGTGATCGACCTGAGCAAGTCGTTGCGGCCGACCGACATGATGGCGCTCCGCATGGCCGACACCATTTTGTTGACGGCCCAACTCGAACTCAGCAGCTTGCGGAACGTCGTGCGGTTGATCCACCTGCTCGGCAGCGAAGACCTCGCCGACAAAGTGCGCATCGTCATCAATCGGGTGGGGTCGGATACGGTCGAAGAAGGCATCAGCATGAAGAAAGCGGAAGAGGTGATCGGCAAGCCGATCACTTGGCAAATCCCGTACGATCCGAAAGCCCTGATCGCCGCTCGAATCGCCGGCGAACCCCTGGTTCGCCACAATCCGAAAAGCCGGGTGCAGCACGCCATCGTCGGTCTGGCCCAAGTCTTGGCCGGCAAACCTGCCGCCCCGCTCGTGGAAGCCAAGAGCAAAGCGAGTTGGAACCCGTTTGGTCGCAAGTGAGTGATCGGTAGTGAACGCACCCGGAATTGACCCCAAGGAACACGGATATGTCGCGGCTGCAACAAGGGATCTCGAAGCTCAACAACCTCAGCAACCAGGGGAGCAACACCGGGCTGTCGCGCTTGTCGAGCCCGAGCTTCGGGGGATCGAGCAGTAGCGGGGGGAAGAACTTTGAGGAACTGAAACGACAGATTCACACGAAGCTCGTGGAGCGGCTCGATCTTTCCCGCGTGAAGGATCTCGCCAGCGATGCCATGCGACGGGACATCCGCCGCGCCATCGAGCACTTGTGCGACACCGAGAACCCGCTCCTCAACCGGATCGAACGCGAAAAACTGATCGAAGAAATCCTCGACGAAACGCTCGGGTTCGGCCCGCTCGAACCGTTGCTGAAAGATCCCACCGTCAGCGAAATCATGGTCAACGGTCCGAAGAAGATTTACGTCGAACGCCGGGGCAAGATCGAACGCTCCGAAGTTGTCTTCCGCGACAACGATCACTTGCTGCAGATCATCGACCGCATCGTGTCCAAAGTCGGGCGCCGCGTCGATGAAACCAGCCCGCTCTGCGATGCCCGCTTGCCGGACGGCTCCCGGGTGAACGCGGTCATCCCGCCGATCGCACTCGATGGGGCCAGCTTGAGCATCCGGCGTTTCGGTGCCCAGCCGCTGAAACTCGAAGACTTGTTGAACTACAAAGCGTTCACGCCGGAAATGGCCATGCTGTTGGAAGGCGCCATCAAAGCCCGGATGAACGTGCTGATCTCCGGCGGTACCGGTTCGGGGAAAACCACGCTCTTGAACACGCTCTCCGCGTTCATCCCCGGCGACGAACGCCTCGTGACCATCGAAGACGCCGCCGAACTGCAGCTCCAGCAAGATCACATCGTGCGGCTCGAAACGCGGCCGCCGAATATCGAAGGCAAAGGCACGGTGAGCTGTCGGGACCTCGTGAAGAACGCCCTGCGGATGCGGCCCGACCGGATCATCGTGGGGGAGTGCCGGGGTGCGGAAGCCCTCGACATGCTCCAAGCCATGAACACCGGTCACGCCGGAAGCATGACGACGCTGCACGCGAACACCCCGCGCGACGGTCTCGCCCGCTTGGAAACGATGATCATGATGGGCGGTACCGAATTGCCGATCAAGGCCATGCGGCAGCAGATCGCCTCCGCCGTCGACTTGATCATCCAAGTGAACCGTTTGCAAGGTGGCCCGCGCAAGATGTGCAGCATCACGGAAGTGCTGAACATGGAACAAGACATCATCATCATGCAGGAAATTTTCCGGTTCCGGCAAGTTGGTGTCGATCAAAACGGCCGGGCTTTCGGCCAGTTCGAAGCGACGGGCGTCCGCCCGACCTTCGTACCACGGCTCGAGCAAAAAGGGATCAAACTCCCGTCGAATATGTTCACCGAACGAGTTCTAGCCCGCGACTGAGTCCCGAGATTCCCCCTACTTCTTCGAGTCGTGCAACATGAGTCCTCTGTTATTCGCCTTGGTCATCGGCGGGCTGGTCGTGGGGATGGTCCTCGCCCTGGCGTTTGCCTTCACCGGTTCCAAGGAAGGCCGCGCCTCGGTACGCCTCGACGTGCTCGTGGGCCGCAACAACCGAAAAGATTCCTCGGCCGACATGCTCTTGAAGCAAGCCTTGCAGGAAGTCGACAAGAAGAACTTGCTCGACAAGATCACTCCGAAAGTCCTCAACCTGCAGAAGATGATCGAGCAGGCGGACGCCAACGTGAAACCGAGTGCCTTGGTCGGCGTCGGTCTCGCCGCGGCGTTCGTCGGGGGCCTCGCCTCCGCCTGGATGGTGAACGTCTACGTCGCCCCCGTCGTGGCTCTGATCTGTCTGTCGGCCCCCTTCATTTGGCTCTTCTGGAAACGCAAGAGCCGCTTGAACAAGTTCGCCAATCAATTGCCCGAGTCGATGGAACTGGTCGCCCGGGCCTTGCGGGCCGGGCACTCCCTCGCCGCCGGCTTGCACGTCGTCGCCGAAGAAATGCCCCAGCCAATTTGCAAGGAATTCGGCCGCGTCTACGAAGAACAGAATCTCGGCATCACCCTCGACGAAGCTCTGAAAGGGATGTGCGATCGCGTCCCCAACTTGGACTTGAAATTCTTCATCACCAGCGTGGCGATCCAACGGCAGACGGGGGGCGATCTCGCGGAAATCCTCGACCGAATCGGCTACGTCATCCGCGAACGAATCAAAATTCTCGGCCAAGTGAAAGCGTTGACTGCGGAAGGGCGCTTGTCGGGGATCGTACTCGTCGCTCTGCCGATCGGACTCTTCTTCCTCATGCTCTGGATGAAGCCGGACTACATCGAAGCCCTCTGGAAAGACCCCATGGGTGTCAAAATGTCGATCGGGGCTATCTTCTTGATGCTGATCGGCACCTATTCGATCAAGAAGATCATCGACATCAAAGTGTAACTCGCTGCGGCGGCCCTCGACCCGAGCGTGCTGTCAACCCCCTCGACCACTAGACACCGCTTTCAAGCATCCTGGAGACACCCCGTGGAACTGTTCGCGTTTTTATCCTCCGACGAGCTGGTGCCGATCTTCGTCTTCGCCGCCATCATGATCGGAACGTTCTGGCTCTTGCAGTTGATCTCGAACCGCAATAGTCAGGCTGACGACCGGCTCGACCGAATCGGTCGACCGCGGTCCCTGGTCGATCTCGAATTGTCGCAAATGGAATCGCGGCAGCGATTCTCGGGGCTGAAAGAGAAGTTCTCGAAACTGGGCGCCTCCATGCAGCCCCAGTCGGATTTGGAAAAAAACTCACTTCGAGTCAAGTTGGCCAACGCCGGCTTCCGGAGTCAGACCGCCCCGATGGTGTATCAAGGCATTCGGTTGGCTTCGTTGGTCGCATTCTTGCTGCCCGCCTTCCTAATCTGTTTAGTCGCGCAAGGTTTCACACTGGCTGCGATGTGGAAAATCGGATTAGCTGGGTGTGTTGGGTTCTATTTGCCGATGATAGCTTTGAAGCTGCTCGTGAATGATCGCCAGCAGCAGATCTTCTTGACACTGCCCGACGCGCTCGACCTTTTGGTGGTGTGCGTGGAGTCCGGCCTCGGACTGGATGCGGGGCTGCGAAAAGTGACCGATGAGATGAAAGACCACGCCAAGACGATTTGCGAAGAATTGGCGTTGGCGAACCTGCAACTGCAAATGGGTCGGCCGCGCCGGGAAGTGCTGCACGATTTGGGTGTGCGAACCGGTGTGGACGACGTGAAGAGCCTCGCGGCGATTCTGATTCAGGCGGATCGATTCGGGGCGAGTATCGCCCAAGCCTTACGGGTGCAATCCGACGCGATGCGAACGCGTCGCCGGCAGATTGCCGAAGAAAAAGCGGCGAAGACGGCCGTGAAGCTGATCTTCCCACTGGTCCTGTTCATCTTCCCGGCAATCTTCGTGGTGTTGGTTGGGCCCGCCGCCATCCTCATCCAGAAGAACTTGCTGTCGAAGATGGGTTGATTCTCGAACGGGCAGGATGCCCCGTGTCACTCATGGAGGAAGTGCAATGAAGAAGTTCGTCCGTACCGCGTCGTTCGCGGCCCTGGTCATCGGCAGCGCGGTCTCAGTCGGTTGTACAGGCGTGCCTGGCGGCAACCTGTCCAACGGCCCCGGCATCCAGAGCCGGTACAACAAACTCGTCGATCCGTGTCCACAAGAGCGCTACAAAGTGAGCGCCCGCGATAACGTGGTGCAACCATTCGACGCCATGGCCAACAATGGCACCACTCTCGATGCCACTGTCTGGAACAGCCATTTCGAGATGGGTAAAGATACTCTCAACGCGGCCGGTCTCCGCAAGATCGACTACATCGCTCGGCGGTTGCCATCCCCGGTGAGCAAGGTTTGGATTCAAACAGCACGCGATCTGCCTTACGACGCGGCGAACCCACAAAAAGTCGTCAACACTCGCACGGAACTCGACGCGAAGCGTTGTCTAGCGGTACTCGCGTACTTGTCGGCACAACCGAATGGTCAAGCCATGCATTACGAAGTGCAGGCCCACGATGCCGTTGATCCGGCGATGCCGGCTCTCGGGCCGACCAATGCCTACCGCGGTCTCACCGCACAATTCGGCAGCTCGGTGGGCGGCGTCGGTGGCGGCGGATCCCAAAGCGGTGCTGGGGGTGGTGCCGCACCGGGCACCCCGGCGGCCGGTGGCAACAACGCGGCTGGCGCGAACAGCCCACGCTAACCCGATGGCGAAGTCGGCAACTTCGACGGAGTGCGCGGGCACTCCGTTTTTTTGTATTTCGGCTGGTACTCAGGAGAAAACAATATGATTCGCAACTCGATCGCCGCACTGTTGACCATGGCGGCACTCGCTGGGCCCGTGACAGCAGCACCGTTCGCCGAACAGAGTTATATGACCGGGTTCGTCGAGCATTGGAAGTCGACCATTGGCAAACAGAACACCATCGTGGTGGGGGTGTTGTTCGTCGGGGCCTTGGGAATTTTCATCATCACCCGCGGGAAAAAATTGAAGTAAAACTTTCTTGCCGGCACCGACCCGGGATGTGAACTAAGCTTCGGTGTGATCCGTCGCCTTTCGCCTCCTCGCCGGTGGGTTCCTCATGGCCGTGTTGTCTCGCCCGGTAGTCGATTGGGATACCAACCCAGCTCCCGAAGCCCCGATCTCGCCGGAATCGATCAAAGAATCGGGTCTGACGTCGGCGTTCCTCGCCGACATGCTCGTGCGCACGATTTACACGCGCGGCCCGCAAATCGGTCGGGATCTCGCCCAGGTGCTCTGCTTACCGTTCAAAATCATCCGCGAGCCACTCAAGCACCTCAAAGAAGAGAAGCACATCCAAGTGGATGGCGGCGACCTCGTCGGTGAAGTCAGCTACCGCTACAGTTTGACGGATCGCGGCCGGAGTCACGCCCAAAATCTGATGAAACAATGCGCTTACGTCGGGCCGGCCCCGGTGCCGCTCGAAGATTACGTCGAGCAGTGTTACCGCCAAACCGTAACCGGCCTCAGCTGCTATCCGGAAGTGCTCCGAGCGCCCTTCCGTCACTTGGTCATCAAAGACGACCTTTTCAACGCCATCGGCCCGGCCATCATCAGCGGTCGGTCGGTGTTCATCTACGGCCCTCCCGGTAACGGGAAGACCGCCATCGCCCGTTCCATCGGCGAGTACATGAACACCGTCGGCGGCTCGATTTATATTCCTTATGCGTTCCTCGCCGACGGTAACGTCGTCACCGTTTACGATCCATCGCTCCACGTCGTGGACGACACCCCCAGTGAATTCGGCGACGAAGGCGATGCCGTGGTGCGGCGCCTGCTCAGCGACGGTTCGCACGACCAACGCTGGGTCAAAATCCGCCGCCCGGTCATCGTGGTCGGTGGGGAACTCACCTTGAGCATGCTCGACCTCCGGTTCAATTCGGAAGCCAATTTCTACCAAGCCCCCATTCACTTCAAAGCCAATGGCGGCGTCTTCCTCATCGACGACTTCGGTCGCCAGATCGTGAGCCCGAAGGAATTGTTGAACCGGTGGATTCTCCCACTCGAAGACCGCCATGACTTCCTCACGGTTTCCAACGGGAAGAAGTTCCAGGTGCCGTTCGAGCAGCTCATCATCTTCAGCACGAACTTGGATCCGAAAGATCTGGTCGACGACGCGTTCTTACGCCGGATTCGGCACAAGGTCTGCATCACGGCCCCGACCCGAGACGTGTACGAAAAGATCTTCGGTTCGGTCTGCAAGCGGCTCGACATGAACTATAACGCAGAGTCTGTGGAATACTTGTACGAACGCTATTACAACCGGGGCCGGACGCCCCGCGCCAGTGATTGTCGAGATTTATTGGAAACGGTTCAGTCAATTTGCCGATACAGACGTCAACCCGTGCATTTGACGCGCGATTTGATGGTCGAAGCCTCGGCGAGTTTCATCGCCGAGTTCAAGTGATCGTCCCTCGCACGGGGATCGGATCCTGTCGAACACTCAGAGGGATGACCCATGGATGGGCGCCTGCTCCAGTTAGTTTTGGTGGCGACCTTGACGGTCGGTGCGGTCGGCTGTCGGACGGTGAAAGATCCCCGTTTACCCGATGCGACATTACCCAAACCGGGTGAACACGCCAGTTTCTTGGGTAAACCGAGTACGCAGAAGTTCGGCCCGCCCAAGGAAGAGGCGATCACCCAAGCGCCGCGCGGAAAGCCCGGGCAACCTCTGAAACCCGAGACTTTGGCTGTCTGGGCGGATAACGAAGTCGAAGCGGCGTTCATGGAAGAAAAGACCGCCGTGGAACGCGATGCCCTCGTTGACTCCGCTCGCCAAACTTATCAAAAAGCTCTCAAGCAAGATCCGAAGTGCACGTCCGCGCTTTCGGGATTGGCTCGTCTCTATTCCAAACTGGGTGAGCGCGAACGGGCGGCCCAAGTCTACCAAGAAGCTCTCCGGCAGAGTCCGAAGAATCACGAGCTGGCGTTCCGGATGGCGAGTATGTACGCCAAAGCCGAAGAATGGTCGCCGGCTTGCGAGGCTTGCAAATTGGCGATCAGCATTGATCCCGAAAACCGCATCTACCACAAGACGCACGGTTACTGCGCCGCCAGGGCCGGCCAGTGGGATGTCGCTTTCGACACCCTCATGCGTGTCATGCCCGAGGCGGAAGCCCGCTACTTCCTCGGTCGCGTGCTCATCGATTCGGATCGCGTCGGCGACGGTCGTCAGCAACTCGAGATGGCGATGAAGATTGATCCGCAACATACGGGTTCATCGGAGTTGCTCGCCGAACTCAACGCATCGACGCAGGCCACAGGAGTTGCCCCGCAGCCCGCACCGATTCAGCAAGCCGGCAACTTGCAACGCTAGACTGACTACTTCATTCCAGTGGCGGCAATCGGAGTGAGTCCGACGGTGCCATCGGAGTGAGCCTGAAGTAATTGATCGGCCCCATACCGGATCGCGGCTACTTCTGAAGTGGGGCGATCCGATTCCGTTTCTTCGACCGCAATTCCCGTCTTCGGATTCAAAACCTGAACCGATCCAGATTGGTAGGAAACGAGCAATCGATCCCCGTCGCGGATCCAACCGAGCAGTTCCCCGGAATTCGGACTCGGCGACCGAACGACCCACTCCGGTTTATCTTCGCTCAGGTTCAAGCAAACCAGTGATTCCTTCTTGACCGAATAGACCAGTCGCGTCCCTTCGGCCCGTTCCAGCAACAGGAACTGCTGTGTGACGGCCCCTTCGGGAATCGGCCCTTTCGGGTTACCTTTCCAAGTGCGGATCGGATCAAGCAGCGCTTTCGTGCGATCGAAAAGGCACACGGTGCCCCCGTCGGTTCCGGTGGCCACAAATTTGGTGTCTCCGACTTCGATCCAGACGGCGGGCAAGCCGATCTTGCCCCGAGCGTCCCAAGGGCCGGCGAGCCGCGCGGCTTCGTCTTTGTCGGCGGGCCAACTGTAAAGGCTGACTTCGACATTCCCATCCGACGCGAGGTACGATCCTACCCCGGCCCCCGAAAGATGGCAGCTCGTGGGGCCGCGTATCGTACTCCCGCGCCAGACACTTCCCGTCTTCAACGCCGTGTCGGCGATATCAACCCGATAGACGTAACCATTGGCCAGCGGCACCAACAGTTGCGCTCCGAATGCCAACGGCACCCCCGCGAGTTGATCGAGCAACGGCAGCGCGGTGACCCCGACACTTTTTCCATCGGTGAACTTCTGCAACTTCAATTTCGTTCCGTCGGCTGGCGTGGCCAGCAAGAGTGTCCAAACGTCGTGGCCGTCGGCCGACACAACGACACGAGCCGGGCCATCGGCCGCTTCAGTCGGTGGGGTGACAGTCTCGGTTTGCAGCGCTGGCTCTTGATCCGGTGCCGAACTGTTCCGGACGCGGTAGACGCCGGCGAACCCATCGACCAAGAGATATTCCTTGTTTGCTAAGGGGATCGGCGCATGGATTGCGACTGCTCCGAGTTGGCGTTCCCAAACTGTCAAACCCGTTTCGAGGTCGAAGGCCATCATCCGCACGGCCCCGCCCACACTCGGACGGTAAGTCACAAATGCGCGGTTCAAGGCCGGTCGAACTTGCGAACGGGCGAGCGGTTCCCCGAGTAATTTGGCTTCGCCGCGTGGCATCAGTCGGTAACCGCCCAACCCGTCAATAGCCACTTTCAACCGTATCAGTCGGTGACCGAGGAGCACCCACACGGCTTCTTCGTCTTGGGCGATCACTTGCGATCGACAGACTTGCTCTTGTTCCTTCGCCGGCGGCTGGCCCGGCAAGGTGAACAGGCCCGCGTCCGCATTCCCCACTTGATTCACACCGAGTGCCAAGAAGACCCCGGCATCGGTCGAGACGCACACGCGCTCACCGTCCGAAAGTGGGGCGAACGAATTCCAACCGTTCACTCGGGTTTCGGCGACGGCATCGATCGGTGTGTCGCCTTCGGATTGGAGTTTGCTCAGCTGCTCGATCGCGGGGAGAGGGAAACTCCGGAGTTTCATCGCCCCCGGGCCATCTCCTTCACAGAGGGTGAGGCGTGCGGGCGACCCGGCTTCGCCACTGCTCGTGAGCATCGGTTCGACACGCAAGGAATCCTTCGCATGTTGGGTGGCGAAGCTCCGCACGCAGGTCAGCGGCTCTTTTCGATTGTCAGCATCCACGCGGCCCCACTCGATTACAAACACCCGCCGAGCATCACCGGGTACGACGAGGAAACCATGATCGGCATGAAGGCCGGGAAGTACTGCCAAGCCACCACCGATGGGCTGACGCAACGCCAGACTACCGTACTGCTCTCCGGTGACCACGTCGAGATGCACCACCGTACCAAGGGCATCTTGCAAAGGCACGAACAATTGTTTCCCGATGATCACGGGTTGGCCGAGGCACGGATGGGGCAGGGTTTGGTGCCAGATCGCTTCGCCGGTCCGCGTCCGACGGGCCGTGATCGCCGATTGACCGTCTGCGCTGGAAGGCAGGAGAACCCAGTCGATGGCACCATCTGCCAGGACGACGCGCAACGGCAAATCGACCGTCCTCGAATCGGCGCTCGTCGCGTGGAGTTTGCGACCCCAAAGCAAGTTGCCCGTGTGCGCGTCGATGGCGTAACAGACACCGTGTGCCAACCCGAAGATGGTGTCGTTCGTCGCTTCGGTACCCGCTTTCGGATCCGGTGACCCCGCAATCGCCGGGGCGACGAACGCCAGTGGCGGATCCATCGGTGCGGCCACAGCCAAACGGCGCTCGAGCACGAACTTCACGAGCACCCGGAGGTTCGTCCGCGCTTGCACCGCGAGCGTTTTGGCTTCTTCATCTTTCTCGAGGCCGGCTTTCTTGATCGTCTGCTCGAATTCGGCAATCCGTTCATCGGTCGGTTCCACCGCCAAATCTTGAAACGGTGCCAGAACCGCCAGCCGGGTGCGTTCTTTGAAGATTTCCCCCGATGTCGCGTCGAACAGCTCGCGTGCTTTGTCCGACGACATTCCAGCGCCACCCCGATACCGTTCCAACTGCGGTAGCAGTTCGCGACCTTGTTGCACCGACTTCTCGGCGGAGTCCAGCTCGGGTAATTTCGACCGATCCTTGCGAAATTCTTTGATGCGATCACCGGCGTTGTCGTTGAACACGGCGGCGAGCTTTTGACCGGCTTGCACGATGTCCGTACCGAAGCCCGTGTCGGGCAAGGCGAACGGCGATTCGCCGTATTCGCCCAGGAACTCGCGGAGGGTTTGCAGCGGCGCCGTCGGATTCTCGCGTGCCGCCACGGCCCCGATGGCATTTTGCGTGGCGCTCAAGCGGCTGAAGAAATCGTACTTTTTCACGTTCTCGCTATCGGGATACTCTTTTTGGAGCTCTTCGTAGCGTTTGGCCGATTCCCCGAATTTCCCTTCGCCGTAGAGCTTCTCAGCATCTTGAACCAATTTCTCTTCGGTGCGTTTCTCGCGGAGGAGCAACATCGCTCCCACCGTGATTAAGGTTCCCACGAGGGCCAAGCTCACAAGAGCGAGCATGGCTTTGGGCACACCGCGGCGTTTCTTGCGTCGGGTCACCGGAACGTGGTCGTCGATCTGCTTTTTAAAAAGTGTCGTTTTGGGAATCGGCTCGTCGGCAGCATTCCACGCCACTTCACGTGGGCCGGGCAGCAGCGTGGCCGCGGGTAACTTGACCACCGGACGTGGCGGCAACGGTGGCAGACTCCGGGCCACTGGCAACATTTCGGCGTTGAAAATCTGCGCTGAACTCGGTTCGACTTCAATCACCTGGAGAAAGTCAGTCACCGAACCGGAGGTCAACGGTGCCACCGAAACCGCCCCGGGGATGGCCGGCTCCTGCTCACCTCGAACCTCGAAGATTTCACGGCAATCGGTGTTGGGGCAACGCATCGATTTGCCTAGCAAATCGGGACTGAGTTGGAATTGCGATTCGCAATGCGGACAACGAACACCCAGCGTCACGGTCGACTCCCACCCGTGGTGAAACATCCTATGGGCAAATTGTAATACAACCTGAGGACGGTTGAAACCCCTGGTGACAGTCCGGCGCGCAACCATCCGAGTTCCTCGGTGGTTTTGCGCTCCAGAGACGAACTTTAACCTTTTCAACTCGTTCCAGAAGTCCCGGTTCCAAATCGGGCCTGAGCGGAAATCGTTCTTTCGGGCGCTGAAAAACCTTGGGTTCAGCATCAATCGTGTTTAGCACGGGCAAGAAGATCCGGTATTTTCGATAAATTCGCTGCATTCCACCTGATTGCATTCTACGTGAGTGTGCCGCATTCCATTCGCGCAGGGCGAACGTGAGTCGCAATCTCGGGAATCAGATATGCAAATCACTCGTCGAAGCCCAAGCTTGATACCGGGGGATTATTGCAACGACCCGACCACGTTAACGCCGATGCCGGCGAAAGTCTTGAACCTTCAGCCCCCCGTGGCCGATGGGGTCAAAACCGATTGTATTCTGGGGCCGAATGCGGGATTGCAATCGCAAGGCGTTTCGATGCCACGCGTCGGGGATCTATTTCTGGGCTTCAAGATTGTCGATAAACTCGGTGAAGGTGGCTTCGGCTCCGTGTTCCTCGCCGAGCAACTCGGGCTGGCGGGACGCCCCGTCGCCCTGAAGTTCACCAGCCGGCCGAATCACGAACCGGAACGGCTTGCCAGCCTCCAGCATACGAACATCGTGCCGGTCTATTCCGTTCATGCGATGCCGCCGATTCAAGTCTTATGCATGCCTTATTTAGGACGGCAAACGCTCCACGACGTATTACAGATGGTTTCGGAAACGAAGATGCTCCCGGCGACCGGTGCAGGGCTCTTGAGCACGGTGAATGCGTTCAAACCGGATACCAAAAAGCGATCTTCGAAAACGAAAGAATTTGAAAACAGCACCTCGGGGCCAAAAAGCGGCAGAATTCGTGTCGCTCAATCACGTCCGCAGCCGGTGCGGGAGTTACTCGGTCGATTGTCGTTCCCGGATTCGGTCGTTTGGCTGTTCACCCGTCTCGCCGAAGCGTTGGCCCACGCCCACGAACGCGGTATTTTGCACCTCGACTTGAAGCCCAGTAATGTTCTCGTCACGGACGAAGGCGTGCCGATGATTTTGGACTTCGGTCTCGCACACGACGTGAACAGCGGCGAATACGACCAATCCGGTGGAACGCTTCGGTATATGTCGCCGGAACAGCTCGAATCGTATGGCGACCAGCGCGGAATTTCACCCGATGTCCGGATGGATCTCTACTCCCTCGGCGTCATGTTTTACGAGTTGCTCACGGGGCAACATCCATTCGAGCGCTCGATGGAATCGGGCCTCTCGATGAGCACGATCCTCCTCGCACGGCGGGATTTCGCTCCGCGAATCAGAACCTTGAATTCCAAAATCAGTCCGGCCATCGAATCGATTGTCTTGAAGTTGCTGAACCCGGATGCCGAGAACCGCTACCAAACGGCGACGGAACTGCTTACGGATTTGACGCTCCATCAAGAGAATCGCCCGCTGAAGTTCACTCGGAATCAGTCGTTCGTCGAACGGCTTCGCAAGTATCGCCGACGTCATCCGGTGCAAGCCGTGTTACTCGTGGCACTCGCATTTGCGGTGACCACGTTCGGGGCGTCGGGCGCCGCCATCCAACAATCGCGGCAACGCATGACCGCAGAATCGACCTTGCAGGCGGGTCGCTTGCACGAGGCTGTACCCGGTTTGCGCATCGACTTGACGACGATTGAACACCCTAAGGTTCGGGCCGAAGCCCTGGCCAACGTCGAGGTCTGGTTCGAGCGGTACGACGTGACGGCCACTTCTAAGTGGCTCGACCACGAGAGTGTGCGCCGGTTGACCGATGCGGATCGCGAACGTCTCACGCACGAAATCGGAGAGTTGGCCCTGTTGTGTGGCCACGCCGAGTGGATCAATGCCTTCGGCAAAATCGACGGCGAGAAGACAGCGGCCTTCGAACGGGCCCTCCGCTGGAATCGCATTGCGGAAAACTGTTACGAATCCGGTTGGCTCCCCTTGGCAGTCTCGGAACAACGTATTCAGTTGAGTTCAGTGTTGAACCGAGCCGAACTCGCCGAGGAAATCAACCCGGCCGTTTGTACCACCGAAGGCCCACTTGAGTTTTACTTGCGCGGATTGAACGATCTTGCGAAAGGGAACTACGCTCGTGCGACCCAAGCCTTTGAAACTCTTGTGGATCGAGACCCGGGCCATGCGGGAGGACAATTCGCGTTGGCCAACAGTTACCAGTACGCCGGGCGCTATCCCGAAGCGGCCGAACGATTTCAATTGGCCAAAGCACTCACCCCGCTCGATCCGCGCCCGGCTTTAAACCGGGGGTTGTTGTTGAGCTTCCTGAAAAAACACGTCGAGGCGAGCAAAGAGTTCACAGTCGCGATTCAACGCGATCCTCGAAATTCGATGGCTTACTACTATCGTTCGCTCGCGCAGGCGCAGAGCGGACACCTCGCAGAAGCGATTAACGATGTGACAAAATCACTCGAATTGGGTGAACCGAACTATCGAACGCTGATGCTACGGGCAAGCTTCTCGGACGCCAATCGCGACACGCAAGCGGCGAACCGGGATCGTGTTGCCGCGGCTAAGCTCGTTCTGAATGACGAAGCCGACTTGACCGCTCGAGGGAATACAAAACTGCGTCGAGATCCCGAGGGCGCACTGAAAGACTACGTGAAGGCGACCGAAGTAAATCCTCGTTACCTCCCCGCCTGGCAGAATCAAGCCCACATCTTGGGTGAGATTTTCGATAAACCCAATCAAGCAATCCACTGCCTGGATCGGACACTCGAGCTCAATCCTGGCTACGCATCCGCTCTCATCGGTCGGGCCGTGATTTACGCTCGCATTGGAAAAATAGATGAAGCCCGACAAGGGGCTGAGTCGGCCATCAAACAATCGAATGACTCGTACGTGCAATACCAAGTCGCTTGTGTGCACGCGATCCTTTCCAAGACGTCTCCCGAAGCGGCCGAGGTCGCACTGGACCACCTCCGCACGGCATTTCAAAACGGCTATTGCGATTTCGCCG
Source organism: Fimbriiglobus sp. (assembly GCA_043727675.1). GTDB lineage: Bacteria > Planctomycetota > Planctomycetia > Gemmatales > Gemmataceae > JALHQU01. The sequence goes on from JAYSYJ010000339.1 coordinate 19,106, forward strand.
CAGTTGCGATCGATCCAGATCTCGACGCGCTCCGCAAATTGAAGGAATTCAAAGTGATTGTGGATTCGGCGAAAGAGATGAAAGCGAAGTGAGCCAAGTGAGTGCGGCCGGCTCGCAGATTGTCGAACAAGCCCCGCACGCCACGCAATCGGCGGGGCGGGGTAACCAAACCGTACTACTCAGCATTTCCAGGCAGACTGTGGGGCAAATGGCGACGCAGTCGCCACACCCGGTGCACCGGCTCGCATCGAGTTGCGGAAGGTCGGGTTCTCGGGTCGTCATTCTTCATAACTCCCCGACGCGAGGTCGATCGCCGACTCGGCCACTGGCCAGCGCAATCGTTCTGTCAATGCGGTCATCCAACCGCTGAGCAAATCTTCGAGCATGGCCCGAGTGAGCGGCGGATAGAGCACCCAGCAACAACCGAGGTCGAGCAGCGCGGCCGTCCACTCCGACCGATGCTCTTCCGGGATCTTCGTATCGATGACGGCCACAATCCCGATTTCCGGGTGCTCCCGAGCCAGCCGCACGAGGACTTCCGCCAGTTCGGAGCGGACATCGCGCCAATCCAATTGGAGAATGGCGATGCTCGGGCGCCGCTCCGCGAATTGTCCCGCGAATGCTTCCAATTGTCGGGCTTCCCGCAATAACCACCGGTGCTCATTCACCAACTCGCGCAGCTGATTTCCGAGCCAATCGTCGAGGGCAAACAAGACGACTTGTGGGACTTTCATGACTCCGGCTCCGGCGGCCAAACGATTTTGAGTGCGTCCACGCGACGGGCCAACCGTGCCCGGACGATGCCCAGTTTGGCGGCCGCGTCGGACTGTCGGCCATCGCACTGGGCCAACGCGCGCAGGATCATCCGCCGTTCAACCGATTCGAGTAACGTGTCCAAACCCGCCTGCCGACGCGGATGGCCCGGGCTGGACTCGATCAGAAAACGCTCGCGGATGAACCGGGGCAAATGCTCCGGCGTGATCGCTTGGCCGGCGGCGAGCCGGAACGCGTCGTGCCAGACGGTCGCCAACTCGTGGAAATTCCCCGGCCAGGAGTACGACCGTAGCACCTTCAAAACCGCTTCGCTCGGGGCCGCGGTGTCGGGCGCGATTCTCATCAGCAATCGAGGGAGTTCGTCGAGGCGATCCCGAAGTGGCGGGACGCGGACTTCCAGCGTTGCCAACTCCGTTTGAAATTTCGGAATCAACCGACCGGTTCCGACATCGTGCGCCACCGGATTCGAACTCGCCGAGATCACTTGCGGCCCGGCGGTACTCGCACACCATTCGGCGACCCGGATTTGCAAATCCCGTGGCAAACTCCCGGGGTTCTTCAAGAACAGCGTGCCCGTACTTCCACCCGTTGCCAGTCCGCCTTTGCCGAATAGGAGCCCTTCCAACAAGTACGGTTGTAAACCGGTGCATTCCAACGCCACGAAACGGGTTTCTCGTTGCCGCCCGGCGCCATGCATCACTCGGGCCAGCGTTTCTCGACCCGTGCCCGCTTCACCGATGAGCCAAGTCGGCACCCGTTGTTCCGCCGCCCAACGCAGTTGCGACTGCAACCGTTGGTGCGCCGGGGAAGATCCGTCGAGGAGGTCGAAGGTGAAGTCGGCCGCGCGGCGGTGCCGAAGGATCTCGAAGATGGCGGGTAACTTGGCCGCACCGCGTGGCGTCGCCGTCCCGACGATTTCGAGAACCGCGACGACGCCGAGGATCAGGTCGCCGTTTCCGCGGAGGGGGGTGTACGCGATGTCCCACCAAGGTGGGCCGAACTCGGTGCCGGGGGCCGGGCGACGGACACGAGCGGCTTCCCCACGCCAAACTTCCCGGGGCGGGGCCAACGTGGCCCACAGCGGCGACGCCGATGTTCGCGTATCGGAGAACTGGGTGCCCCGGAGTTTGGAGAAGGATGCCCCCGTGGCACTTTCCCAAGCCGCGTTGACGTAGCGCAATTGGCGGCGGCTGTTGAGCACGAAAATGGCCGAACGGGAACGCCCGAAGAGCGTGCTCCATTTCAGGTCACGCGGCTTCGGAGTCGGTTCGGATGGGGCGGGTTCGGTCGACATCGTGCCGTCATCCTATCATGTACGCATGGCCGATCCGACTCTTGCTCCCGCAATCCTTCCCGAACCGTCGTTGGCCCGTCGGCTGATCCAGCTCGCTTGGCCCGCACTCTTGCAGCAGTACACGTTCTTCCTCATCACTCAATACGACCAGTACCGCGCCCGCAACTTCTCCGAAGAGCACCAAGCCGCCCTCACGACGGCGAACTACCTGTATTGGTTCACCAGTAGCTACTCGGTGATTGTCAGTGCCGGAGCCACCGCTTTGGTCGGCCGTTGTTTCGGGGCTAAGGATTACACCTTGGCGAATCGGGCCACGGGGCAAGCGCTCGTCCTCGCCGTCTTCTTCGGATTGCTCGCCACCATGACCGCGTTCGCCGGCCTGAGCACGTTGATGCACGTGATTCGCCTCCAGAACAGCTCCCCGGAGATCGCATCGCAGTACTTGTACCCGCTGGCGGCCATTCTCGTGTTGCAGATGATGGAAACCGCCGGCATCGCTTGCTTGGTCGGTGCCGGTGATACCAAAACGGGCCTCGCCGTGCTGGTCGGGGTGGCCCTGGTGAATGTCCCCGTGGCCTGGGCACTCTCCGGCGGAGCCGGCCCGGCACTCGACTACGGATTCACCGGCATCGCCATGGGTACGGCGGCGGCGCATTCCCTCGGTGGCCTGACGATCCTCACATTACTATTGCGGGGTCGCTCGGGATTGAAGTTGAACTTGGGCCTCTTGGTGCCCGACCCGGAAATTCTCCGCCGATTGCTGCGCGTCAGTATTCCCGCCGCCGTCGATAGTCTGTCGATTGCATGCTGTCAGCTCTGGTTCCTCAGCATCGTCAACGCCCTCGGCACCGTACCGGCGGCGGCCCACGGCATCGCTCTACGTTGGGAAGCACTTGGTTACCTGGCGGGTGCCGCCTTTGGAGCTGCGGCGTCGTCCACGGTCAGCCAGAGCCTCGGCCAGAAACGCCCCGAGTTGGCCGCCCAGTTCGGCTGGGCCGCCTTCGGCATCGGCGGCGGGCTGATGACTCTCCTCGGGCTCTTTTTCTACTTACTCGCCGAGCCGATGTGCGAACTCTACAGCCCCGGCAAGCCGCAGGTGACCGAACTGGCCGTGAGCGCTTTACAAACCATCGCCTTCGCCATGCCCGCCGTGGGCGCGTGGATCATTTTCACGGCTGCGCTCCGGGCCGCCGGCGACACCCGCGTGCTGGCCGTTTTCTCGTGGACAGGGTTCCTGGGCGTGCGAATCCCACTCGCCCTTTGGCTGTCTCGCGATTCCATCGATCTAGGATCGCTCGGCACAGTCTCCGGTCTCGGTTGGGGCCTGCTCGGCGCTTGGGTGGCCATGGTCTGCGACTTGTACTTCCGCGGGGCACTTTTCGTCTGGCGCTGGTCGAGCGAGCGCTGGAAATCGGCGCGGGTCTGACGCGGCATCGGGGGAAAAGATCGCTGTTGCCGTGCCGGATTCGAATCGGCACAATGTCTGTTTCGACCGAGATTCCGTCGTATGCGCACCCGACTCCGAATGTTTGCCGCGCGCGTGTACCGACGATTCACCTTCCTCACCTGTGGCGAATTCCCTCCGCTCTCGTTCGACATCTGGAGCCTTGATCGGCTCAACCGGTTGCTGGTCGCCCATGGAGCGAAGCCGGTCGTTGCGGACGCTCACGAAGCTGCGGAATCTGTTGCCGGTGCGATCCGCTTCGTGTTCGCCACGGCGGCGCAGAACCCCAAGTTACGGCAGCGCTTCCCCGATCTGTTCCAAGCTGGCCCGGACGGTGCCGGGGCCAAGTGGTTTACCCGAGAACTCGCAGAGTCCCCCGCGGCGGTCGAGAACATCCGGGCGGCCTTCGCCAGTTACCCCGGCGAACAAGGATTGCGGGCCTACGAAATCCGCGCCGACCTGCGTGCCGAGTACCCCTTCGCCATCTGCCCGAAACAGCGCGGGGCCTTCTTGCGTTGGGCGGCCGTCTGCGGCGAGCGCGATTACGGCTTGTCCATCGGGGAACTGCTCTGGCTACTCGCCGAGATGGACGCTCGCCCCGACCGTGGGCTGGCGACGACCTACCGCTTCCAAGCCGAGTGGCAAGCGGCCGTGCCCGACGCACTGACCCCGACAGGCTGGCCGAAGTTGCAAGAGTATCTGCGGGCACGGTACTCGATCCGGAATCGCTGGTTGGCGAATGCGGAACTCGGCGCCGCCGTCGAACTGCCGGTATCACCCGAAGATGCGCGGCGTGGTGTGAATGTCCACGGGCATTTCGAGTATGTCAGCGGCTTGCAAGAAGTGGCCTTAGGTTTGGTGAATGCGCTGCAGAATGCCGGAATTCCGACGACCCGGCGCGATCTGCCCGTGCTGCCCCGTGTGAATCGTCGCCCCGACGAACGGTGCCACGATCTGGAGCGTTACGACACAACCATTTTCGTGGCCGGCTTGCACACCTGCCCCACCGAAATGTACCGGATGACCGGGCTGCACGTTCGCCCCGGAATCAAGCGGATCGCGATCTGGTATTGGGAACTCGAGGAGGTGCCGCCGGACATCGTGAAGCTAATGGATTGGCCGGATGAAGTTTGGGCGCCGACCAACTTCATCTCCGAGACGTTCCGCAAATATGTGAAGGTGCCCGTGGTGACGATGCTCCCCGGCGTCGAGTTACCGCATTTCGCCCGGAGACCGCGCGCGTTCTTCGGGTTGGTACCCGGTCGCTTCGTTTTCTTATTCACGTTCGACATGTTCAGCACGACCGGCCGGAAGAATCCGTACGGGCTGATCGACGCCTTCCGCCGGGCGTTCCAGCCTTCGGAACCGGTCGATCTCGTCATCAAAGTGTCGCGGGGCGACAAGTTACCCGAGGAGTTTCAAAAGTTGCAAGCGTGCTGTGCGGTCGCCGGGGTGCTGCTTCGGAACGAGGTTTTACCGCGCGCCGACGTACTGGCCTTGATGGACTGCTGCGACGCCTACGTGTCGCTGCACCGCTCGGAGGGATTGGGCCTCGGCCTCGCAGAAACGATGCTGATGGGCAAACCGGTGATCGCCACGGGCTACTCGGGGAATCTCGACTTCATGACGCCATCCACAAGCTACCTCGTACGCTACGAACGTCGTGCTTCGGAGGTGGATCATCCGCCGTATCCCAAGGGGGCTATCTGGGCCGAACCCGATCTCGATCACGCGGCGGAACTCATGCGGTACGTCGCCGATCATCCCGCCGAAGCGGCCGCGACGGGGGCACGAGCGAAGGCGGAATTGGAACGGACACTTTCCATGGCGGCCTATTCTGCGCGAGTGCGGGTGCAACTGACAGGCCCTAATTGACCTAGTGCTCAGTCCAGACTAAACTTTCGGGTAGAGCCGCTTCAATTTGACCCTCGCCTTGTCGATCGTGAATTGCCAATCCACGGCCCGCTGTTTC
>JAYSYJ010000340.1:0-24464 GCA_043727675.1 Fimbriiglobus sp.
GCGGTTCGGCCTGCCGATTCACCCGCTGCCGCAGTGGGACGCGGACGAGATGATCGACGCGATGCGGCGCGATAAGAAGTCGCAAGCCGGCCGGTTGCGCTTCGTGCTGCCGACGAAACTCGGCCATGTGGAACTCGTCGACGGCGTCGACGAAACCGAAGTCCGGCGGGTGCTCGGTCATGGATCCGTAAACTGAAAATTCTGCGATTCTTTCCTTTCGAGCAAGGCGGGTTCAGGCGTGCGCACACTCATTACAGGCGGAGCGGGGTTTGTCGGGTCGCACTTGTGCGACCGGTTCCTAGCCGAAGGGCACGAGGTCATCTGTGTCGATAACTTCATCACCGGTCGGCCGACGAACATCCAACATCTGCGAAATGATCCGGACTTCCAGATCATCGTCCATGACGCCTCGGAGCCGCTCTTCGTCGATGGACTCATCGACAACGTGCTGCATTTCGCCAGCCCGGCCAGTCCGGTCGATTACGTCAAAAGCCCCATCCAAACCCTAAAAATCGGCTCGCTCGGCACCCATGTCGCGCTCGGGATTGCCAAGGCGCACGGGGCCCGGTTCCTGCTGGCCAGCACCAGCGAAGTCTACGGTGATCCCGTCGTCCATCCGCAGACGGAAGATTACTGGGGCAACGTCAACCCCGTCGGCGAGCGCAGCATGTACGACGAAGCCAAACGCTTCGCGGAGGCCATGACGATGGCCTACCACCGCGAGCACAACGTGAACACGCACATCGTTCGCATCTTCAACACCTACGGCCCGCGCATGCGGCTCGACGACGGCCGCGTGTTGCCGAACTTCGTCGGGCAGGCCCTGCGCGGCGAACCGCTGACGGTTTACGGCGAAGGCCAACAGACGCGCAGCTTTTGCTACGTCACCGACTTGGTCGACGGGATTTTCCGGCTGCTCTTCAGCGACTACCATTTGCCGGTGAACATCGGCAACCCGTCCGAAATCACCATTTTGCAGTTCGCCGATGAGATCCTGAAACACACCGGGAGCAAGAGTACCATCGTGAAACGGCCCTTGCCGCCAGACGATCCCAAGCAGCGCAAACCGAACATCGGCCTCGCCCAGAAACTCCTCGGCTGGGAACCGAAGATCGACCGCCAAGAGGGGTTGAAGCTCACGCTCGACTACTTCCGCACGAAAGTGTGAGGTCGAGTGGAATGGTTTCACCCGCTCGGATTTCGCCCCGCCACTGCCTCTATTGAATCCGATTCCCCATGCCGATGCGGAGTTCCACTGTGCGCGAAGTCACTTGTCCCGGTTGCGGTGAAATCCTCGGCGTCTCTCCGGAGCTGGAAGGGGGCCGCATCCGCTGTAGCGTTTGCGAACAAGTGATTGAGACCGCTGAAAAATCCCCGCGTCCGAAACCGCTGCAATCGAATGATCGCGATGCCCCGCGTACCGATGATCCGCTCGAACGGGGTCGGAATCGCTATCGCTCCGAGGATCGAGACGACAACGAGGCGCCCCGTTCCCGGCGGCGGACTCGGAGCAATCGCGAGGATGACTTCGACAAACCCAAGAAGAAATCAGGCTGCGGGATGTGGGTCTGGATCCTCGGTATCACCGGGGTATTGATCCTCGGCTGTTGCGGGGGCGGGGGATTCTTGGCTTACAAGTTCAGCGACCCCAAGTGGGAGAAGTTCACGTCGCCCGATGGCAGTTGGAGCGCGGATTTTCCCGGCAAGACGAAAATGGAATCGAAACCGATCGAGGGAGCCCCTGAAGCGGGGAATGCCACGTTTTATGTGGCCCAGCGGCTGTTCGGTCGGGAAGCCTTTCTCGTCGGCTTTGCAGAATTGAATCCGCTCGAACTCCGACTGAGAACCGTCGAGCAGATTTTAATCGAGAGCCTTGACGGTATCTTGAAAAGCCCGATGTCGCCTCGGGAAATTTCCAGACGGAATCTGAAAATGGCCGGGGTCGATGCCAAAGAACTCACGCTCGATGTGATCGATCCCAAGATGGGGGCCGGACGGATGGTCGCACGGGTTTTGGTCGCTAACGACCGAATCTACACCCTGATTGTCGTCAAGACGGGCCAGGGTGCCGGTAATCCCGAACAGATGGAACAGTTCTTCAACTCGTTCACGCTGACGCCGAAGAAGTGAGTCGCAAGAGCACCAGCGGTGGGACGGCGTTGAACGTCGTCTCGGCCAGGAAGAGGGCGCCGGCATTCGGGCAGAGCGCCCGCATCTCCGCTGGCATCCCTTCGGTGGCCGTGGTCAGCAGCAACTTCACGCCGTCGGGGCGTTGCACCAAACAGGGGCAGGTGACCCGTGGAGAACCGGGCGTCGCCCAACCTTCGAGTGCCCTGCCCGTTTGCAGGTCGTACGCCAAGGCCATTCCATGATGGGCGAAGTCCGGCTTGTAGAACGCGATGATGACGGTTCCCGCGCCGGCGGAGCACATCCCATCGGGGAAGTCTTCCCGGCCGCTTAGATCGAGGGCGATCCCGGCTTCGGTGAGCGTTCGTTTCGTCAGGTCGAAATGATACCGCGTCACCACCTTGCTCGGTGTGTCGATGTCGTAGAGCGTCCGGCCGTCGACTGCGAAAACTTTGCCATTCGAACAGGTCTGCCCGGTCGCCAACACGGTCAAGCGGTTGTCGGCGGGGGTGAACAGATACAAGCTGGCAATCGGTTCTGCGAACTGCGTGTCTTTGGTGCCGAAGATGACGGCGGTGCCGCCCGGGTGGATTTCCCCATCGTTGATGATGACACGCGGATTCGTGTCCGGCAGCATCGCCAACGGTTGCCAGAGGCCAATGGCAGTGTCATAGATTCCTACGACGTGATCAATGCCGAGCAGCCACTTGCCGGGTTGATCGGTCGGTAACGCGAAGCCCGGTCGGCCCGGCAATTCATGCACCATCACAGCTTGCGGGTCATCGAGTTCCGCTTGGTACAACTGTCCGTAGGCGGCATCGGCGGAGGTTTGGATATTCACCCAGACCAGCGAAGAACCGATGGCCCGCGGCCCCTCCGGCAAGAATCGCCCCTCTTCGGAAACGGGGTCGAACCAAACGTGGGCCTTGGTGATCGTGCCGGGAAGAGCCATGCCGTTTCCAAAATGGGGTCAAAATCCATCCATCACCACTTCACGGTCAGATCCTTACCGCGAGCCGCTTCGATGGCGTCGATCCCTTTGCGGGTGACGTTGGATTGGTTCAATCGGAGTATGCGCAGCTGCTCCAACTCTTTCAAGGCCGTGACACCGACGTCGCCGAACTTCGTTCCCGAGAGGTTGAGTTCTTCGAGCTTCTTGAAGCCGATAAAGACGGGTGCCGATTTATCGGTGATGGCCGCGGCCCCAGATACGTCGAGGATCTTGAGATTCACGAGCTTCGTGAAGTGAGCGAGTGCCACATCATTGAGCTTCGATTCCCCGATGAAGAGCACCGTCAACGTGCGGAGTGTGCCGATCGCGGTCGCTTCTTTTTCCGTCAATGGACACTTGCCCAAAACGAGCGTTTGCAGGTCGGGCAACTCCTTCAACTTGGCGAAGCCCACTTCGGTGCATTTCGTCGCATCCAGGATTTCGACCGCACCGATGCTCGGCAGCTTGCACAACTGTTGGAGCGCGGCATCATTCGCAGCCGGGAGTTTCACGGCGACACGGGCGGTTTCATCCAATTTTTCATCGATCTTCGCTGTCCCACCGAGTTTCACGATGCGTGTGATCGCTTCGGTTTCAACTTCATCTGCTTTCGGCGGGGCCGCAAAACCGCTGGAAGTTCCCAGTGCCACCGCAGCCACGGTCACTAATATCCGATACATGTTCGCCCCTCCGTCAGAGTCATAATCCGCAACCAAATTATAGTACACCGACAGAGTGCCACAAAATTTAATTCTCACGACATTGTCCACAAATGAGAACTCACCAAGGATTGGTTTTGACCGATACTGAGCCGACGGGGTGCGTCACCTAGGGAGCCGCCAGTCTTGGCCGAAGCCCGTGGCCGGAGTAAGAAGTGAGGCAGCGACACTGACTCGATGTTGAGGCCGAGCATGGCGAAGAAGCGGTTGACCGATGTGCCCACGGCTAAGGCCGTGAAGCAGTTCCTCGCCCAGAAAAAATTCGACTTGGCCGCCGACGTTGCACGCAAGCTCATCGGTTTCGAGCCCAATGCTGCCACGGCGGAACTCCTCCGCGAAGCGCTGTTTGCATTGGCCGGTTCGTGCGCGGAACGCAAACAGTTCGCCGACTTCAACAGGTTGGCCCTCGAACTCGAACCGCACTGCCGAGCCGCCGGTACCGAGTCGATCTTGGCACTGGGTCGGCTGCTGTTGCGGGGAATGCAAATCGGCGAAGTGAACCGGCTGATTCATGAACTCGATAACCCGGAAGCGGCGGCCGCCTTGCGCGGTGAACTCGCCGACTATTTCATCCGAGCCAAGCATTGCACGTCGCTGCTGGAGGAGTGGAAGCCGGCTTACAACGCTTTCCAAAAAGCACTTCAATTTTACGATGCCAAACGGGATGACGACGCCCGCGCGGCACTCAACGACATCGGGTTGGGTTCGCCGTATCTCGAATGGAAAATCTGGCTGCGCGGACTATTGGCTTGGGGCGTCCAAGACGTCGGCCGCGCACTCGAAAATTGGTCGCGGTTGAATCCGAAACGATTGCCGTATCAACTGATGGCACCGCTGCGAGCACACGCCGATGCCAACTGGTTGATCGATCAGCCGGCGCTGCGTGAGCAACTCTTGCAACAGTATCAGCGGCTCTCAATCGTCGGTCTGAGTGGACAGCTTCGAGAGTTGCGACCCCAACTCTCCGGCCGAACCGGGTTGGCCAAATCGTTCAAATTGGCAGAGGCATTGCTGCCGCGATTGCAATCGTTACATCCGACGCTGGTTCCGCGCTTGGCGAACGTCTTTTACCACACGATGCAACGGCGTGGTGAGCCGGCCGATCTGGATCGATTCTTCAAAGTCTTCGGCCGAATGCCGGACGATCCCAATTTCGACAAGTTGTCGGCGCAAGCATTCGAGCAAGCCGAAGAAGCCGAACGCGCCCTCGTCATGTGGCAATACTACATCGATTGGTTGCAGAAGGAGGCGAAGTGGCCCCCACTTCTCAAGCGGCAGGCGATCGCCATCATTTTTCGCATCATGGCGAAGATTGTCGAGCGTTACGACGACCTCGACATGGATGAAATAGACCCCTTTGACCGGAAGCCGACGAAGTCCAAGTCGAAGAAGTCGGGGGTGGCCAAGGTTCAGCCGACGCCTGTTGATTATCTCAAACGCGCACTCGAATTCGCGCCGGATTGGGAAGTCGCGGCCGCGGAGTTGATGAAAGCGTGTCTCGAATTTGATCGGACTGCCGAAGCGTGCACGTTTGCGAAACAGTTTCTGGCGGCGAACCCGAACGCGATGTCGGTGAGCCAAGCATACGTCGATGTGCTGATGACGAAGTTCGACCACGCCGGTGCGTTGGTTCAACTGCGGCGGTTGCGGAAAGCGAATCCATTCGATGCCAGCATCCGCAACATGTTGGCCGAGTGCGTGCTCAATTGCATGTATCTGTGCGTACGAAATGCCGACTTCGAGAAAGCTCAGAACCTCTACGAGGAAGAGCGGGAACTTCTGCAAAGCGAGTCGCCCACGGTGACGACGCACTTGCTTTACGCACTCCACAAGAAACGAAAACAGACGGCGGAGGCGGAGGTCGAGTTTCAAAAGATCGTGCCGACGAAACCCTTGGACGCGTTTTTGCTCGTCGCCAACGCCCATCTGTTCAAGGCGAAGCCCGCCGAGAAGTCGGCGGCGACCAAAGCCTACAAAGCCACACTCGCGGATAGTCCGAGCGCGGCCGATATCCTCCTTCTGTTCGACGGCTTTTCGTTCTTCGGGCTGGGTGGCATCGACTTCATCGGGTTGAAAACTTTGCACAGCGGGATTGTCACCGCGATGTTGAACGCCGGTAGTGACCCGAAGGTGACCGAAGACCAAGGGGCCTTGTTGCTAGCGAATTCGGTCTCGCAGGCGACCATGCCGAAGCTCGAAAAGCTCGCGCAAAATTTGGGCAACCACTTCCCCAAGAACCCGCTTTTCAAGCTCTGCATCGTCGAAACTTGGCTCACGAAGAATCCGGACAAAAGAGTGCCTTACAAAATCGTTCAGCTTCTCCGCCAAGCCAAGAATCTTGTGCGTGATTCCACCGATCCGAAATATAAGTTGGTGGAAGCGCGGATCGACGAACTGACCGAACAGTTCGACCCCTACGCCAACATGCGCAGACTATTCGACGGCTTTTTATAACCGGAGCTTATGATTCACGATCCTTACATTCTCTTCGGACTGCCGAGTCACGAAGACCTCGCGGACGAACAAGTGCGGCAGCGCTACTTGCAACTCATCCGTGAGTTCCCACCCGAACAGCACCCCGCTCAGTTCGCCGCGATCCGCGCGGCCTACGAAAAGATCCGCACCGTTCACTTTCGGGCGAAGTACCGTCTCTTCGGCGCCGGTGCCGAGGAGACGGTGGATCAGATTATTGAGGAAGTGGACAGCAAAATGGCCCGACCCCGGCCGACGTTGTCGCAGTTGTTCGAAGCCATCGAGACCCCGAAAAAACTATGACTGCCGACGCAATTGACCGGATCCTCGCCGATTTTCGCACCTGGCTCGAAGCCCTCCCGGATTCGGAGGCCGCGCGACCGGAACTGCTGCCGCCCGCCGTCGATCTCGGGACGCTCGCGGCTCAGTTCACCGCTCTGCGCCATGATGTGAATTTGCAAACCAAAGCCACCCGAGCCGTGCTCGATCAATCGGGCGAGGCCATCAAGCAACTCACGGCGCGGCCTAATTTCACCGATGCGGAATCGCATCTGAAGCCGACGCGCAAGTTGCTCATCGACTTGGCCGACGCCCTGAGCTTATCTTTGAAACAAGTGACGCGGGCCACCGACTCGCTGGAGCAATTTCGGAGCGTGGACGTCCTCGAACCGTGGCCCGAAATGCCGGCGATCCCGGCCGCGCCCTCGTTTTGGCAACGGCTGCGCGGTGGGACGGCCCCTTCTGAAAAATGGCTGGCGTGGGCCGAAACGACCCAAGAACGAGCCGACGCGGTTGTCGAGGAGCAAACCGCCGCCAATGAGCAACTCGGCTCGGTGCTGGCCGGTCTGGCGGATGGCTACACGCTCAGCCTGCGTCGGGTGGAACGTGCCCTACCCTATTATTCGCTAGAACCGATAGAATGCGATGGGTGCCCTTTCGACCCGGAATTGATGGAAGTTGTCGAAGTCATCGGCGACTCCGACGCCCCGAGTGGCACCGTCGTTCACGTGGTTCGTGCTGGCTACTGTGTCGGCGGCCAAGTGATCCGATTCGCTCAGGTGGCGGTGGCCCGATAATCATTGATTTTCAACAGAGTGCAAGATGCAAGACCTCATCATCGGGATCGATCTCGGGACCACCAATAGCGAAGTCGCCATCGTCGAGAACGGCCAGCCGCGCGTCATCGCCATTGACGGCGATCCGATCTTGCCATCGGTGGTCGGCTTATCGAGCGACGACAAATTGCTCGTCGGCAAACCGGCGCGCAACCAGTATGTTTTGGCACCGGAACGCACGGTGAAGTCGGTGAAACGGCAGATGGGGCTCGACTTGAAGATTCCCCTCGGAACGCAACAATTCCGGCCGCAGGAAGTCTCCGCGATGATCCTGAGGCGCTTGAAAGAAGCCGCCGAAAAGGATCTCGGGCAACCGGTTCACAAGGCCGTCATCACGGTGCCGGCCTACTTCAACGACAGCCAGCGTCAAGCGACCCGGGAAGCGGGGCAACTCGCCGGCTTGGAAGTCGTGCGGATTCTCAACGAGCCGACGGCCGCGGCGCTCACCTACCGGCCGAACCCCGATACGAATGAGAAGTTCCTGGTCTACGATCTCGGCGGTGGCACCTTCGACGTCAGCATCGTGCAGGCCGAAGGGGGCGTCTTCGAGGTGCTGAGCAGCCACGGCGATACCCAACTGGGCGGCGACGACTTCGACGACCTGTTGTTGAACCACATCGCCGACGAGTTCCAAGAACTTTATCAGATCGACCTGCGCGCCACCCTTACGACCAAAGCACGGTTGTTGCGGGCCGTCGAAAATGCGAAGAAGACACTCTCCGACCATGCGTTTGCCCGTATCGAAGAAGAGTTCATCGCCGAAAAGGACGGCGTGCCATTGCACCTCACCAAGGAGCTGGAACGGAGCACCTTCGAAGAACTCATCGACCCGCTTTTACGCCGGACGATGGACTGCTTGCAGAAGGCGCTCGACGACGCCAAGATCAACGCCTCGGATTTGAAACAAGTGGTTCTGGTCGGTGGCAGCACCCGTTCCCCCGTGATCTCGCGGTTGCTCGAAACGCGGTTGGGGCAGCCGGCTCACCGTGAGGTTCACCCCGATTTATGCGTGGCCATGGGTGCCGCGATCCAAGCGGCGATCATCGCGGGCAGCGATGTCGGCGCCGTCCTCGTGGACATCACCCCGCACTCGGTCGGCATCAAATCGCTCGAAGTCCCGGATTCGTTCTCGCGCCAGTTCAACGAGTACAAGTTCGCGCCGATCGTACCGCGCAACACGCCACTGCCGACGAGCCGCAGCGAGATCTTCTGCACCGTTTCGGACAACCAAGCGAAGGTCGATATCGATATTTTCCAAGGGGAGAGCGGCGATGTGCGGCGGAACCACCGTGTGGGCAAGTTTCTCATCGAAGGATTGGCCCGCGTTCCCGCTGGAAATCAGCTCGTCGTGCAGATGGAACTGACACTCGATGGCACGCTGAAAGTGACGGCCCGCGAGAAGGCCACCGGCTTGATGAAGAACATCGTCATCGACAATGCCATGGCCCGCTTCGCCGTGGAAGAGAAGGACGCTGCCCAATCGCGGCTCGACCGGATGTGGGCCGAACCGGAATGGAAGGAAGGCGACGACGAACCGATTGATCCGGCGAAACTGGCCGACTTGCTCGGCTCCGAACCGGGTGCCTACGACGATGACGAAGAAGATGACGATGATGACGACGACGAGGGCTACCAGAAATTCCCGGTACCCGAACCGGAGGAAGAAGCCGCAGCCCCACGCTTCCAATTTCCGACGGACGCCGGAGGCATCATGGGGCAGCGCGAAGCGGTGCAAGCCCGGGCACTGCTCGAAAAGGCCGAACGCGTCGGGGCCAAGGCCAACGCGGAGGATCAAGCGGAACTCGGCCGGCTCACGGCGAAGGTGAAGGCGGCGCTCGACGAACGCCGTTGGCCGGACTTGCAATCGACAAGCAACGCCCTGGCCGACGTCCTCTTCTACTTGGAAGACGCATGACCATCACTTGCCCGTGCTGCCGGGCCTCCAACGAAACCCCGACGTGCCGTCGGTGCAAGGCGGACTTGAGTCTGCTGGTGTCGGTGGAAACCCGCCGCGAGTCTTTGATCAAGGAAGCGCGTTTCGCACTGAGCCAAAGTGGCGAGGCGTTGCCGATGATCGTGGAAGCGGAATCGTTGCGGAGCGGCAGCGATACCGCGCAACTTCGGGCGCTGGCCGCGCTCTTGAATGGGGATTTTGCGGGGGCCTATGCGAGACGAGACCCATGACCGAAACCGTACTGATCGTCGACGATGAAGACGGCGTGCGGCGGACCTTCCAAGAGTGGATGGTCGGCTTGCCCGGAGTGACCGTCTACGCCGCCGCCGACGCTGAGGCGGCCCTGAAGATTGTCAACGAAGTCCCCATCGACCTAACCATTCTCGATTGGAACCTCGGGGCCGGTTCGGATGGCTTGCAACTGCTCGAAGACCTCGTCGAGTTTCAGCCCGAGATCGTCGCGATCCTCGTGACGGGTTTTGCGAATCAGGCGACGCCGCTCGACGCCCTCCGCATGGGGGTGCGCGATTACCTCGATAAAAACCAAGACCTCAACCGGGCGACATTCCTCGCCGCGGTGAAGAAGCAACTCGACAAGATTATCCCGGCCAAGCGCCAACGCGAATTGAACCTCAGCCTCGCCGAGTTCCGCGAAGCGGTCGCCAAAGTGCTGCCGCTGGTGCAAGGTTCTGCCGCGCTCCACGATCCACTGCCGTTGCCGGTGGCGGTCCACACGTTGTTTCGCTTCTTACTGCAAGCCACCGGGGCCAAATCTGGGGCGCTCGTCGTCCGTCACCTGCCGAGCGGTGCCCCGGAAACGGCCGCGGCTTACGGCCCCGATGGCGGCGCGTTGTCCGTCGGCACGGTTCCGTTCAGCCGGACACTCGGGGCGAGTGTCGTCAGTCGGCAAGAACCGTGCATCATGAACCATCTCGACGGCGGCATCGACGACAGCATCGAGTGGCTCCCCTTCGAGCAAGGCCGGGCCACGATCCTGGCGGCGCCGTTGCGGGTCGGGCCCGGTCTGCACGTGATTCTCGAACTCTTCGATAAGCCCGAGTTCGTCGAAGCGGACAAAAAGCTGGTGGCCGCGACGGCCGATGTCGGGGCCGAGCTATTACGGCGGGCACTCACCGAACGGCAGACCCATCAATTGCTCTTCGACGCTGTCGAAGCCGCACTCAAAGCCAGCGACGAGGTGACGGCCACGCTCGACCCGCACAAGGCGAATACGGCGCCGCCGCAAGCGGTTCTGGATCGTTTGAAGCAGAGCTTCGACGGCGACGACACCCCCATTACCGATGGTGAGACGGGGTTGCGTCTCTTGGAAGCGGTACGGGGGTTGGCTGTTCGGCACGGTTCGCCGGCGGTCGATCACTGTTTGATTTTGATCGAGAGTTTGCGCGATCTTCTCGACTCCACTCACGGATGAAGCGGCCCGCTCCCATGTTCGATTCGCCTTCGGGTTTCGATGATCTCCTCGCCCTGTTCGCGCCGCAGCGCTGGTTGCAAGATCCGCGCGCCACGGGCGAAGGCATCCGCGTGGCCGTCATCGATTCCGGCATCGAACGGAGCGTGCTCGAAGATCGTTTCACCCAGCGCGGACAGCGGCTCATTCCAATTGAAGGTGCCGTGTTCCGGGCGAATTCACCGACGCCGTTACCCTACGACGGGCATCAGTCGTCGCCGCACGGCACCACGGTCGCCGACATCATTTTGAGCCTGGCCCCGAAGGCGACGCTCTTCTCGGCCGACGTGTTCGGTCCGCAAGGTTCTTGCGAAGTCGAGACGGTGATTGCCGGCCTGCGATACGCCATGGACGTCTGGAATGTCAAAGTCGTGAATTTGTCGCTCGGGGTGCCGGAGCACAAACTGCAATTGCTGCCGAAGCGGAACCAACTTTTGCGAGCCATCGAAGAAGCGTACTACCGCGACGTCCTCGTCTTCGCCGCGGCGCACAACGATCACCCGGTGACGAAAAGTTACCCGGCGGCGTTCGGCCCACCGCTGATTTCTGTCGACAAAGCGCTGTTCGACGACCCGTTGCAGTTCGCTTATGCCCTCCGCGATCAGGTGGAATTTCAAGCGCACAGCCGCGGATACTTCGGGCCATTTTCGCGCGAGCCGGCCACCAGTTGGGCGACGCCCCATTTGGCGGGAATCGCCGCTCGGTTACTATCATTGCGGCCGACATTGAAGCCGTTCGAGATCAAGACGATCCTCTACTGGATGGGGCTGGCCATGAAGTCGGCGGGATGAGCCCTTGAAGATTCGTTGCCGAATTTCCGGCACGCGCCCTTGACACTTCTTGCCGAACCGTCAACATTTGACGTAATACCTTCCGTTCACACCCGCAGCGTACCGATTCGGTTTCATCCGGGATCGTCCATACAGTCACGAGGATCGGTCATGAGCGACACCCCCCGCCGGCAACGGATCACCGTCGAAGACATCGGCGAAATCGCCGTCGTCCAATTCGTGGACAAGAAAATTCTCGACGAACAGAATATCGCCATGATCGGCGACGATCTGTTCCGCTTGGTCGACGAACTCGGTCGCCGCAAGTTGCTGCTGAACTTCTCGAACGTCGAGTTTATGTCGTCGGCGGCCCTCGGCAAACTCATCCGCTTGCACCAACGGATGGTTCAAGTCGGCGGCAAGCTGGTGATGTGCGCCATCGCCAAGGACATCATGACCGTGTTCGTGCTCACGAAGCTCGACAAAATGTTGAAGATCGTCAAAGACGAACAGACCGGCCTCAACTCGTTTTGACGGAACCGGGCCACACCGCGGGCAACCGCGGCTCGCCCAAACCCCGGCACCCCGGCCCATGAGCGAACGACACGTCACCCGCGATTTCGTCCTCCCGAGCGACCTCTCCGAGGTTCATCGGGTGCAGTCGGAAATCGAAGAAGCCCTCCAAGCCAATCGCTTCGGCGACTCGGACGTGTTCGCCGTCAAACTCGCCGTCGAAGAGGCGCTGGTCAACGCCATCAAACATGGCAATCAGATGGAATCGGACAAAACTGTCCGCGTGGCCTACACCGTGACCGACGAACAATTCTCGATCCGCATCGAAGACGAAGGTGTCGGCTTCAGCCCGTGCGATGTGCCCGACCCGACCGCCGAAGAGAACATCGAACGACCGTGCGGCCGCGGCTTACTCATCATCCGCAACTTCATGACTTCCGTCGATTACGTCGGCCGTGGCAACATCGTGGTGATGTTCAAACTCCGCGAGCCGGAATCGGCCGAATGAATCGTCTTCACCAAGAACTCACCCAGACTCCACAATGAACTCGAACCGCCGCGACTTTCTCAAACAATCTGGTGCCGCGAGCATCGCCGTGGCCACCGTTGGCACTCGGCTCATCGGCGAGGAACCGACCAAGCCGGCGGCCAAGAAGATCCCAAATTATGGGTGTTTAGCGCGTCCGGTGGCACGCCGAATCTAGGATCCGTAATCGATGTCTTCAACGTTGGCCCGGTGCTTCAAAATGAAGTCCCGGCGCCCTTCCACTTCGGTGCCCATCAGCATGCGGAACATTTTCTCCGCTTGCAGGACGTCGGTCATCGTCACCTTCAACAAGGTGCGACGTTTGGGGTCGAGGGTAGTGTCCCAAAGCTCCTCGGGATCCATTTCGCCCAGCCCTTTGAACCGCGTGATGGTCAGACCCTTCTCGCCGGTCTTGCGGATCTCGGCGTACAACTCGCGCAAATTGTGCAGCTCTTTGGTCGAGTCGCCGTTGGCCAAGTGATACCGCACGAACGGATCGCGGCCGGCGGGTCGCGGGAGTGGTACCAAGTCTTGGGCGGTGAAGCCGAACTCGGTGAGCTTGTTGAGCGCCCGGTTGAGCATCCGCACTTCGTGCCATTCGTCGCGGCTGAAACGGAAACGCTCGTCGATCTCGGCTGGCAACTTGACGTTCGGATCGGTGCTCACCGCCATCGTGGGCACCGCTTCGCCAACCGTCAATTCGTGCTTGAGCAGCACCGATTGTTCCACGCGGAAGGCTTCGACTTCTTCTTGCGAATAGAAGAAGTGCTCCTTGGCCCCGAGCCGCACTTGGAACATCGGCAGGGTGTGCCCCTTCAAATGCTTCAGGAAGTTCAACAGCGAGTGGCCACGCCGTTCGAGGATGGTCACCGCGGTATCGACATCGGCCAAGATCGGCAAAATCCTGCGGAGATCGTCGGCCCCGCGGGTCACGGCCGTCGGCCGATTGTGTGCGGGCGTCGGGTCGGCATTCACGATGATACTGGTGTCGGCCAAACCTCGCCCCATCAGCACGTCGGCCATCTCCTCGCGGGTCTGGATGAATTTGGATTCCTTCTTGTGCATGACTTTGAACAGCGGCGGGCGGGCCACGAAGAGCCGGCCCTCTTCGACGAGCTTGCGCATCTGGCGGAAGAAGAACGTCAGCAGCAGCGTGCGGATGTGCTGGCCGTCCACGTCGGCGTCGGTGAGGATGACGATCTTGCCGTAACGGATTTTCGACGTGTCTTCGATATTGCCGATGTCGAGCCCAACGGCGGCGATCAGAGCGGCGATCTCGGCGTTGGCCAACAGCTTCTCGAGCTGGGCCTTTTCGACGTTGAGCACCTTGCCCCGCAGTGGCAGCACCGCTTGGTACATGCGATCGCGGCCCGATTCGGCTGACCCGCCTGCGGAATCCCCTTCCACGAGGAAGAGTTCGCTCTTCTCGCGGTCGCGGGTGGTGCAGTCCATCAATTTGCCGGGCAGACCGCCACCGCCGAGAATGTTCTTCCGCGAAGTGATCGCATCGCGAGCCTTCTTCGCTGCGATTCGGGCTTCCGCAGCCAAGTTGATCCGCCGGCAGATCAACGTCCCTTCTTTGGGATTTTTCTCCAAATACTCGTTCAAGCATTGGTACAGAACGCTGGCCACGATGCCGTCCACTTCCGGATTGTTCAGTTTGACCTTCGTCTGCGATTCGAACAGCGGGTCGGGGTGACCGAGACTGACAATCACGGTCAGGCCGAAGCGGAAATCTTCGCCTTTGAGTTCCAAACCTTCTTTGAAGTGGCCCTCTTTCTTACCGTAAGCCGTGATGCTGCGCGTGAGACCGGCGCGGTAGCCGGAGAGGTGCGTGCCACCGTCGCTGTTGAAGGCGTTGTTGCAATAGCAGCGTTCGATCTTGTCGTCGCGGTTGCAGTATTGCAGCGAGATTTCGACCTTGATGTTGTTGTCGGTCTTCTCGAAATAGATCGGCGGGTGATAAACCGTTTCACCCTCGTTGAGGAACGCGACGTAGCCGGCGATGCCATCTTGCGAGTAGAAACTCTCACTCCGGGCTTGGAGTTCATCGATGATGCCGATGCGCAGGCCTTTGTTCAAGAAGGCAATTTCGCGCAGGCGGTCGACGAGGGTATCGTAGTTGAATGTGATGTCGCCGAAGATCTCGGGGTCGGGCTTGAAGCTGATGGTGGTGCCGCTGACTCCGGCTGGGGCCGGGCCGAGGTTCTTGAGATTGCTGACAGCGTAGCCGCGTTCGAATTCCATCTGCCAGACGCGACCGTCGCGGCGCACTTCGGCTTCGCACCATTCGGACAGCGCGTTCATGGCCTTGGCGCCCATGCCGTGGAGTCCGGCCGACACGCGGTAGGCGGAGTTATCGAACTTGCCCGAGGTGCCGGCGATCGTGAGGGCGTCTTCGAGGGTCGATTTGCCCGAATCGGCTTTGACGCCAACAGGGATGCCGCGGCCATCGTCGGCGACGGAACACGAGCCATCGGCGTGCAACACGATCTGAATAATCTTGCAGTGGCCGGCCAACGCTTCATCGACGGAGTTGTAAACGATTTCATAAACGAGGTGGTGCAATCCGGAGCTGCCGACGTTGCCGACGTACATACCGGGGTTCTGGCGGATGTGGGCGGCATCCTTCAGGGTTTTCATGTTGTCTTCGGTGTAGTCACCCTGTGGCGGAAGGATCGTTTCGGTGCTCATGCGCGGCCCCTGTTTACCCGGTGACACTGTTCTGTCATTATACGGAAACGGAGCGGTTTTGGACGTGCAAATTGGGGTTGTGCAGAACCGACCATCCGGCTAGCAAGCGATCGCTTTCAACCCCCTCTCGGAGGCGCCCTTCATGCGATGCCTTTTCTCGATCCTGTCCCTCGGATTGTCACTGGTTGTGTTGCCTACAGTGTTGGCCGAAGCGCCAAAACGGCTGGCCCAGCCGATGGCCACGGATGCGAAGCCGGTTGTGGCCAAACTGACAAGCCGGATCTTCGAGGTCGGCTGGCTGATCGAAACGCCGCTTTCCGGTGCGGCCGTCGTCGAAGACACCAAAGCCAAGAATGCCCAAACTTGTCTGGAGTTGATCTCGGTCATGGTCAGACCGGCCACGTGGGAACTCAGCGGCACCGGCGGCGCCGGTCAGATCGAGTTCATCGCCGCGTCGGAGAGCCTCTGCGTCACCAATTCGCCCGAGGTTTTAGCCGAAATAGAACAGCTCTTGGCGAGCTTGCGCAAGCTTCAGGACCGGAAAGTGGCGCAGGATGTCCAAATCGTCGCCGGATCCGACACGAGTGCCGGCCGGCCTGCGGCGAACCATGTCAAACAGGCCCCGGTCGTCCTCAAAGACCAAGACGTTAAAAAGTGATCGGGGTGAACAAGCGGGCCCCGGTCAAGTATCACGCGACGCTAACGCTCGTCGTTGGGTAGTCGACGACGGCGTAAACCACCCTTCCGTTCAAGGGTTCCGTCGAGGTGAGTCCAGCCGTGACCGGCGAGTTTCGCTGCACGCCGACGATCTCGGCGGACGGCAAATTTTTTGGATCTAAAAATCTACACGTCCAACTTCAGTCCGAAGAGCCCGTCCGGTGACATGCTATCAGCATCGGAACGAATCATCGCTGAAGCTGCCGACGGGGTTCGACCGCGGGAAACTCCTCGGTGGTCGATCACCGCAGCGAATCCAAAATCTTGATTCTCATCGCGCTGAGGGCCGGTACCAACCCGCCCAGGCGACCCATCACGAGCGTGAAGAGCATGCCCATCGCGACCACTTGATTGTCGACATTGATGGTCAGAGCGACGCTCTTGCCACCGGGGCCACCACCGCCACCGGAGAGGGTACTGACCGATGCCCGGCCATCGGCGAAGAGCCACGCGAGCAAGCAACCGAAGGCTCCGCCCACCACCGCTACGGCGAGCGACTCCAGTAAGAACGACACCGTCACCTGCCAGCGTTTGAACCCGAGCAAGCGGAGAACGCCAATGTCGCGGATGCGCTGGGCAATGGTGGCGAACATGGTCGTCATCATGCCAAAGACGCCACCGATGGCCATGACGATGCAGACGATGACGATCGCCGCCAAGAAGGTGTTGTTGGTCTTCGTGAGTTCGGCGTAGTAGTCCGGCTCGGCGAAGGCCCGGAGTTTTTGCTGGGTGTAGCGGTTGTTCAAGTGGTAGGCGAACTGGCGTGCCCCGCGCAGGGTGTCGGCATCGGTTCGCATGACGAGGGTCGTGTATTTATCTTTCCCGAACGGCTTGTAAATCAGGCTGAATCGCTTGGCCCAGATTTCGGAACCAAAGGTTTTCCCTTCCGATTTCATCACCCCCGTCACGAGCCAATCCATCTCGCCGAGCTCGAAGACGTCGCCGACGACGAGCTTCTTTTTGCCGTAGTCCGGCCCCAACGTCTCGGCGATGCCATCCCCTAACACGCACTGGATAACGTTGCGTTTCCTCTCCGGGTCGCGCGGGTCGGCTTCAACACCGTTGACTCCGAACCAGCGGCCACCCGGGTAGAGTTCGACATTGTGAACCGCGGCCGAGATCTGAGCATCTTCGAAGGTTCGCAGTTGTACGAACCGCCGTCGGGGTGGATCGGTACCCGGGATCAATTGGTTGATACTGTAATAGGTCTCGCGGCTGGCCAACTTCTGGGATTTGCCGTTGATTTCGATCTGCTTAATGGCGACGGGAGTTTTCAATTTGCGGCCGGTTTCGCCCTGATCCTGATCGGCGACTTCGCGTTCGACGTTATCGAGGTCGCCGTATCCCAAGTTGCTGAAGACTTCGTCTGTCGAACCGTCGCTGAGAATGAAGACGTTACCGGGCACGCCGGTGTTCTCGGTGAGGTTGTTCATCCCATTCACGAACGCCAACAAGAACGCCAAGAGCGCGATCACCGCCGCAAAAGCCACGGCTGTCATCGCGTTGGTCTTCCAACGCACCCGCACATTGCGCAAGTTGTAATTCAACGGCACCTTGCCGATGAACAACAGCAACAGCACATCCAAACAGTAAATGGTCAAAATCACGAAGGGCCAATGCTGCACCATCGCCGGTGGAAGTTTTTCGTGCAGGGGCGTCGTGAAGAACGGCTGGATATCCGTTGGGAATTTGCTGATCGCTTCCTTCTGTTCCCGCTCGGTGGCACCGAGGAAACTACCGGGGGCGGGCAGAAAGAAGCGAGCCACAACCGCGAACGAACCGCGTTCGCCGAGGGGCATTCGGCTGACGAGTTCGACCGAACAGGCCAGCAACACTAGCAACACGACGAAACCGGAGAATGCGGCCGTGAATCGCCGGAAGGTTCGCATCAGCCAGCTTTGCCGGCTAGATACCGAATCAGCTAACACCGACTCTTGCGGCACCAACGCCGGGAAGGCGAGCAGCAATGCCGAGAGCGGCAGTAGCGACAACCCCAGCACGATCATCGATCCGAGCAAGCCGAGCGGTTTCAGGCCGATTCGTTTGGCTTCGGAAATTGCGTTTAATACTGAGCCGAGCACGGTCACCCTCCATCACGCCACTTGGGCAAATACTTCGGACACCTTCACTTTGCGGGCGTTCCAACTCGGCAACGCCGATCCGATCAAGCCGACGGCGATCCCGAGCAATGGCCCGTAGATCACGATCTGCCAGGGCATGTTGAAGTTGTCGAAGAAGGCAAACTTGACGCCGACCGCTTTGGTTCCATTCCGGATGACCACCGGCAAAAAGTAAATGCACCAGGTGCTCAGCATCCCCCCGAAGAGGCCGATGAGCATCGCTTCGGTGATGATCATCGACATGATCTGCCAGGGCTGGAACCCGAGCACTTTCATCACGGCCATCTCCGTCCAGCGTTCGCGGACACCGAGCGTGATGGTGATGCCGATGACCAAGCACATGATGCAGACGATGGCCGGCATGATGATGAACTTCATGCCCCAGAAGATGTCCTTGTACGGTTCCAGAAATGAGCCGACAACCGCCGAAAACGTCTCCATTTTCGCAGCGGGAGAGTTGAATTGGCCCGGTTCATTCACTTTGGCCGCGAGGGCCTGATACGAGGCCTTGTTCGGCATCCGCACCCAGGCGAGATTCAAGCAGCGATCCGCCTGCGGGTGGGGCGTCTTTTTGGTGGCCTTGTAGTCGTCGAGTTTCGAAAGCAAGTAGTCGTACCGCATGGCCGCACCACCCGCGAGCCGGCTGCCCGCCGGGAACGCTCCGACGATCTTGCATTCGAAGGTGATGTCTTTGTAGTTGGTGCTGAAGAACTTGACGGTGTCGCCCACTTTCTTGCCGATGAGCTTGAGCCGATCTTCACCGATCACGATGTTCTGCTTATCTTCTTTGACGATGTTGATCACCCGGATCATTTCGGCCCAGCCTTCTTCGCCGAGGTCTTCTTTGCTCAAACCTTGCTCGCCCATCATGCCCGAGCTGACCGCGCTCGGATCGAGCGCGAACAGGAACAGGTTATTCTCTTGGGTGAACTTGGTCGGATCCAAGCTCGCCCCAACGAACGACCAAGTCATGAAGTTTTCTTCGAGACCCAATGCGGCGAGTTGCTGAAATCTTTGGCGTTTCGCGCTGGACTCGTTCTTATCGAGATCGTCGTTGAACAGTTCTTGAAGCTCCTCGGCGCGGATCGACCCCAGCGGCGACGGGGCCACCCCTTTCTTGGCCCGCTCCGCATCGGTCATCGGCCGGGGCCGCGCCGACGGTGGCAATTTCTCGATGACTCCTTTGAGTTGGTTCGAGTATCCCGGTGGCATCTGGCTCGGGATGCTGAATTTCTCGCTCATGATCACCATCTGCGAGTCTTCTTTTTCCGCGGTGAAGTCCCCCAGGAACTTCACCGTGCCGTAGATGAACGTGAGCATCCCCGTGAGCACGAATAGGGCGACGTAGGTCAGTGCCGTGCGGAGCAGATTCCTCCGCAAGCTGCGGAAGACCAACCCGCCGATCTTGCTGAACTTGCCAACGGGATCCGGGAAGTTTTGAAGGACTTTGAGGCCGAGGTTCAGCGACCACATGGCGCCGAAGAAGATTGGCAACGTGAAACAGGCCAACATAGTCAGCAAGAAAATGGCCAAGAACATCACACCGGCGCCGTAGATCGCCACTTGCATGAGCGACAGATCGGGGGCCGCCGACTGGCCGTATTGTTCGACACCGGGAAACATACTCATTCTCTCAGACGGTGTGGGCAAGAACGGGGCGACTTCCAGCAGTGCGTGCGGCGTTGTAGGTATCGGAGCCGACGAGCCGGCCCTTTTCGAGGTGGACGATGCGTTGTGCCGACTTCGCCGCTGTCGGATCGTGCGTCACCATCATGATCGTCTTGCCGAGTTCGGTTCTCAACAAGTTCAACAGATCTAAAGCGGCATCGGCCGATTTGGAATCGAGGGCACCGGTCGGCTCATCCGCGACGATGATGGTCGGATCGGTAACAATGGCCCGAGCGATGCCGACGCGCTGGCACTGACCGCCCGAAAGTTGACCGGGACGGTGCTGCATTCGGTCGGCCAAGTCGACGATTTCAAGGGCGTTGATGACTTGCTGCTTGCGTTCGGCTTTGCTCATCGGCAACAGCAGCAGTGGCAGTTCGACGTTCTCGTAGGCGGTGAGCACGGGCAGCAAGTTGTAGAACTGGAAGACGAAGCCGACATTGCGCGTGCGCCAGCGAGCCAGTTCACTTTCCGACAGCGACGAGATTTCCTGGCCACCGATGGTGATGGTGCCATCGGTCGGGCCATCCAACCCCGCGATCAAGTTGAGCAGGGTCGTCTTGCCAGAGCCGGACGGCCCCATGAGCGCGACAAATTCCCCGACTTGAACGTCGAGGTTCAAGTCCATCAGCACCTCGATGCGCTCGGCGCCCCGGCTGAACGACTTATACAAATCGCGGACTTCAACGATGGCCATGATTTCTCGTTCTCAGTGTTGGAAATCTTCGAAACCGATCATTTCGCCGGCATCGACAAAAACGTCACCACAGCACCCATCTCGGGCTTGAGGTATTGCCCCTGAATTTCACCCGTCGGCAGCTTCACCCGCACCCGCACCGAAATGATGTTCTTGGAGCGGTTGGCAATCGGCATGATCCGGAACAGTTCGCCGTCGTAGGACCGATCCTGAAACGCGTCGGGCACGATCCGGCACGGTTGGCCTTCCTTGATCTTGCCGATGTCTTTTTCGGGGATTTCTAGATCGACTTCGAGGTTCGACAAGTCGGCGATGTCGGCGAGCGAACCGGAGGTGGCCCCGAACGCCAATGGATTTACCAAGCTGTAAAGTTCGGCCTTCTTCGACAGCACGGTACCCGTGATGGGCATCCTGATCGTGCAGTTGTCGACGCGCCATTGGGCTTGGCTGAGCCGGGCTGTGGCCGCGTCGACATCCTTCTGTGCGGCATTATAGTCTTCTTTCACCGCGGCGATCTTCTCCGGACGCGGACCGAGCACGAGGATTTCCAACGTCGCACCCGCTTCCATCGCGCGGGCTTTGGCGGAGAAGTAATCCGCTTCGGCTTGCTGGAACTCGCGCGGAGCTAGCGCCGAAGAATTGCTCAGACCTTTGAACCGATCGTATTCCTGTTTGGCACGTTTCTCCAAGATCTCGGCATCGTCTTTTTTGGCTTGGGCTTGGTTGCGTTCGCGTGCCGTGACGCTCTTGGGCAAAATTTCTTCGTACCGTTGTTCGGCCGCCGCCAGCCGGCTCTTGGCGGCGCTCACCAACGACTTCGATTCCTCAACGGCGGCTTTGTAGTTGGTCGAGTCGATCTCCGCCAACACTGTCCCTTTTGTGTACAGCTTGCCTTCCACGAAATTGTGTTTGATCAATTGACCGCCAACGTCGATGGGGCTGACTGCGATCTGCTGAGCAGGAACCAAGTACCCTTTCACCGGGGCAATGGCGATTGAAGAAGTTGAACTCGTACCAACCGAAGAACTGTTCGGCGAATTGCTGGTCGAGTTGTTCCCGTTGCCGGCACTGACCGGGCCGGAGTCGTCGTCGCGCGGGGTCGCGCGGTAACTCCGCATGCCAACTCCGCCCCAGGCGAGGGCGAGCACCGCACACAAGATCCACGGCAACCACGAGACACCACTGAGGAACGATTTGGCCCGCAGCGAAGGCCCGCCGATGCGGAGCTTCTGGACACGGGCTTTCAAGTCCCGGGTGTCCGGTTCGGCGGGTGCGCGTTTCGCGGTAGGGGCTTCGATCAGTGCCACAGGCTCAGCGGTTTCGATCATCGCACTACCTCAGGCGGAATCCGGGGAAACACCCAGCAACGGTCGGAGAAATTCTAAACAGGCCCGCAGCACCGCCGGGCGATCCAACGCATCGGGATCGACGGCCATTTGATCGCCCAGCCCCTGAAACAAGGCCATAATGAGCGACGCCTTGGCACTCGCGGCCGGATCGTCCGTTTCCATATCCGCGACGATGTGCGAACGCCAACCGGCATTCGCCGCCGCCAGTTTGGCCCGGAAATCCGGACGGTGCCGAATTTGGGCCAGGAATGTATGCACGAGTGAAAACAGGTCGGCCTTTTCACCGTCCGGTTGAGACAACATTCGGGTCAGCCCGAACTTCGCTCGCTCATATACCGAACCTTGTCCCGAACCGGGCGGGCCGAATCCACTCCGGGCCGCATCCGCGATCATTTCTTCAATCATCCGGAATAGCATCCGGTCAAACACAGCCAACAGTATCGTTTCTTTGGTTCGGAAATAGTACGTCAGTTGACCGCGGCTCATATTCAGGCGGCTTTCGATCCGACCGAGCGAAAATTTGTGAATCCCTTCCGTCGCAATGATGCCAGTGGCCGCCGCCACAATATCGTCTCGGTGACGACGGGCCACCACCGTGTCGGGCGATTCGGTATCGGTTGCAAGAAGCTTCGCTGGTGAACCGGCCACATTTTCTAGCAACTGAATTTTGCGGGCTGCCATAGCTTCTAGATTAGACCGACCAGTCTAACGCCGTCAAGCCCGTCCTTTCAATTTTCTTTCCCAAGCAACGTGAAATCCCCGATTCGACCGAACCCGAGAATGGCACTCAACCCCCATGATCCTAAAAGCCGATACATCCAGAACACATTACCGGGCCGGGTTAAAGCAGCATGTTGGGAACTTGGCGAACCTGGGTGACGGTGGGGGCACTCGCGATGGCGGGTTGCCGGACACCGTGCATCCGTGTCACGTCACCGGAACAGTCGCCAACCGAACCGACCAAGCCAAGCGCACTTCCCACAGCTGTGGCGACCGCTCTCGAACCGGATTACGCCAAACTGCCGATTGTTGATCCGCAAAGTCCTTCGGCGATGCTGGCGGTCACGGTGCGGGCGCCGGTTCTGGAAGCGACGGTCATTCGGCTCGCTGGTGAACGAGCCACATTGCCGACAGTGCTGCAACGGGAGAGCGAAATACCGCAGATGCTGTCATCGGCGCAGCCGACCGGCGACAACGGGGCTTTACTCCGAGATGTGCGAACCCTGCTCGCCACCGATGCCCGGATTCGTGCGGCTGGCGAAGCCTCAAAAGAGTTTTACCAACTCGCCGATGTCGAAGGTCGCCTCGACTTGCTGAGGGTATCCATCGAACGGCTCGATTTTCTTCGGGATGCGGCGAAGAAGGCCAAGGCCGACGGCGCCCGCTTGCCGGTGGAACTCGACGACCTCGATTCCCAACGGGCGAGTTTACTCGCGGTACTCGGGCAGGCAGAACTCGGGGCGAAACTCCTCGATACCGACTTGAAGCGACGGTTGGGACTCTCCTCGCAAATGGCCGAACGACTCTTACCCGCCGGGGAGTTCGGGGTGAATCCGGACACGGTCGACGCGGAAACCGCCGTGAAAGTGGGCTTAGAACGTCGAGCCGATTTGCAGGCTTTGCGAACGGCCTACTTGGGTCTCACACCGGCCAGTTTACCGAGCGTGCAGCAGTACCTGCGTGCGATCCCCGGTGCCGCGGGCCTCATCGGCCATGGGCAGACGATTCCGCAGTTTCCGTTCTCCAAGTTTTTCCATCGCCGAATCGACGAGTGGGCGATGGCCCTCGACAGTGTGACCGCTTCGGAAGTCGCCGTGCGACGCCAGCAATTGTTCCGGTTGATCGAAGAGAAAGAACGGGCCACCGCCGACGAGGTGCGTGGCGCAGTCGCCACGCTCAACGAGCAGACCCGCCAAGTGGGGCTGACGCGCTGGCGTGCGGAGTTGCAAATGTCCAAACTGGCCGACGCCAAGAAAATGGGCAAAGGGCCGTTCCTCGAAGTCCCGGCCGAGTTGGAGACGCTCCGTGCCCGTGCGGACGTCATCGCTGCCGTCATGGCGTGGCACCAATCCCGCAGCCGAGTCGCCGTCGCCCAAGGGGTAATTGGCGATCTTCCCGCCAAGTGAAATGCGGACTTCCCCCGGGCTTCGGCTACAATTCTTGAATGAAACCTCGCTCCACCGATGACCGTCCTGAATTGCTCGCCCCGGCTGGGGATTGGGAGGCGATGCGGGCCGCCGTGTCGAATGGGGCCGATGCTGTCTATTTCGGACTGTCGGCATTCAACGCCCGTGCCCGTGCCGCGAACTTCACGCTGGCGGAACTTCCCGAAGTCATGGCCTATTTGCACTCCCACAACGTGCGTGGATTCGTCGCGCTCAACATTTTGATTTTCACCGATGAACTGCCCGAAGTCGTCGAGTTTGTCAAAGCCATCGCGGCCGCCGGTGTCGATGCAGTGATCGTCCAAGATCTCGGCTTGGTCGCGCTGATCCACCGAATGGCGCCGACACTGGCGATCCACGGTTCGACCCAGATGACGTTGACCGAACCGCGTGGCATTG